>CAMDLY010000105.1 GCA_945902115.1 Lishizhenia tianjinensis | reverse complement strand
GAAGTGGATTGGGGTGAGGAGTTACTTCTGATTCAATTTTTTGAATGCTTTTTCTTTTTGGCTAATCATCTTAAAGAATTTTTTATTTGAATGAAGCGCTTTTAAATCCTCGTCTTTTCGCATCCAGTCAAAATCTGTCCAGCCTCCTTCTAGGGACGTTTCTATTGCTTCCAAAGCCTTCACTATGTTGCCTGTTGTAGAGTAGCAACACGCTAAATTATAATACAAACTGCTGTATTCTTCTGTCAAATCAATTTCTCTGTCTGAATCTTGTAACGAGCGACTTTCAATTATTCGAAACATAGAGTCTCCCATAAAACGTTGAAAGGCTGGTATAGACTTTTCGTAGAAAACAATAGCATCAGCGTGTTGCTTGATATCGATTAACCAATCGGCTACATCTTTATTGTTTCGATAAGAAACTTCGCTGTTCAAGGGAGAATAACATTGATTTAAAACTCTCGCGTAATAAACGGAGGTGGAATCTTTAATGTTCAGTTTTTTATAAGTTTCCCAACTAATGACGTCAATAAAAAGGTTTCGATTTCCGAGAGCTAAATAGGTTAGTATCGTATCGTAGCTTTCTGATTCGTATAATTGTCTAATTAACAAATGTTTAGCTATTGTAAAGTTAGGGTTTCCCCTTAATGCCTTTTTGTATTCAACAATAGCAGTTTTCTTGTCTAAATACTCTTCTTCATAAATTATACCCTTTAAACAGGTCGCATAAACTGCATTGGGATCATAAACAAGGGCAGTATCTAATTTTGCCAAGGCAATTTCCTTTGGCATATGTAAATCATGATTTCTATTAAATGTTATCGTTCTGCAGCTTTCAGCCAAGAGTACTTGTGCAAACATACCATTTTCTTTGAGTTTTTTGTCACCTAAAACCTCGCGTAGAATGGTTGCTTCAAAACTTCTTTTTCCTAAATCAAAGCCCTTGTCTCTATTGGATGGACCCGACAACAACCATTCAATCAGTATTTTAATATCCGTCATTAATTTGTTCGAGAAAACAAGTTTAGCATTTTCTTTTAACCCTTTGTTTTCCTCTTTCAGTTTCATTAGCTTTTGATATGAGTCATAAGCATTTGGTGGGTTGTAAGCGATGATGTTATTATTGTCTATTTCATGTAAGAATTTATTATACAGTGAATTAATTGCGGTGTCTGCAGTGTTTACAGGCATAGACCGAATGTTTATTAATGGATCACTGTTAAAGTTAAAAGATGAGGAAAGTTCATTTTTATTAGAAATTGAATCGTTTTTTTGTAAATCCTTGTTATCCGGCTTTGAAATCCCTCTAGCATTTTTATCTCCAGTATTTATTGCAAGATGCTCATTTGATTCCTTAATTGTTAATTGTTGATTGAACGCATATAGTGATTCATTTTTCTTAGAAATGTTATATTCTAAATTCCCAGTTAAAATTGGGTTTTGAGGGTGTTTACCTGCTTTTTCTGGTACAACCTCCATTAAGTAGAGGTATAATTCTCTTAGTGAAATAATTTTGTCTTGGTTTTTGTCAGCGTTACCTGACAAACCATTTATTAATTCATAAGAAAACAAGCCACGGCCGCCTCCCCAATTGGCTCCTTCAAGCGATAATTCACCTGGTTGACACGAGACAATTTTAATTTCGTCTTGCCATTTATCCTTTAACATATTCGCTGCTGCTTCCATGCCTTCTCTTCCTCCAATTAAACTACCACTTTTACATGCATCTGCTACAAATATGGTTTGAATTCCATTTGATGAAAAGGTTGCCAACCAGCTTTTTAGGTAAATCATTCCTATAGCCCCCATTGGATATACACTAGATGGAGAATCGTAAGGCAATAAATAGGCATCTTTTACAATCGTTTGTGTTTCCACATCACCATGTCCACTAAAATATATGTAGACTTGATCTCCTTTTTTAGCCTTTTGTGAAATATAGTTTAAAATGGTCCAAAATGCTGCATTGGTGGCATTTTCGTTTAACAAGAGATGGATGTTTTCTTCTTGAACACCACTCGTTGTCAAAAATTTATGAAAAGCAACAGCATCTTTGTCGGCATATTGTAATTGGGGAATAGATGGATTTTTATAATTTGAAATTCCTACAACCAAAGCATAGGCCGTCCCGCTAAAATTTGTAACTTCTCTTGCTAAATTTATAATCACACCTCTCGTTTCGTTCTGTCCAAACAAATTCGCTGATAGGATCAAAGATATAAGTGCTGATATACAAAATCTCATAGGCTAAGGTAGCTTTTTTATAACGATTAATCACCATTAGTTTCTAGCGAAGTTAAAACTTTATTTTTTTAAATCTAAACAACCATATACATTTAGTTTAGTCTAGATTTAGCAAATGTTTTCTCGGCTGAAAACAAGAATTTAGATGCTTTAATATTTGCAGACTAACAAGTCACCAAAGAGAATATCCTTGCACTCAAAGACTACCTGAACAAAACCAGCGTCAACGATAAAGTGATCATTTCGTGCAGTTCTCATGGTCTGTTGGATGATAGCCTCAATTTCTACCTCGCTATGTACGATGTGGATTTCAATAATCCCAAAGCACGCGGTTTGAAATACGAAGAATTGGAAAGCTTACTGGATGGAATTCCTGCCCGACAAAAGTTATTGTTGTTGGATGCGTGCAACAGTGGAGAGAACGACAAGACAGAAGTGTTGAAGCAAGAGCTCCAACAAAAAGAAAAAAGTATGGACAGCTCACAGGTTTTGGCTGCTCGAGGCGTCATCATCAAACTCGAAGAAGAAAACAAAAGCAATTTCAAAAAAATGAATGAGTTGTTTGTCAATGTGCGCAACAATACGGGTTCGGTTATTATCTCCGCAGCAGGTGGGCAAGAAAGCGCACTGGAAGCCATCAAAGTTGATGGTAAAACCATCGAAAACGGCGCCTTCACCTACAGCATCTTGGAATGCCTAAAGCAAAACGAAGGCAAAGAACTCAAAGTGAACACGCTCAAGCAATACGCTGAAAAGCGGGTAGAGGAGATCACCAACGGCAAACAAAAACCCACCTCGCGCCAAGAAACCATGGAAGTGGATTGGGGGGTGAGGTAGAATATGTATTTATGTAATCAGTAAGAAATACGTTCCGTCTTATTTTTTGAGGCAAGCTCAAATCGAACACCATCTTTTAT
>CAMDLY010000104.1 GCA_945902115.1 Lishizhenia tianjinensis | reverse complement strand
AAAGATTTTACATCGGCTTTTTCCTTTATGAGTGAGGTGGCTTTGGCATGTGAAGAAATAGATCATCATCCCAATTGGGAAAATACTTACAATCTTGTTCGCGTGAACCTTCAAACACATACTTCCTCATCCATTACTGACAAAGATTTAGATTTAGCCAAGCGCATGGATCTAATATATTTGAAATTCTCATAGTAGAGACCTTATTAATGAATACCTCAACATTTAAAACATCAGAAGCACTTTTGAGGAACTCTAACTAAATTTTATTACCGATCTATTTTTTTAGATGAGTTTTCTTGTTGAATATTAAAATAGTAATGATTATATTTGATAACTCTCCTAAAATGAGAGTTAGCCAACCCACTTGCGAGCTAAGCCTCAAAAAATGGGGGTTATATATAAGTTAGAGAAAGTATTTAACCTACATCCACAAGTAAACTGAAGTTTTAACATCTAAATGACGTATGAAGCAATTCAGCTTAGTCACTTTTTAATTCAGTATGTTGCGTATTTTTCTTCTTTCCTTGATTATTCCTGCCATTTCATTTTCTCAAAACAACACCCAAACAATTCGGGGAACCATCACCGACAAACTATCGCAAGCACCAATCCCTGGCGTATCTGTGCAGATTGTCTCCTTGAAAATTGGTGCAATTTCCGATTCACTCGGAAACTATGTACTAACATCATTACCACCAGACAGGTATGAGGTCAAGGTAAGTTTTACGAGTTACAAAACACTGATTATCCCAAATGTTATGGTTACTTCAGGTAAAGAAGTTATTCTTGATCTTGCTTTAGAAGAAGAATTTCAGCACTTCTCAGAAGTAACTGTAAAAGCAAGTAATAAAGGAGGAACGATCAACAAACTAGCAACTGTAAGTACTCGGACCTTTTCGATGGAGGAGGTAAACCGCTATGCGGGTGGCCGAAATGATCCTGCTCGATTGGCTGCTAATTTTGCTGGTGTAAGCGCACCTGATGACAGCAGAAATGATATTGTCATTCGTGGAAATTCGCCAATCGGAGTTTTGTGGAGAATCGACGGCATGAATGTAACAAATCCAAATCATTTTGCGTCAGTCGGCACAACAGGTGGGTCTGTAAGTGCATTGAATACCAATTTATTAAAGAACTCTGACTTTTTCACATCCGCTTTTCCCGCTGAATATGGAAACGCGACAGCAGGTGTTTTTGATCTTGGCTTAAGAAATGGAAACAACAAAAAACGAGAAACAACCTTCCAAGCTGGCGTGATTACAGGGTTGGAATTAACTACTGAAGGACCGTTTAGCAAAAAAAGTGATGCATCCTATTTGGTTGGTTATCGCTATTCTTTAGCTGGAATTGCGCAGGCTGCAGGAATTAATATTGGTACCACGGCGACTCCTTCCTATCAAGATCTTTCTTTCAAATTGAACAGTGGAAATACCAAATTAGGTAAATTCTCCGTTTTCGGAATTCTTGCAACTAGCACAATTAATATCGGAGGAGGGCCATCCAACACACTATATGGAAATGGGAATAAAGTCGATTTTGCCAGTAATATTGGAATTGCAGGGTTGAGCCATTTTAAGCAACTAAATACCAAATCATTCATTTCTTCCACTTTTGGAGTTAATTATTCAAGTTCGGATCAAACAGTCTATGACTTCGACCCAATGGCAGACAGTAGTTTTGTTCGAGAGGTAAGCAACGTTGCAAAAACAACTTATTATTTAAGCAGCAGTTATAATTTAAAAGTCAATTCACGTCTCTTCTTTAAAGCTGGTTTTCAAGATGAGATTATTGGGTTAAATCTTAATTACAAAACACGGGAAAAATTCTTTCTGCCTGAAATCCAAATCTGGGATTACAACAGCAGTACCAACTTTCTTCAAGGATATGCTCATTTAAAATATGCCATAACTAACAAGTTAACTTTGAATACGGGGATTCACTCACAGCATTTCTTCTTGAACAATTCAACTTCCATTGAACCGCGAGTAGGTTTGAATTATGCTGTCAGCAATAAAAGCAGTTTAAACTTTGGCTATGGTTTGCACTCACAAATGCAACCGATTAACGTTTACTTCATTCAAACAACTAATGCATCTGGAAACACTATTTTCAACAACAAGAACCTAGATTTTACCAAAAGTCATCATTTTGTAGTAGGATATAATCTTCAACCTTTCACTGACTGGAGAATTAAAACTGAAGCCTACTACCAAGCCATTTACAATGTACCTGTGAATTCATTTTCAAGCAATTATTCGATGTTGAACACTGGGGCAACGTTTAAAACTGATTTGATGGATAGTTTGGTAAATACTGGTACAGGGACCAATTACGGGATCGAATTGACTGTAGAGAAGTTCTTCAACAAAGGGTATTATGCCTTATTTACGGCATCTGTTTACAATTCAACCTTTGTTGGAAGTGATGGCATTGAACGCAACACTGCTTTTAACGGAAAGTATGTATTCAATGTTTTGGCTGGAAAGGAATGGAAAATAGGACAAGAAAAAAGAAATCGCTTTTCTGTCGACATTAAATTCACCAACGCAGGAGGAAGAGCCTATACTCCAATTGATCTAACTACATCAAAAGCAATTGGCCACGAAGTGCTTTCAACAGATGTTTATTCAAGTTACTATGAAACTTATTATCGTTTAGACATTAAAGCCGGTTTTACCCTCAATAGTTCCAAACGAAAACTAGCACAAACCTTATCATTAGATCTACAAAATGTGACAAATCACAAGAATGTCTTTTCAATGAGATATGATAGCAAATCCCAAAACATCAGCACAACCTATCAACTCGGATTTTTCCCGAATGTGGTTTATAAAATACAATTTTAGCATATAATTTCTCTAACACAAGGCAAGCGCAAAAAGCGAGAATTGCACTTCGCTATAAAGTTTATTCGTAAATTTGAAGTTGGTGCTAAGTAGGAAGTCTTTCTGTTAAATCGCTTTCTTCGCCTGCCTTGAAACCATTATGCTTAATTAACAATATTTAAATTAAAAAAGCACTAATGAAAGTTGTGGAAAAATATCTTTGTGAAATAATTAAAAACCTTTTAAAATGAAGCAAATAGTATTTGTTCTCCTTAGCGTATTGGTTCTATCACTTCAAAATTGTTATGCGCAAGAAATCCCAGAAGGGGCTATTAAAATTGATGAAAACAC
>CAMDLY010000103.1 GCA_945902115.1 Lishizhenia tianjinensis | reverse complement strand
ATCAGAAATAGTGTCATTGTCAACCAAATCTGAATGGCTCATTTTTTTATTCTCATTATTACATGAGTACAAAAAAAGAATGATGAAAATTGTATTTATCCACTTCATTTTAGTACTGGTTGTCATTACACATAACGTTTTGCAGCTACAAGAAGTTGGCGATTTTTACCACAAATGTTCATACGAAGAACGAATGTTTGTTGAACCACAAAACTGTCATACGAAGCACTGAACCGCCAATTTTTTGTAGGTGCTGTTACCTGCTGGCTTTTTTATCGGTTCGCCTTATTGTCAAGCGAGTCAAGTGCTTTAAAAGTAAATTGTTATTTTTCTTTCCAATGGTCTACCCACCTTGCATATGAATTGTATTCTACTGATTCGTCCCTGCTCCAATCAATTTCAATCTTTTTAGTTGAAGAATGTTCTACAAGTTTATTTATTGCTTCATTGGTAATTTCAACTCCTCTTGGATTTGTACCCGCTTTTGGCAATTTGAAATAAAAGGCTTTTCCATATTTTTTTAAAATCTCTTTCTGTCCTTCTTTGGATAACAGATACATTCCGCCTTTCCCAGCCCAATTTATATGAACATATAAAATATCACATTCAGGTGAGTAGTTATTTATAAATGCTAAGGCCTTTTGAGCATCAACAGTCCATATTAATTTTACACCAACAACGTTTCTATTTGTTACCGTTTTAATTGAAATTGGTTCATCAAAAACAATTACATCTATTTCACTTTCAGTTATTGCTATATCAGTTTTAACATTTTTCTCTCCAAATTTGTAGATCAGTAGTGCAATTACAATTCGTTCTCTTGCAGATCCAATTTCCATTCCTAACTTCCCATCACGAGAGTTGTCAATTTCAGCTAATTGAAAAAGAAAGGGAAGTTTTTCTTTAATCTTATTGATTAATAACTCCTCACTGAATATTTTATAGATTTCTTTAGCCATTATGCCCAAATTAAATTTAGGCAATAATACTAAGAATTAAAATAGAATTTCCAGTTTGATTCTATTTTTTTCGCAATGTGGTATGCTAATAATGGTGGAACGGCATTCCCTACTAGTTTATAACCCACAGATGGACTAACTGAAAATTTTGTGTTCTTTTCATTATTGGGTATTACAAAATTAAAATCGTCTGGAAATGTTTGGATTCTTGCACATTCTCGTAAAGTTAAGCGTCTTTCTTTAAGTCCTTTTTGTAATTCATTTGTTTTTTTTCCACCGTTCGCAAGATTAAGTCTACGGTATTCAATATTTCCGTGATGTTCTGAACGTATAGTCGGAGCAAGTTTCTCTAATTCAATTTCTTTTTGTCCTTGACAATGAATCCCCATAAACTTTGCTTTTGAATAGTGAATTTGTGATAAGTCAGATGCATCTTCAGGCTCTTTTAAATCCAACAATACTTCTTTGCTTTTTGTAAACGTTGTCATCAAGTGTTCAACAGATGAATAATGCATTTCTCCGTTTAACCTATGTGTTGGAACAGGATAAGGATTATATTTTTCTGAAATATCATTTTTAGATAATTCTTCTAAAGCTTCTTTTGTAAGTGCAGATTTTTTAAATCCGATAAATATTATTCTTTCTCTTGATTGTGGAACACCGAAATTACCAGAATGTAAAACTTTAGGGGATAAAACTAAATAACCATCTCCATTAATATTAGAAAAATCTGATTGTATAATTTCTTTTACTTCGCCTAAATTTGCTAATCCTTTGACGTTTTCAGCGATGAAAATTTTCGGTAAAGTAATTTCAACAACTTGTTTCATCCACATATAAAGTTTGCCCCTTGTCTCTTCTGTTGGAATATCTGAATCTATGATATTTCCATGATGGTCTTTGTGTGAATTAAAACCCTTGCGTTTTCCGGCTACGCTAAAATCTTGGCAAGGGAAACCGCCAGTTACAATTTCTATGTTTTTAGGAAATACTGTTTTGTTTCCATTTTGATATTCTTTTACAATATCTACAATACTACCAACTCTAAAAGTTCCATTTAGGTCGTGACCTCTTCTCTTTGAGAAGTAATCGTTCCAAGCAATCTTTGCGTATTCGCTAATATCGTTTGCAAATTTGGTTTCAAAAAATGTTTCTTTTAAATAAATATATATATCATCTTCTTTTTGAATCCAGTCTTTGTGTATGTTCTTGTTAATTGTTGCTTTTGGAATTTTAAAGCCACCTTCAAAACCAATGTCCATTCCACCGCAACCAGTAAATAATGATAATAAGTTTTTTTTCATTTTTTTATGGTTTTAAGATATTTAACTTTTGATTCTGCCACTTTCAAAATTTTATCGGCATCATTTTCTAGCATTAAATCATAAGCGACTTTGTCGCTTTGCCAAGAAATTATTAAATCGCTATCAGGTATTTTATAAATTGCAGCAAGTTTCAAGACTTGTTCTCGAGAAGCTTTTCTTTCTCCTTTTTCTAATTTACTTATGATAGATTGATCAATATTAGTCAAGGCAGAAATTTCACGAAGCAACAGGTTTTGTTCTTCGCGTTTCGATTTTATTATTTCTCCAAAGGTTTTCATTAGACAATTATTGTTTGGACAAAAGTAGTCTAATTAATTAAATGTCAAAATGTTTTTTTGTTTTTTTATCAACATATTTCAATTGGAGTCGGTCGGTAAGCTTGCAGGTAACGTTTTGCAGATTGGCGATGGGCGGGCTTTTCAGCACAGAAGTTAGTTCGGAGAACTGAACTTTCGGCTACCACAAAACTGTCAAGCGGTAACGAAACCCCGCCTATTGCCAATGTGCTGTTATGGGATGGGCTATTGAAGTATAATTTTTCTTATTTCAATGGTGTTTCCTTGCGAGTCAATGATATGGGCAAAATATAGTCCGTTACCACCCCAATTCGATGAATTCAGATAATCAGTTTGTGAAGTGATTGTTTTATGAAAAACTTGTTGCCCGAAGATATTTTTAATAATCAAATTATAACCATTTATGACCTTGCCATAATCAAAATTTAAGTACGAGTTTGTAGGATTTGGATATATCCGTATTTGATAAATTTCATTTTCATGAATACCAGTTGTGCCTAATTGAACAGTAAAGCTCGCAGTGTCTGAAAAAATGCAATCCGTAACAATTAAATTTACTGAGTAAATCCCAGTTGAGGAGTAGGAGTGGTTTGGATTTTCTAAAACTGATGTGTTACCGTCCCCAAAATCCCAGAAATAATTCAGTGGGTTGTTCATATTCGAAGAAGATGTATTGGTAAATGTTACGGTGTTGCCATTTGTGGAATAACTAAAGTTGGCAAGCGGATTATTAATCGTTAAGTTCCAATCATTTTGGCTATTATATATCGTATTATCGGACATCTGCTGATAATATAGCGCACGAGACGGGGTTAATCCAGCATTGAATGCTAAGCCGTTTGATGGCTTTTTCCAAATTGAACTGTAAATGGTTAAGGCTGCAACATAACTACCGTCAATAGTTGGATGACTATTGTC
>CAMDLY010000102.1 GCA_945902115.1 Lishizhenia tianjinensis | reverse complement strand
ATGCCAAGAGCTGCTAAGGCAGAATTGAATGCATCATTCGTTGGAGCGAATACAGTTAACGAGGCAAAAGGATTAGTAAGAGCTGGCAATAAACGTGCTTCAACTACAGCAGCGACTAATGTCGTATGAGCTGGAGAACCTATCGCAAGGTCAGCAACGGTTTGTACCGGAAGAACAACTGCATTCAATACGTGCACTACTCCGTTGTCCGCCTGTATATCTGCTGCTGTTACTTGTGCTTGATTGATGAATACATTTGTGCCATCAATTGTTACTTTCAATGTGTTAGCTGTATTCAATGGAGCTGCAATTTGACCATTGGTTAAAGAGCTTGATACCACTTCAGCACCCAATACATGATAAGTTAAAATACTAGTCAGTAATGGTGATGCTAATAATTCTCCAGCAGTAATTCCTAGGGATGTTAAAGCAGCTGCAAATGCATCATTCGTTGGAGCGAATACGGTTAATGAGGCAAAAGGATTAGTAAGTGCTGGCAATAAACGTGCTTCAACTACAGCAGCGACTAATATCGTATGAGCCGGAGAACCTATCGCAAGGTCAGCAACGGTTTGTACCGGAAGAACAACTGCATTCAATACATGCACTACTCCGTTGTCCGCTTGGATATCTGCTGCTGTTACTTGTGCTTGATTGATGAATACATTTGTTCCATCAATTGTTACTTTCAATGTATTAGCTGTATTCAATGGAGCTGCAATTTGCCCGTTAGTTAAAGAACCAGAAACTACTTCAGCACCCAAAACATGGTACGTTAAAATATTCGTCAGTAATGGTGATGCTAACAAACCAGTTATATCTGTTCCCAAAGCAGTTGCAAGGGCTGTAAAGGCTGCATCATCGGGAGCAAAAACAGTAAGGTTGGCATTTGGATTTTGAAGGGTTGTTACCAAATTGGCTTGGATTAATGCAGCTTCAAGATACGTGTGATTGGGACTTGGAGCAATAACGTTGTCAAACACATTGGTCTGAGATAAGCCGTTGAAGCTCATAAATAGGAATCCAAAGAGACCTATTAGGTTGCACTTTTGTTTTTTCATAATTTATTTTGTTTAAAGATTGTTTAAAAACTTTGAACAAAAAAACATTTATTAAGTTCAGAAAAGTGAAAATATTTTTTTTGATTTGGGAAAAAAATATAAAAAGAGGAATTAAATGTGCAGTTAACGCGTTCTTTCTATTTCTTGGCGAAACTAGTTAAATTCAAATTTTTTATTTCACGATTTGGTTTAATTTTTAAATGATATCAATGAGTCAAAAAGTCTCTAATTTAAAACAGCGGCTGCAAGGTAAAAACAACTTTTCTATTAGGGTACGATAAAATATTTTAGAATAAATAATTACATTTGACTACATTGGTTTGTCACGCTAAAAAAGCAATCAAGCATAATAAAAATTGTTCGGTCAGTTGGTTTTTGTGAAGCTAGGCGAAGGAACTGATTAATAAAATATTTGTTTTCTTTAATAAAACGTGGTTTGAATGATTCTAAACTAGTTTATGATGTTGTATTCTCGGGCTTTGGAGCTAGTTCCTGTTTACTCATTCACAAGTTCCATAAATGCCAGGAACTGCTGGGAAAAAAAATATTGATTATTGACCCGCTGCAAAAAAACACTAACGACAAAACATTTTGTTTTTGGGCAAAACCCTCTGAGTCTATTATTGAAGACTTAAATCATTTAATTACTCACAGTTGGGATAAGGTTACCTTTGATGGGGTAAGTGCTAATTGTATTTTACCTTTGAGGTACAATCATGTAACGTGTGAGAAGCTTTATGAATCAACACGAAAGATTCTAGAGAACTACGATGTAAAATTTCTGAATGATACCGTGATTGATTTATATGAAACAGATCGGGCTATTGTTAAGACTTTAGGTGGAGAGTACTTTGCTGAAAAGATTTTTGATTCTAGAATACCTAAACCGAGTGGGTCAGAAAATCAAAAACAAAATATTTGGCAATCATTTCTTGGCTTCAAAGTAATTCTGAATGAGGGGTTTTTTGATCCTAACATATGCACGCTGATGGATTTTAATGTGGATCAAGGAAATTTCACGCAATTTGTTTATGTCCTCCCATTTTCAACAAATGAGGGATTGATAGAGTTCACTCGATTTGGCAAAGAGGTAATCGAAGAGGATTACGCCCATGATCAGCTTCAGCAATACATTACGAAAAAATACGGTAAGTATACCATTGCCGCTATTGAAAGGGGAAAAATCCCAATGTCCATGGACATTTCCTCCTCCAAGCCCACAAACAGTATTGTCCCCATAGGTTCTAGGGCAAATAAAGTAAAGCCTAGCACAGGATACGCATTTAAGAACATGTATAATCATGCGCAAGAAATCACGCTGAAAAAAGGAAATTCATCGAGGACCACTTCGCCCAATTCAAGATTTAGGTTTTACGATGGCTTGTTAATTTATATTTTATCCGTTTGGCCTCATTTAGGGAAACCCATTTTCGAAAGATTATTTGCCATTAAATCGACAAGGTATATTCTTAAATTCTTGGAGGAAAAGACTAAATTACACGAAGATATTTCTATGTTTTCTAAGCTCCAATTGGGGATATTTTTAAAAGCCTTGTTCTTCTATACAATTGACAAATTCAAACCAGTAGCTCCCGTAGTCATTATATCTATATTCTACTATTTGCTATCGGCTATTGTTCCAAATCAGGCAAATACTATTATGTATGGAACCATTTTTAGCGGAATGCTTGTGATCGGCATTCCACACGGAGCGCTTGATTTTAAGATAGGAGTTTTGACCAAAAGTAAAAGCATTAGTTTCCCTTTTTTACTTAAGTACATAGCAATCATGTCCGTAGTATATTTATTGTGGATTGTTTCTCCTACCATTTCATTAATTTCTTTCATTATCTATTCTTCTTGGCATTTCGGACAAACCGACGCAGAGGAATGGAAAATTCAGTCTTCGATTGTTGGTTTCATTTGGGGTATACTTTTTTTTACCGCATTACTTTCATCGCATACAACTGAATTAAATGCCATTTTGCAGGCTCTTGAAATTCAGTTTTTACCTCAAGTTCTGACTTGGAAAATATTGTTTTTGGCGTCGGTTGCTGCGTCCTTTTATTTAGCCTTAAGGTTCAAGAATTTTTCTCTATTTGTGCTTTCATTCTTATTAGGCTTGAGCTATTTTATTCCGGTAGTGATTGCTTTTTCTATCTACTTTGTTTTTCATCACAGTTGGAAAGGGTGGTCTCACCTGCGACATTCCCTCGGGGAAACAAATGTAAGTCTGTTTAAGTCTGCGTTGCCGTTTAATTTTGGAGCATTGATACTTTTTGCGATTTTTTTCTTGAATGCAGGGGAAACATTTACCTATAACTTGGCCATGATTTTCATTTTCATTTCATGTATTAGCTTCCCGCATATCTTGTGCATGCATCTTTTTTACAAAAAGAATCAAGAAACAAAACCACACATCCCCGAAAATTGAAGTAAGGTTAAAACGCCGCATCAAGAATGCTGAATAAGTCGTGTTGAGGGCGTTGTAGGG
>CAMDLY010000101.1 GCA_945902115.1 Lishizhenia tianjinensis | reverse complement strand
CTGTCATAAATATTTGTTTGAGCAAAAGCCCAATTGGATAGTGAAATCAACAAAATGAATTGTAAAAATATTTTTTTCATGTCTTTTTATTTAGACTAATTCTTCCATCGATAGTTTAATCTATCTTATAGGGTTGCACATAACGTTTTCGGGCTTGGCGAAGGTGGCGATTTTCACCACAAATGTTCATATGAAGCACGAATGTTCAAATTTATGAAAAACTGTCATACGAAGCACTGAACCGCCACTTTTGCCAAACCCGTGTTACCAGTAGTGCTTCTTCACGATTGAAGGTCTGTCGGTCAATGTTTGCAATGTCCATGTGCGTTGGCTTGGTGGCTCTTTTGCTTTTTTTGTTTGGCTTTGTGCGGTTGCAAAAAAGCAAATGTGCCACCAAATGCGTTGGATTATTGTGTCTTCATAAATCGTCCCACTTTGTTGTCTGCCTTTAAAATATAAAGTCCCATTGGCAGGTCGGTAATGCTTATTTGAGTTGTTGGATGTGTGCTTTCTTTTATTAATTGTCCGTTAGATGAATAAATTTGATAGCCTTTTTTGCATTCAATATAAATCACTTGATTAGAAGGATTTGGATAAATAAGCAATACATTTCTACTATCTCTAATTTCATCAATTGAGGTTGTCAAGTTACTAAAGCAATTTTTAAAAAAGCCCATTACACGCCAAGTCATTATGGTATCACCGGGCGCACCGATATAATTATCAACATCAGCATGAGTAAGACCTGCTGCAAAGAAAGTATCTACTGCCACGCCATGAGATGTAAGAGAGTCTGCCATGAGTTGCATTAGAAATCTCTTTATTTCATTTTCGCTGGCAACAAGATAAAAGCGAGGAGTTCCGTTGTTTGATTTAATTTGCCGAGCAGGAGAGGCTTTTATCCAATTAAGTGTGTCTGTTTCACCAAAAGCGTTTTGATAAGACCGCACTTGTGACTGCGAAGAAATTGATAAGTAAACGGGAATGTCGTAACCGCCAGGGTCAAGCGCACATGCACATTTGAAGGTTGAAAGAGGTAACCCTACGCCACCTAACAGGCTTGAATCTGTAGAAAGAATAGAAATTTGATGACCACCAGAAGAATGCCCAATGATGCCCATGCGGTTTTTATCACCACCATATTGACCAATATTATCATACACCCAACGAATGGCGTTTGCCGCATCTTGAGCAGGAATTGGGTAAATAACCCTATTAGGGTCAAAAGGTGGAAATGGAGGTGCAGCATATTTCCTAAAGTTTATGCTGACCACAACATAACCACTATCAGTAAAAACTTCATCCTTAAAATTCATGTTATCCTTACTGCCATTGCCGGTAAAGAACCCACCATGATTGTAAATTAAAACTGGTTTCAGACCACTGGGTTGGTTTGGAACATAAACATCAAGGCTTAACCTTTCTGGATCTACACCTACAATTGAATCGTAAGCAATGTCGCTATACTTGGTGTAATTTTGGGCAAACAGAAGAGGAGAGTTCACAGCCCAAATAATAAAAGTGATAAAAATTATTCTTTTCATGATGTTTATTCTTTAATAAATTTAGTTGTGAATAATCGTCCATTTTCTTTCTTTAATTGAAGAAAATAAATACCAGTTTGTAAAGTTGAAACATCAATGCTATTTCCGTTCAAGTTTGTTTCAATAATTAATTGCCCAACAAAATTTATGATTTTGTATTGATTAAAAATGTTGTTTTCTGTTTTAATAAACAGTGCGGTATTGGATGGGTTTGGATAAATAGAAAATTCATTAGTATTGAAATTTTCAAGTATTCCGGTTGTCATATTCGTTGCCAAAATACCCTTATAAATCCAAGCCGTATTGTGTTTAAGCCCTGCTCCACCTGCATCATAACCTCCAAAATAAAACACAGTGTCACCATCTGATGTAAATGGTGAACGTATAATTGTGCGACAGGCTTTTAGTTTTTCTCCTGATGGTAGAGGATTTGTAGGGTCATAAATGTTTCCGTAACTATAATTTCCTGATGCTCCACGAATGAGAAACCATGAGCCATTATACGGTGCTTGAGCATCATTCGGGTGATTAACCCACAGGCTTATTAGCCATTGCTGTTCATTGTTTATTGGGTGGATAAATGGCAACATATCATTATAAGCTGCTATGGTCGCTCCGCCTCCGAGACTTCCCCAAAGTTGAGTAAAAAATGCACGTTGGTCAAAATCTAATTGAACATTGTAATTATTTAATGGGTCTATGCGTTCTATAACTCCCGGATGTTCCCGTGAAGCCAACAACAACTGTTTATTAGGAATACTTGGGTGCGTTATAGCAGTCAATCCTCTCAAACCAAGTGAAGCATTTTGAAATGCAGGCAACCAATTTTTTACTTCTGTCCATGTAGACAATGTTCCATTGTCATTTCGCCTAAAAAGGGCAGTTCGTTTAAAGGTCGTTTGGTCGCCCAAACCAATACCAGCATATAGGGTATCGTTTGCAACACACCATGAAATCCATCGGTCGCCCGCAGGAAAATCTATTTCAGGTTGATTTGTCCACCTTATTTTCCCTGCCAAAGAAGCGTCATAGCAACCTCTAAATATATGTCCCATACTGGTGAGGGCAAATACATATTGTGCACCATTAGATTTGTCAAAATGTATTGCAAATTGGCGAACGGTCAGGTTTGGCAATCCGGTTGGGAATTGAGTGGTAAGCACGGTTTTTGACCATTGTGCTGTAACATCATTTCTAACCCAAACGCTAATGCTTGCCGAATCTGGTTGCGATGTATCTGCATATTGTGCCGAAGCCAACAATAAAGTATCGGGTGTGGGAAGGATTGCACCTGTGCTATCACGTGTAAATACGATAGAAGCCATTGCTTCTAATCCCAAATATTTAGGATGCCCAAATGAAATGTCAACCTGCCAAGGACATACCGAACAGGACTTTCGCAATATTTGAGGTCCCGGTTGGGGGTCGTTTACTGGGTTATCTTTCCAGTAGCCAATTCCTGCAAAAACCTGTCCTTTATGAGCAATTAGCCATGAGGTCTCCGTGCCACCCATAAATTGACCTGAACCATCAAGAGTGCCGGGTGTGTAATTCTTTTGAAAAAGAAATGTATCTTGACTCTGTGCCTGTGAAATACATACACAAAAGAATAAGAAGAAACATAGTAAAAGCGATTTTATCAATTTTTGTCTGTTCGTTAAGGTCGTAAAGTTAAGTTTTTAATTTCTGTTTCTTGTCGGTTTGTCTGTCGGTTTGCGGTCGTCCTACACTTGCTTGTAACTTTGTGTTACTTGCAATTCCAAATCCAGTTTGAGGTGTTACAGGAACTCCAGCATGTGATTCTCCCATAACTCCTAGCCACGTTCCTTGATTGGGAACATACACACTGGCAGAAATCCCTTTGAGGTTGTAGGCGGTTCGAAAACTATCGATTGTATATTGTAAATCTACGGATAAGGTTGGGTCAAAAGATTGAGCAAAAACCTTTAATTGACCCAAGACAAAAAGTAAAACAATGATTTTGAATGATTTCATTTGAAATTATTTAAATTAAAATTACAAAAACCACGAAATTAAATCGTGGTTTCTTTGTTTAATTTAGAATTACTGAATAATCCTCCTCGTATCCAAATCAATCTGATACGTTTTGTTTCTTCGTTTGGTAGTGGCTTCTGCAATGTTATCACACATTCCATTGCCGAAATTTAGTATAATTCCTCGTGATTCATTTCCAATGTCTACTTTTCCAGATAATGGATACTTGCACTCACCTGGTTTTAAGACAATCTTTTCAGTAATTGTATGTGGGATTTCAATTCCTCGTCTTCCAATTACCGTCCCAGAACCTATTACATGAAATTCATCGTCGCTAATATCACAGGTTGCAATTCCCGAAATCCACTCGCGATAGCGTGTGAAACTTCTATTTCTTGAAAATTCACCATTTGTTGCTGTAATATCTCCTGTTATTTTCACAACCATATTCCCCGCTGAATTTGGTCCCGTATTTTCTGCGTTTCTTGAACCCTCAATTTTTACATCATTGATATAGAAATTTTCAAATGTTACGGTTCTCGTATTTCCTGCAACGCGCATATCTCCCGAAACATTAATGATGATTTTCCCTTTTTTCGTTCGACCGTTAGCATCAATACAACCTGTTCCGTAATCAAT
>CAMDLY010000100.1 GCA_945902115.1 Lishizhenia tianjinensis | reverse complement strand
AAATCTGTCTTTAAGTTTAATAGGATACTCATCATTCCACATTTGATCTATTTGCTGGAATTGGTCACTATTAATATTTTTTGTCTTTATGATTTCCATTAGCTTGTTTCTCTTTCTGCGGTTGTTCTATTAAGCTGACCGATAACGGTTTCGGGCTTGGGGAAGGTGGCGATTTTCACCACAAATGTTGATGCGGAGAACCAATGTTTGATTAACCACAAATGTGTCTGCGGAGCACTGAACCGCCACTTTTGCCAAACCCGTGTTATGCGTTCGCTTTTCTAGTATTTAGTTATACTGCTATTTTCTATTACAAAGTGACTGAATAATGAATATCGTATTTTACCATTAGGAACCCTTGTCCAGTTTTTATTGTAAACTTTATCTCCAACTGTTGGTTCCGAATTATTAATTTTCTCAAAAATATATTCTTTAAATAGCTCAAGATAGTATCGGCTTTGTATTTCTCCGTTCCTTACAATTAGTTTGTGTGACAGAGATTTGTAAACATATGTTCCATCACGTGCAGGTTTTTCGTTAATATAAACCTTAGCCCCAATAGTTTCGTTATTTACTGAAACAATTTTTAAAGTTTCGCCTTCTTGCGTTTCCCTGTAAACAGTCTGTTTGCTAATTTCAATTGTTGGTTTTATTGAGGGGTCTAAATATGTTTGTCTCAAAAAGTCAATAACTTTATCAATAGAATTAAGTTCTCCATCATATTTATTCTCATTTACAAATACAGCATACTCTTCGCTACTGTCAACTTTTAATGCTAAAACATTTTCGTCAAAAAAACCGTGTTTGAATAAATAGCTATCAGTGGTTTTATCTATTAGTAAAGATTTATTTCCTAAGTGTTCCCATTTTGCTTTTTCAACTTTTCCGTTTTTTGAGATTAGTAATTCATTATTTGTTCTAAAAATGTAAACAGTTTTTGTTGATAAAATGTCATCAATAGAAACCCAATGTTGATTTGTCAACATAGTTAAGTTATCAAGTTTATCGCTAAATCTTTGAATTTTAGGAAATATGTCAGCTAGAAATGTTTTCATTTATTTAATATCTTTTTAAAGTGACGCATAACGGTTTGCAAGCAGGCGATCGGCCCACTTTTCACAAGAACGTTTCTCCGAAGATAAAACATTCTTTTTACAAATAGAACGATCAACCGAAGTAAGAACCGTGCTGGCGCTTGCTTGCTGTTAGCGTTTCGTTGGTTCTTCTCAATCGTCTCCTTTTTTTAAACTCTCCCCAACCGTATATTTATACTCCTTGCCAAAATCTTTCGCAAACCGAAAAATAGCCAACAATAAGTCGTAAGTATCTTTATATTCTGGAAGTTCACTGTAAAGTGCAATTTTTTTAAAAAATCGACCGCTTCGCGGAAAATTATCAAATAATTAAATGGTCAAATAAATTAATCTCTGAGGCAACGAACAGATTTTCCATCCCGCTTATCAAAAGTGAGGGAATAAAAATTGCTTGAAGTAGCTATAATGACCTTATACAAGGCATATCCTGAATTTTCCTCCGAAGTACTCCACCAGTCCCCGCGACCACCAATATCAGAGAATATACCTAGGTCGCCACGAGAGCCGCCCGGAAGACCTGAAAAGCCGCTTTCGTTTGTAGCACCTGTATTTGGAGTTCCCCAGTATGCAGTTCCAGTGCTTTTCATTTTACCACCTGCAACTACTTGACCTCCTAAATAGTCGCTTAGAACCGTCCATTCTGCATCTGAAGGCACGTGCCAGCCTGTAGGGCACACATTGCGTGGGTCAGCTACTGTATACCAGTTGTATAGTTTTCCATACGGGTTTTCGTATTGGCTATCGTTGTTGTAATGTACCCAAGCACCGGGAGCGCCGCCTTGCCATTGTGTATTGTCTGTTACATTTGGAATTGGATCACCATTGGCGTAGGAGGTAGTTCTTAGGTTTTCAGCCATCCATTCTTGGCCGTTACCTAAAACCATAGAACTATATGTGTAGCCATCAAAAGTGACTCCTGTTCCGGGGTTGCTAATAATACCAACTGTGGTTGTAAAACTTACCTCATTTCCATAAGCGGTCCCAGCACTGTTGGTAGCATAAGCTCGTACATAATAATTTGTGTTAGCCGTTAAGCTAGTTAAGTTGCTCGAAAAACTTCCTATACCGCTTCCGCTTATAATTGTCGTGTTTGCAGTAGTAGGTGAAGAGCTTGTGCTGTAGCAAATACCTCTTTGAGTTACCAAAGTACCACCATCGTTACTCACATTTCCTCCGGATACAGCTGTTGATCCTGTGATAGACGTTATAGCAGTTGTTGTGATGGTAGCCAAATTGCCGGGATTGGGTATCGTGTAGGTAATACTATCGATGGTGTTCAACGGAATTTGCAATACGGTTCCGTTACTCTGGTGAATGTTCATAATGGTTTGCGCTTGCACCACTAACGTACTAAAGAGTAGCAATGCAAATAGTGTGATTTTTGTCTTCATATTCATTTTTTTATTGTTTAATTACTTGTTTTGTTATCGAGTTTTGTTTTCCAGTTATTCGGCAAACATAAGAACCTTGGATTAGGTTTTTAAGGTCAAGTGTTTCTTGATGTTCACCTGAAATTTGATTTCCCATCTTCTTTTCCAAAATCAGCTTACCTTGAATGTCATATAATGTAATGGAAACTTCATCTTCTTTTGGAAGATTGAACCGTATGTGCAAATTAGTGTTTGTTGGGTTCGGAAATACCGATACTTCCCATGCATTGGCCGCGCTTATCCACTCATTTAAATTTAAAGATGTTTCATCGTATTCATAATGACCTATCGTACTTACATTCCAAGCATATACACTTCCATCCAACAAATGCAAATTCATGACATCTGCATCAAAAGTGATTTTGCGCACATCCTCCAAATTGTATGAAGCATTTGTATCATCGGTGTAATCAAAATGAATACTTTGAGCTCGAAGTCCAACAGTAAATAGCAGTGCTGTTGCAAGCAGTGCTATTGGTAAGGATTTCACGCCAAAGGGCGGACAGGTGTTTTTTGTCATCTTTTTTGTTTTAATTGTTAATACTCGTTTTTATTTGTTTTCTGTGTCGCTTCGGTTTTCCAATGAACGCTAACGTTTTGCAGCTACCCGAAGGGCGGGACTTTTACCACAAAACTTGATTTGAAAAACTAATGTTTGATTAATTACAAAACTGTCTTTGGAACACGAACCCCCGCCTTTTGGGTAGGTGCTGTTATGGGCTGGTTTCATTGTTTAACTATTTTCATTACATTCTTCAAATATCCTCCGATACTTAAATAGTAGATACCTTTTGACAAGAGTGAAATATCGATACTTGTGTTTTCTGATTTTATTTTTCCAGCAAATAGTGATCTTCCGAGATTGTCATATATTTCATAGTCCGCACCTGATAAAGAAGTATCTACTTTTATATTAAGTATATCATTAGTTGGATTTGGGTGTACACTAATTTTGACTACAGGATTTTCTTCAATGCCAACGTTGGTTAAACAGTCTGAAAAGTAATCTGTTATATAATTTTTTTGAGTAGGATTAGCTTGATGCTGTGCACTTCCTTTTAGATGAACTACATCCCCAAATAAATACGAATATTCTGTAATTTCTAGAGAACCCGTACCTATTGTTGTTCCAGAAGTTAATATACTTCCAGTATAACCTTTATGTGTTGCGATAATGTGCGATGCGGTTTCCGCTGGTAAAAAGGTTGCTCCTATATTAGGAGAAAAGCCACCATTATATGGAATTAAGTAGTCGTTTGTATTGCTAATACTTAAATATTTTCTTGAAGATAAAGGGTTTGAAACAACATCATAGCCACAGTATGAACTACTAGGGACGCTTACACCACTTGGTTTATAAAAATCCCCTGAATGGTATTGGAAATCATTTAGATGCGAAACAACTGAACAAATAATATCAATTCCTGCATTCGTATTTTCTATAAAGACCCGATTGGCTAGACCTGCGCCATTTGATGTTCCTAATATTCGGATTTTATTGGTATCTACATTAGTGTATGTTTGCAAGATATTTACAAGATCATCGATCATCTCAACATCAGGTGCATCGCTGTTTTCTGCACAAATATTCCAACTGTTTTGATAACCGGTTGGGGCAACAAGTATATGACACGGAAGCACAGAGCCAAATTGCTGTTGAGAAAGCATTGGTGGGCCCGCTA
>CAMDLY010000099.1 GCA_945902115.1 Lishizhenia tianjinensis | reverse complement strand
TAGATAATCTTGTATTTGTTGATTCATTGTGCGAATCGTTTAGACAAAGACAATTTTTGCACAAGTGAAAATGCCACCTCAGCCATTTTGTTTACTTTCTCATCGAGGCAAGGGTTAACCTCCACGAATTCCATAATTGCCGTTTTAGGTGAGTCCATCAATCCTTGCAACAAGAATTCTGCTTGACTTACACTCAAACCATTTTCAACAGGTGTCCCCGTTCCATATGAAGTTTCGTCAGGGTCCATTGAATCAACATCAAATGACACATAAATTAAGTCGCATTTCTTTAAACGGTCATGAATCTCAATCAGTGTTTCTTGGATTCCTCTCTGGGTAAGTTCGTTAACCGAGTAGTTTTTTATACCCAATTTAGAAATAAGAAAATCCTCCTCTGGTTCTGTATCTCTGACACCAATAAATATCAAACACTCTGGTGAAACAAAATTTGTCTTTAGAGAATTCCATAGTTGAATCGTATTTTCTGGGACCTTATTTTTTTTCATTTCCTCATTCTCCACGCCAAGAGCAGTAGCCAACGGCATTCCATGCAAGTTGCCAGAGGGAGAGGTTAATGGTGTGTGAAGATCGGCATGAGCATCTATCCAAATTACTCCCAAGGAAGCTGTTGGAAAGGCTTCTTTTATTCCTTTTATGGTACCCCCTGCGGAACAGTGATCGCCTGAAAGAAGAAACGGAAATTGACTTTGATCAAAAGATTTTTTAACATTCTCTGCGACTGTATCGTAGACCTTTTGCATTCCCTCAATGTATTTTGCATACGCATGGTCAGTGGGCCCATCTAACAAATCATTTAAATGTGGTAAAACTTTTGTAGGATGGATGGAAAATAGTTTTGACTTTTTTTGCCTTGCCACTACTTGAATAGCTTCCGGACCAAGGGAAGCACCTCTTGTGCCAGCTCCAAGTTCTGATTTATTGATAATGAATGATAAGTTGCTTGACATATTAGCTCGAAATAAAGCCTTACAAAGTTAGCTTTTTAATTCGGCACTTGAACAAGAATTCAACAATAACTTCTTTTCCGTATACTTGCAATATGAAATCTCCGATCTTAATTACTTTACTGATATTTGCTACTATATTCCCTGCTATATCTCAAAGGCTAAAAGCTTTCTCTGGAGTTTTGACGTACGAAATCCAATCAGTAAATACACAGGATACTGTAGTCTCAAAAATGATCATTTATGCCAAAGACTCCTTGCTGCATGTTGTAAACTTTGACGTTGAAAATGGAAAACAAGAATTGATAAAACACCTATCTTACAATAAATCCTATATTCTGATCGAAACCCCTCTGCAAAATTTTGCCATTAGAACAAATGAGCACCTACAAAAAGACTCAGTTACATATACTTTCGAGAAAAAAAGGGGAACGATGAAAATTGGTGGATTAAAATCGAGAAAACTTTTAGTGAAGTACGCAGAAAATAAACACCCACTAGTTTGCTTTTATCACAAGAAGATTAATAGTAAATACGCCAACAGTATGAAGTCATTCCCTGGCCTTGCCACCTTGTTTTACGCATTTTCAGACAGTGGAATTATGCGCTACAGGTTAGAAAAGATTGAATATAACGATCCGCCGCTTGCCCTTTTTCAACTTCCAAAAGACTTCAAAATAGTCACCATGGAAGAATTTTCCAACGCTTTTGATAATCTTTATAAAAAAGAATAATCACTGAACTAACAAATTAGTGTTTAAACTAATCGGACAACAGCAATTCCTCAGTACCATATGTAAGTAAATTCGTTATAGTGACCATTTATGGAAGAAAACGAATTTATACCTCATCAAGGCAGTTCTGATAAAGAAACGAAGTCCAACCGGGAGAAAAAACCAAGGACTAAGGAGCAAACAACGGAAAAATCAAAAAAATCTACTGATGGCTTCTTAAGCTCCGTTAAAAATTTTGATTGGAAAAAAGTAAGGGTGCTCGTGGGGACCTTAGTGCTTGTATTTTCCTTATTTCTTCTTATTTGTTGCATTTCCTACATTATGACTTGGCAATTAGATCAGGACAAAATTATTGGGAAAAGTTTTTTTGAGTTCATGTTCCATAGTAACATGGAGCCCATGGAGAATTGGTTGGGAAGATTTGGAGCCTGGACAGCGCATTTTTTCATCTATAACCTATTTGGAGTTTCTTCAATTGGTTTGTCACTTGTTTTCTTTTTATTAGGCTTTAAAATACTTTTTGATCAAGCACTGCTTCCTCTTTGGAAATCCTCTACCACCACATTTCTTTTTGTCATTTGGGGTTCATATTTTTTAGGATACTTCTCAGACAAAGTGAATTTCTTAGGAGGTAAATTTGGTTATTCACTAAACGAATGGTCCATAATGGCCTTTGGTTCAATACCGACGTTAGTTGTAATATTCAGCTTACTTTATATCGTTATTACAACTACATTAAGCCCGAACTACACTAAAATATTCAATTATTTATTTAACAGAGAGCCTAAACCTATCTCAGATAGAACGGATAATGTTGAACCGATGTTAGCAGATAATAAAATTGAAGATGCCTTTGATAACATCCTCATCGTAAATCCTATAAAAGAGGAAGAGATTCAACAAGATGTGGTTTCGGAGACAGTCAATTTTTCAGATGACGAAGAAGATTTTATCGAAAATTCAATAAGTGAACTTGAAGTTGTTTACAAGGACCCTTATGTAGATGAGACATCAGGAGACGAAGACTTTGAAGTAGAAAGACCCGTGGAGGAAGATGTCTTTATTCCAAATAATTCAGGAACTTCGACTCATACATTGAGTGATGACGAGGCTCTGGCGGAGAACTTAGTAGCCACTCATGGAGTTTATGACCCAACCAAAGACTTGGAAGGCTACATGCTCCCTCCAATAGACCTAATGAAAGAGTATGGTTCCGGGGTAGTTTCTGTGAATAAAGAAGAGCTTGAGACGAATAAAGATAGAATAGTTCAAACCTTATCGCATTATAAGATTGATATCGCCAAAATCAAAGCAACTGTTGGGCCTACTGTGACACTTTATGAGATAGTTCCGGCTCCTGGGGTTAGAATATCTAAAATCAAAAACTTAGAGGATGACATTGCATTGAGCTTAAGCGCTCTCGGGATCAGAATTATTGCGCCAATTCCAGGAAAAGGCACAATTGGTATTGAAGTACCAAATTCAAATCCAGATATGGTCTCCATGCGTTCGTTAATTGCCTCAGAGAAGTTCCAAAACTTTGAAGGAGAATTACCTATCGTTATGGGTAAAACTATTACGAATGAAACATACGTTTTTGATTTGACCAAAATGCCTCACTTACTGGTAGCTGGAGCTACAGGACAAGGAAAATCTGTAGGATTGAATGCCATACTCATTTCCATACTTTATAAAAAACACCCGGCCCAAGTGAAATTCGTATTGGTCGACCCTAAAAAAGTAGAACTAACCCTGTATAATAAAATTGAACGCCATTTTCTAGCAAAACTACCGGGAGAAGAGGATGCGATCATCACCGACACCTCAAAAGTTGTGAATACGTTGAATTCCTTGTGTATCGAAATGGATAATCGCTATGAATTATTAAAAGATGCAGGAGTTAGGACAATTAAGGAGTATAATGCGAAATTCATAGGTCGAAGATTAAATCCAGAAAAAGGTCATAATTACCTCCCTTACATAGTAGTTCTAATAGACGAATTCGCTGATCTTATAATGACTGCAGGAAAAGAGATAGAACACCCTATTGCTAGAATTGCACAGTTAGCTAGAGCTATTGGTATACATTTAATTGTTGCGACACAACGACCTTCTGTAAATGTTATAACAGGAATGATTAAAGCAAATTTTCCTGCGCGAATTGCCTTTAGGGTTTTATCGAAAATAGATTCTCGAACTATCCTAGATGCCTCTGGTGCTGACCAATTAATTGGTCGAGGAGATATGTTAATTTCAACAGGTTCAGATATGAAGCGTCTACAGTGTGGATTTGTTGACACGCCGGAAGTGGAAGATATTTGCAGCTTTATTGGTGGTCAGCGGGCGTATCCAGAGGCTCTTATACTTCCCGAATACATACCTGAAGGAGGGGAAAGCAGTGGAGACTTCGACATCAATGAAATAGACCCTATGTTCGTCGACTCAGCCAGAATCGTGGTAATAAATCAACAAGGTTCCGCTTCTTTATTGCAACGAAAATTGAAATTAGGATACAATAGAGCGGGTCGTATTGTAGATCAACTTGAAGG
>CAMDLY010000098.1 GCA_945902115.1 Lishizhenia tianjinensis | reverse complement strand
TAAAAAGTCCAGCTGCAACGCAGACAACAAAAGCTATTCATAAAACATTTGCAAAAATCATATAGGGCTGTTTATTGCAAATTGTCGTGTGTCTATATTTTCAAGAGAAACATAAGGAAGTTCCTGAAATGTTTGTTTTACCAAAGTAGTTATCCCACATTGCCTTGCCCCAGTAATGGCAACACACTTAAACTTGGAAGCTAAATCCAATAATTTTTTCTGTGCATCACAAATAATCACACATCAAAAACATGGAATTAGTTGGAATCTGATTCCATAAAAAGATAGGTTTTAGTGACGCTGAGTTTAATTTGTGCGATCTTTTTCTCAAAAAATGAAGTTAATCTCCGCGAGTTCTCGACCAACTTGTTGAACCCCCAATAAAATGCGTTTGATTTGGGACGAGGAGGGTTGCTTAATTCCATTAATGTATTGGGCCAACAAGCTTTGATTCATTCCGATTCTTTCAGATAAGGCTTTCGCGTTGATCACCTTGTAATTCTCAAAAAAGCTAGTAAGGTCATAGGTAAATTTCAACTCTTCTTTTGTGTAAGAGATTCCTTTTTTTTCAAAAGTAAAATTAACCGCTTGTATAAAATTAGTTATTAAGCACTCAAATGAATCTGCCTCGGAGGCAATGAAATTATTTTTTACAGAGGCATGAGCGCTATACCCTTTGTCTTCTTTAAGAATAGTAACTTTTATGTTAGGTTTATTCATCGTTTTTTGGTTTTGATATTCGCTTGTTTCAAAATTGCAGTCAACAAACCCTTTTTGACCTCTTTACTGGCATGGTAAGGAACCGTTAATTGTTCATTTTTTACAGGATGTTCCATCATAACATGACTTCCTTTTTGCCGTATTTCAATCCAACCATCTTTTTTCAGAAGTCGGAATAGTTCACTGTATTTCATTCAAAGGTAATAAATATATTACTATTAATTTTGTATTTCCACTAAAAAAATTATAAATTGACTAAGACAATCTTTTATGAATACACGAAATAATAATCAAAAAAATGATTGCAATCTAAACAAATTGATAAACTTGAATTTGACACAATCTTTTATGCGGCAAATCAATGAATTATGCCTTAAGAACTATTTTATTTAACATAACTCTCACTCGAAAACATGATGAATAAAAAATTATTTCGCGCGGAAAATGGTTTAAAATGATAAATTACGCAAGTACTAATAAATGATTATCTCATGACTAATCAACAAGCGACTTTATCCCGAATATAGGAATATTCGTCATCCAATTTTCCTTGCGATAGTCTGATAATGAAGTCCGATAACAATGTATTTCAGGGTATTTCAACGAAAATGTTTTGAGCGATTTTGATTTTAGATTTTCACTTGATTTCACTTCTATCGGGTAAATTACATTTTCCTTTTCTAAAACAAAATCTAATTCGGCAGAACCGCTGTCATTTGCCCAATAAAATAGTTGTTTTATCCCTGAACATTTCAATTCTTGTAAAACAAATTGTTCCGTTAACGCTCCTTTAAATTCAGTGAACATTCGATCACTTTCAATCAGCGTTTTAGCACTTAAATTACCTAATGCGCTTAAAAGCCCTACATCCAAAGAATAAATTTTAAAAGCTTGTAAATCGGTGTAAGCAGCTAAAGGGAAATTAGCCTTATTAGTTCTGTTAATTCGATAAATCAACCCATAATTTTCAAGCCAATTCAACGCTTGTTCAAAATCCTTGGCTCGAGCACCTTCTTTCAAAATACCATAAATGAATTTTTTATTTTCTTTTGCTAATTGACTCACAACCGAATTCCAAATCATACGAATACGTGGTATAATTTCAGTGGGAGCATGTTTTGAAAAGTCTTGCTCGTATGATTGTAAAATAGCAGTTTGCACTTCTCGAACTTGATGGTAATTTTCACTTTCAGAATAGGTTAAAACGGCCTCAGGCATTCCGCCAACATAGAAATATTGTTTTAAAAATGCAATACTTGTTTGTCGAAGCGGCGACAAGACTTCCCATTCTTGATCTTGGATGGCCTCTACGAGTTTTTTTTGTCCAATAGCCAAAAGAAATTCACAAAAATCCATTGGGAACATATTGAGAAATGTTACCTGACCGACAGGAAACGATGTTTCTTTTTCCAAAGCAATTCCAAGCAACGAACCCGCTCCGATGACATGAAGTTCCTGCATTTCTTCTCTAAAATACTTTAAGCAAGTAAGCGCTCCCTTCGCTTCTTGAATTTCGTCCAGTATAAGCAAGGTTTTGCCAGAGACTATGGTTTGATTGAAATAGGTTTCAAGAATTCTAATGATTCGTGTGGGGCTGTAATCCTGTTGAAATATTCCTCGCAGCGCGATTTCCTTTTCAAAATTGACATAGATATGATTCTGAAAAGCCTTTTCACCAAACTTCTTCATTAACCAAGTCTTTCCAACCTGCCGCGCACCAAATATTAATAAGGGCTTTCTATTTTTTGAATCCTTCCAATTCCAAAGTTGTTTTTCTGACTTTCGTTCCATATTTGCCAACGCTTATTAAAAAATCAAAACAAAAATACATTATTTAGTACGATATTTAGCGTTTAACAACACTTTTTCCCACGAATAAATGTTTAATACAACACTTTTTCGTGGGATAATTTGTTAAACTGACGGAATTAGTTGGAATCTGATTCCATAAAAAGACAGTTTTGCTTGAAAAAATTGATTTCGCTTTACTTGATGGACTTAAAATACATGATGTGTGTTTTTCAAATTACAGCTAGTTAAAATTACACTTTAACTAGCTTAAAAATGAGGCGCGACTCGAACTTAAAGCCAATGCCATTTCTGTAAATAAAGAAAAAGTAGACGAAAACTTTCTGCTCACCTCAGAACACCTGATTAATAAGCGTTACGCCTTATTAGGAAAAGGGAAAAAGAACAGTCCGATCGTCCACAATTGTGTATTTTTTTCTTTTTTCAACTGGCAACTTTTGAATGTCAGGAAAATATTTCAAAGGGATAATAATTATACGACCATCTTCAAGTTTCAGTGACATTTTCCCCACGATATCGAAATTTAACTTTTCGATACAAATTTTGGTGTTTTTAAGCGTAGTTGGCATTTATTTTAATTTTATAGTGGTTATTTTTTGGCAATTTTTGGCGTACTCAAATTAAGAATTTAAATTTCAAATTGTCAAGTTTTACTTTAAAGGTTGATTATACTTCGTTAGATTTAAGCAGTTTACGTGCATTAAAGTTAATCAATAAATTAAAAGTCGTTGAATTATCTTTTTTACTTTTTCGGCATTTGGCAGTAATTCCGCCTCCAAACTTGAATTTAATGGTATCGCAGGAGTATCAACAGATCCTACAATTTGAATAGGCGCATCCAAGAAACTAAAATTATCTCTTTGTAACCTTCCAGCCAATCCTAAAGCGAAAGAACATTCAATTGATTCTTCAGTAATAATTAATATTTTTCCATGAGATTGACACAAGGTATTCATTGCATTGTGATCTAAGGGGTGTCGAAAACTTTAAACCACTAAAAGAGAAGTGCTACAATTAAAATAGTGCTAATCATCTGAAATACATCTATCGAGAAAAATATTTGCTTTGAAATAAAAAAATTGAACTATAAAGTAAGAAATTAGGATAAAAGTCTTTTATAAGGATTGAAAATTATGCCGTGCAGGGTTTGACGATTATTTTGGATTACCAATTTTATCGAACAATTGCTGTGTTTGTGCTTTTAAGTATTTGTTTTCACTTTGCAGTTGTTGGATGTATAGATCGAATCCGGCAGTAAGTTCTTGTCCTATTAATTTCTGACTACCATCTTGATTATTTTGAGTGAGTTGAAAAATATTAGCCACTTCCAAAGATAAAGCTTGTTGAAGTGTTATTTTGTAATGATTACATAATTTGATCAATAGATTGAGCTGCAAGTTAGGATAACGCCCATTTTCTATTTTACTAATGATTGGATGGGTGATACCAATATCAGCTGCAACTGATTGCAGAATTTCTTTTCTTGCATTGCGAATGGTATGTAAATTTTGGCCTATAGTAGTTAGCAGGGGATTAATTTCTATGGTTTTCATATTGAATATATTTTTATGCGTTTTTTACAAATTTACAAAATGTAACTAATACGCACAAAATTTATTTATAAAAGAATCAGAATGTGAGGTGGATTCTTCTATTTTGTCAAAATAAAGTAATGACTAAACTTTCTGACCATATTCATTTCAAACTAATAGATAAAACTCAGTTTCCAAGAAATTTGGAATTTTATTGTAAAGTAAGTGGCGATGAATTTAGAAAAGTTGGTATCTTCTTTTTGTTTTACCGCGGAGAATTAATCTACATTGGTTTCACCGAAAATAATCAAGATGTAATTGCAGAGAGGTTAGTAAGACAGTTGGCCACCATTACTTTGCGAGATCATCGCATTCAATTCACAAGAGCA
>CAMDLY010000097.1 GCA_945902115.1 Lishizhenia tianjinensis | reverse complement strand
TATAATACTCCCCAATACCAGACCAAGAATGATAGTAAGCTAAGTTAATATTTGTTGTATTAAGAAGCAAGATTCTGGGTATAAAAAGGGTTATAAGCGACATTGGGTTTTAGGCCTGTGGTTTGGTGTTTTTTGTTGTTATAGTACTTGACATAATAATCCACATTTTTATAGAGTTCAAGACCAGTTTCAGCTGGATGGAAAGTGAGGTAGTTGTATTTGATGGTTTTCCAGAAGCGTTCTATCCAGATGTTGTCGATTGCTCTTCCTTTGCCATCCATGGATATTTTTACTTCATGTTTTTCAACTGCTCTTGTCCATACTGCGCTTGTGTATTGTGAACCTTGGTCTGAGTTGATGATTTGAGGCGCTCCATAGCGCTCTACGGCATCGTTAAAGACATCTACACACCATTGTGCTTCTAACGTGTTGCTGATGCCCCAGGAAAGGATTTTTCGGCTGTATACGTCCATAATGGCAGTGAGGTACAGAAAACCTTTTTTCATGGGGATATAGGTAATGTCGGTAGACCAAACTTGGTTGGGCCGATCAATGGTTAAGTTGCGCAGTAAATAAGGCCTGATGTAGTCTGCTAGGCCAAGTTTAGAGAGGTTCTTTCGCCTGTAAATAGCACAGTAGTCCATGATCTTAAAAAGACGTCGGATACGCTTTGGATTGACATGAAAGCCATGCTCAGCCATCAAGCCAACCATAGATAAAACACCTTCCGCAGGATGATTTGTTAAGTGCTCATCCATGATTTTCATCATGATTAGATTTTCCGGTTTTTCCGGAACAGGGCTATAATACAAGCGAGATCTTGGCACTTCCAACAGGTAACACTGCTTTCTAATAGATAGATTTTCTCGAGGTTTTACCTGGCGCAAACGGCCCTTTATATCCCCAGTCTCGCTGATACTTTTTTTAAGAAATCGACCTCAACTTTCAATTTCCCGATTTGAGCATAGAGCTTTTCAACGTCCTCAGCGGACTTCTCTGTCTCATTCAGATTTGTAAATACTGCGGCAGCATTTGCTAAAAACTCGCCCTTCCAACGTGATATCATCACCGATGATACCTCATATTTTCGGCTTAATTCCGAAAGACTTTGCTGCTCTTTAATGGCGTCCAACGCCACTTTTGCCTTAAATTCTGCTGTGAATTTTCTGCGTGTTGTTTTCTGTTTCATAGATGTAAATTAAAAGTAAAAATTTTAACTAACATCTTGGTTTGAAATTAAGGGAGTATTATAGATGTCATGAGAAATATTTAGAGTTGACATCAAAGTAATCTCAGATTCAATTTTCAAACAACGGTACACACACTCTTTTCAAAAGGTATTTACACCTTTTATAAGGCCAAAAAAAAAGAAATTATAAAATCTTTTTATTTGCAAACCTAGAGAAAAGAATTTATATTTATCTGATAATCAACATTTTATTTCTAAAAGTCCAAAAATTTCTTTTATTAAAATAGAATTATGGTTGGCATCCGATTGCCATGTTGTCGCACACTTTAACAATTTATTGCTTCTTCAAAGTCACCCAACCGATGTATTCAGCCTCTACCCAATTTGGAAATGCGAGGCCACTTGAATTATACCAACAGTTAGCATACACGGTGCCTTTGCCAATTATTTGACCATTGATTGTATCAAAATGTACATTCTGAAAAACAACAGTATCTAATGACCAAAGTTTAGCTGGATAAAAAACCGAACCGTTCAGAATGTTTTGGGTATAAGTCAAAGAGCTCAACATTGTTTCTGAAAAATTTGGATGGTTAAACTGATTGATTGAATCTGGCCAATTGTGCCAAGCATATGAAGTGAAAGCAGTACTGCTTCCATTTACACTTTCTAAGCGAAGGGCATTGTTGTAGTTGCGCCAGTAATGCCAATCACCTCTCGGATAAGTGGTTGTGTCCATGTTCTCAGATAATTCGAAGTCTACGCGGTAATCACCAGCGATAGCAATATTTTTCTCTACAGGGACCTTACCCTTCCCTTTTTTTGTACAGGAATAAATGGCTAGTGCAGATATTAAAAGTGCTAGAAATTGATTTTTCATAATTCTATTTTTTAAGTAAGTCAATTTGTTGCTGTTGAAGTTGAATCAATTGTTTAAGTTGATCAATTTCTTGTTGTTGACCTTTATATCCTTCAACAAGAATAGGTATAATATCGGTATAAGTAAGCCCCATTAAGCCATTAGGTTGTACTTTAATCAAATTGGGCATTGTTCTTTGAACATCTTGTGCAATAAAACCATATCTCACTGGATTTGCAGAATCTGGCAAAGTAGCAGATTTGTATCTAAATGAAACACCATTTAAAGCGTTTAACTTTTCCTTGGGACTTAAAATGGGCAAAATATCTTTTTTTAAGGTACTATCAGAACCAAAATAACCTCCTGACTGTGCCCATAGCCAACCCTGGGCTGAAACAAAAAATACATCTTGACTATTAAATTGTAGATTATATGCACAGGCCAAATCATTATGGAGTTTGGTATATAGTGAATAGCCCCAAGGCTGCGCATATGAATCAACACCAACTGTTCCTAATACTGTTAGTGTCTCATAAGGAGTATTCATTCCTATTCCAACCCGACCATTATTTGTTACCTTAATTTGGCTAATAAAATAATTTGACAAGAAAAAAGGACTTAAAAGAAGGAAATAAATTTTAGTTTTCATATTTTTTATTTTACTGTATTACAATCACATTCATAATTATTTGCATAAAAGTCAGCTCCGATTGGAACCTCAAAACCATCTGTCATGAGAACAAAATCTTTAGCTCTTAATGCTATTGATTGACCTTGTTGCATTTGCCCAGTTTGCTGCCCTAGGGTAATGCTTTTTTTAACTTTATGATCAAAAGTTGCATAATTAAAATCTAAGGGAATGACACTAGTAGAACAATCGAACTGCAGTTTATATACCTTTACATAATCTACTAATAATTTAAACGGAAATATGGTTGAAGGCAAAGGCATCTCACCATTAGTTGGGAGATTAATGTCCAATATAATATTCATTTCAATCAGGTTTTTAACAAGAGGATAGTCAGTGATTTGAATCTGTTGATTATCTAAATAATAAATCACGTAATTTGGAGACCATTCGCATGCAAACGTATGCTCTTGGGTAAAATCAAGTTCTTTTGACCTTTTAAAATCAGACGTCCAAACGGTTGTTGGGGCATAAGGATTTAATGTGAAACTACTAGTTAATTTTGGTGCAGCAGTATCTATTTTACAATGCATATTGAAAGTGTAAGTGAAATTTGATCTCATCAATTCCACGATATCAATTTCACTGTATCTTGTATTGGAAAATGCTGCATCATATGCATCATGTATTCCATCACCAAAAGGGAAGAGCCAAAAATTTGGACCTAAGCCTGCAACCTCACCATTATTTTGTGGTTGTTTTAATCTAAATTTTGTTTCAAAATAGCCATATTTAAATCTTGCTTTTGAATAAATGGCGCCTGTTGAATATTGATTATTGTCAATAACTCCACTTACATAGTTTTGACATGGAGTAGGTTGTTTTAATATTGTTAACTCTAAATAACCATTACTGACTTTTCTGTTTTGTGGGAGATTTGTCGTTGAACTAGCACCAATACAACTAGTCCATGGATAATGCCAATCCCAAACGGTAGTTAACGTAGATGGGCTATTAAATTCATCTTGAAAATGTACGTTCCAACTTGGATCAATATTTGGATTCTGACCAAAAACTTGAAATATTATCAGAAAATTAAATGCTAGGATTAAATATTGTTTTTGTATCATCTCAAGAAATATTTGGTTCTCTGAATTTTCTAATTATACTTCACCTGTAGAAGTTTATTTAGCGAAATTCTGTGACAAAGGAACAAGATAATTTTAAGTAGTCAAACGGTATTTATACCCTTATTTGTAAGGTACTTATGACTTTTAAATGCCCGTGTTTAACTGATTCATTTTACCAAATAAAGACCGCGTAAATATGGTGATGTGACGAATTATCTACATGAACTTACCATAAAGATGGACGGAATTCAAGCATCAGTACTGAGCCAATGAAAATTACCATGCTTGACCAACAAGGTAAACAAGTCGCTCAATTTGAACTCAATGAGCTTTCTTCTAACAATTCCTTTGACCTTAGCGATCAAGCACCTGGTGTTTACTTTGCGCATATCTCGCAAGGTGAGCAGCAGTGGGTGAAGAAGTTGGTGGTGAGGTAGGGGAATTTTACATCAACTCATAATTATTTGGGAAACATCGATTTTTCAATTAAAAGCGATAATCAAATACATCCATTCTAAAAAAGGTATAATTACCTGAAATCTCGGGTATCATTTGATTTTGTCTTCTGCAGAGATATCATAGTTTAGTCCAAAATCTAAACTATGAAATTATTTTTACGCTACTTTTTACTCATTTGCATTCTTATTGCTAATGAGACTCAAGCGCAAAACGCGCCAAATCATCAAAATAGGATTGTTCATTGGCCACAAAATATGCAGGCAAACTTGTCTTCTAATCAATTGATATATGAATATCCGAATGCGCTTCCTCTTGGTTCTCCGCAATCACAAGAAGAGTCTGGAGAAGATTGGTGGTATATAATACTCCCTTAATTTCAAACCAAGATGTTAGTTAAAATTTTTACTTTTAATTTACATCTATGAAACAGAAAACAACACGCAGAAAATTCACAGCAGAATTTAAGGCAAAAGTGGCGTTGGACGC
>CAMDLY010000096.1 GCA_945902115.1 Lishizhenia tianjinensis | reverse complement strand
AAGATAAGTAGTTTTCTTTATGACCTACTTTTAAAATTATTGAATTTTTGGCAAATTCACGTCTTATAAGTTTAGATGAAAAGAACTCCCAATCTTTTTCAGAAATAGCAACCATTTTTTGGAAATATTTTTTTATTTCAATCATTTCTCGTTCTCAATTTGGCTGTTTCAAGTGAGTGGTTTCTTTTAAAGCATGACGCATAACGGTTTGCTGCTAGGCGCACGGCCCAACTCTTTAAATAAATCGTTGTTTCGAAGATAGAACTTTTTCTTTCGATTTTACCGTTCATTCGAAGCAAGATTTTGGGCTGGCGCTTGAGCAGCTGTTAGGCACATTTATTTTATTCAATGATTATTTTTTGAACGGAGATTCCTTTCTCGCTTTTTATATGGATCAAGTACAAACCTTTGCTTTGATTGCTTAAATCGATCTCAATTTTATGAAAATTTGAAGGTGTAAACTCCTTTACTATTTTCCCTTGAGTATTATAAATAACAATTGATGTAAGTTTCTCCTGATCACTTGAGATATATAGTATGCCACTTGATGGATTAGGCGCAATTTCTATTTGGAGATTTTCAAGTTCGAGTACATTCCAAGTTCCGTTAATACATGGAATATTTGATTCGGTATCAAAAAATGTCTGTACTTGAGAAGCTAAATCAATAATTGATTGAACATTTTCTAGGTTATTTCCTTCTCTAGCATATACGATGGCATAGGATTGTAATAAAGTGTCTCCACCGTTAAAAGCTCCAACAGATGTTGACGAAATTCCTCTTCGATCTCCTGATGGATTCCCAGCACTTATTTCACTCCATTCTAATGGAACATTTGGGTTACCAGAATAAACAAATTGCGTCTCATTACCAGAAGGGTTCACCCATGGATTACCTGAAAATTGAAGACCATTCATAATATTCCACTTTTCAGAAATTAAGTTTCCACCCGCATTCATGTAATAAGCACAAGAAGACATTTCCTGTTGTAAGGTGACAATTCCTAGTGCGGGCGGGTCTACGCCATAGCCCAATGCTGGAAACCCATCTTCATCATTATTATCTGCATTGTAAAAATACATGACATTGTTTACTGAATCACATCCGAAGAAGTCATCGCCATAGTAACCAAGATCTGCATCAACAAAAATGCTGTGCGCAAATTCAGGATAATTTATACCACCACGATTTATTGCCTTAATGTCGATGAAAGTCACATCATTTAAATAATCCCATGTTTGATATTGATAAAACATAATATGTAATTCTATGCCAATGGAATCTGTGTTGGTATATGAATGTGCTTCAGCTACATCATTTTGTATTAAATACGTTGCGCAACATCCTTTGATAATAGGATAATCCCCATCATTTGGGTCATAGATTCCATCAGAATTATAATCATAAAAAGGTGCTAAATAAAAGGATTGTCCTGAAGAAACATCTCCATGTGCGGGCCAATCAAAGATCGTTTGTAGAGCCTCGTTCGAAGGAGGATTTACGGAACCACACCCCGTTGTAATAATTCCGTTCTGACACTCCCACCACAATTTGAATTGATCAATGTCTGATTGACAAATGCTCCACATTGAATTACTCCATGCGGCTTGATATTCAGGCGAAGTGTATGTTCCTACACCAGAAACAGGACCGTTGAAGATATCTCTTCCCTGCGAGGGTGAGCCGCCTTGAACGAAATGCAAACTATCAAGCCCATCTTTTCCAGCAAACCAAAATTGAGTTGTGTAAATAGCATGACGACCGGATCCTTTCGGCACTTCGTATCTCATTCCAGGATTCACAAAATTTAAAAAATATGTACCTGCATCTGAAATATATGCAGAAACATTATTATGCTCGAGAAAGGTTGAATTTATTTGCGAATTTGAATTGAAATTGAACAAAAAGCAAAATATAAAAAGTGAGAAGGAGTATTTCATAATAGTCAATTTTATTTCTGAATTATAAACATAGCTCAAATAAATATCGTTTTCAGATCAATTGCTTGTACTGTCTAAAGCATTGATTAAACTGTTCTTGAGTCCTGCTATTGTGCCTAACTTGTTGCTAAGCGCCAAAGTTCAGATTTAATCAAAAATACAACATATACTTAACATACCCAATTGGTGATTGAAAACTAATTATTGAACTTGAAAATCAATCTTTTTACTTGAGGTATTTCAATGGAAATACTGTTTTTTGCACTCTAGTTGAAGGAGGTATATTCCATTTGTAAAAGGGTTTATGAGAAATGAGGTATTCGTATTATTCTTTCCTATCTTTGAAAAAAATATCAATATGCGTTTCATTCTCTTTTTTTTCCTTGTAACTGCTTTTCAAATTAGTGCACAAGAGGAATTATTATTTCAGGAGCCTTCATTACCCATATTGCAACTTGCTGATTATGATAGACCTCCATCCATTTCTATGGATAGCAAAAAAGCAATGGTTCTATTCTCCTACAGAGAAACTTATAAAACGCTTCAAGATTTAAATCAAGAGGAACTACGTTTGGGTGGTTTGCGAGTTAATCCTATTCTTAATATTTCTTCCACACAATCCTATGTTACGAATTTAAAATTGAGAACGCTATCAGATGTAAAAGCTGAACCTGAACAAATTAAAAATTTGCCTAAAAAATCCAAAATAACGTATGTTTCTTGGTCGCCCACAGACGAATTTATTGCCTTTGTAAATATGGATGATCTTGGTTTGAGTTTATGGGTGATTGAGGTTGCCACCAAAGAAGCAAAACAACTATTGGACATTCAACTTAATGCGAATATCGGTATGCCATACAACTGGACCAAAGATGGTAAATCATTACTCGTTAGGTCTGTTCCTGCAAATCGCGCTTCGTTGATTGATAGTAAAAAGGATCTCCCGAAAGGCCCAACTGTTTCTGTAGCTGAAGGCAAAGTTTCACAAAATAGAACGTATCAAGACTTATTGAAAAATCCAAGTGATGAAAAGAACTTTGAAATTCTTGTTGCTAGCGAGTTGAAGATGGTTAAACTTAATGGTGAAGTTAGTAACTTTTTACCGACAGATCTTTTCATCGGCACATCCTTTTCTCCAGATGGCTTATATGTTTTGGTAACAACACTACAAAGGCCTTTTTCCTACATTGTTCCCTATTCTCGTTTTCCAATGTCTCAAAAAGTATATGATTTAACCGGTAAATTGGTAAAAGAGGTAAATGTTGTACCCTTAGTTGAAATTATGCCAAAAGGTTTTGCTGCTGTTAGAACGGGTAAACGAAATATGATGTGGAGAAATGATGCGCCTTCTTCTTTGGTATTTGTTGAAGCGTTGGATGGTGGTGATCCCTCTAAAGCAACTGAATACCAAGACGAACTATTTAGTTGGAGTATGCCTTTTACTGACTCTCCTCGCTCCCTAATAAAAATGAAGCAACGTTTTAGCGATATATATTTCTCGGATCACAATTTTATGATTGCCAAAGATTCCTGGTATGATACGCGAAACGAAAAAACGTACTTACTCAATTTATCAGACAATACGTTTAAAATTATTTCAGATAGAAATTACCAAGATGCGTATGGAGATCCTGGCTCGTTTCAGCAAAGTAAAGGAAAATTTGGTGCCGATGTATTGACCGTAAATAATAACAAACTCCTGTTATTTGGTGATGGCTTTACCAAGGATGGTCAATTTCCCTTTATTGACGAATTTGATTTGACGACTTTAAAAACTAAACGCATATACAGAGCTAACTTTCCCGACAAAAAGATAGATTTAATTGATGTTTTTGATGAAAAAAAGGGTCAGTACTTAGTGCAATTACAAAGTAAATCAGACTATCCTAACTTTTATTTGTTGTCTGTTAAAAACAATAAAACAACGCAACTTACTTTTTCGAAAAACCCTTTTGAGTCAATTAAATCGGTAGAGAAACAAGTAATTAAATACAAACGAAATGATGGCGTTGAACTTTCCGGAACACTTTATTTACCAGTGGGATACGATAAGATAACTAAACCAAAGGTTCCACTATTGATTTGGGCTTATCCAGAAGAATTCAAAGACAAAAATAGTGCGGGTCAAAACAAACAAAATCCCAATGAATTTACTTTTCCTAATTACGGATCTTTTGTCTATTGGGTAACAAAAGGATATGCAGTTTTGGATGATGCTTCTTTCCCAATCATTGGGGAAGGCAACGAAGAACCAAACAACACATTTATTGAACAGCTTGTGGCAAATGGTCGTGCGGCGATAGATGCAGTTGATTCCTTAGGCTATATTGATCGAAAAAAAGTGGCAGTAGGTGGCCATTCATACGGTGCATTTATGACTGCAAATTTATTGACTCATTCGGATGACTTTGCTTGTGGAATTGCAAGAAGTGGAGCATACAACAGAACCCTCACACCTTTTGGATTTCAATCGGAACAACGGAATTTTTGGGATGTCGCTCAAATTTATGGGAACATGTCACCATTTTTTACAGCCAACAAGATGGATAAACCGATTCTATTGATACACGGAGAGGCAGATAACAATCCGGGTACTTTCACTTTGCAAACTGAACGCTATTTTCAAGCAATTAAAGGTCTTGGTGGTAGCGCACGGATGGTAATTCTCCCTAAAGAAAGTCATGGATATGCTGCCAAAGAGAATATTTTACATGTGTTGTGGGAACAAGAGCAGTTTTTGGACAAGTACTTGAAATAATAGGGGTATTGAATTATCGAACGTTGACGCTATCTACGAAAGGTAAATACTAGCTGATTTTAGAAGGTGTTAGGATATCGAACTCCATGAATTGAATTCTT
>CAMDLY010000095.1 GCA_945902115.1 Lishizhenia tianjinensis | reverse complement strand
GCTGCATAAAAGATCGAAAATAACAAGAAACACACCGTAACAATGGCAGAAACTATTAGAGCATTACTTTGCCAATCCTTCGAAACTATAGATAAATTTATTAATAAGGATATCGAGCCTGGACCGGCCAACAGAGGCATTGCCAATGGACTAAACGAAATATCTTCTTTTGTCTCAGATTCTTCCATGATAGATCCTTGAATATCATTTTTATGCTGAGAATTAAGAAGTTTAAATCCTGATCTTGAAATGATAACGGCTCCAGCCAATTGCAAGGCATGTATAGTGATGCCAAAAAAATCTAAGATAAATACACCGATATAAAAAGATACCAGACAAACAAAAAATACATAGATAGCAGTTTTTCTTATAGTGTTCTTAAGCTGAATAGGCTTGTGATTTGCTGTCAAAGACATAAATACTGGAATTGCACCCAATGGATTGATGAGGGAAAATAGCGATACAACGGTCGTCAAGAATAAACTTATCATAACCAAGCAAAGGTATGGTCAAATATTGATTCCAAGGCACCAATACTATTATATAATCGTTAGGGATTGTTAAAAATAGACTAAAAAAAATAACGCAGCAACGACAGAGAGGTTAAAGGTTTTACCGATTCATTCTGTTGGATCAATTGAACACCATCTACCAATACTTTACGTAAATCATTTCGCAGTGTATCTGGATAATCAACCATTACAGGAGATTCGAATTGCAACCATAAGTGTATCGTACGGTAGTAAGCAATATCTAGCGCAGGGATACTCTTGACTTTTAGTCTTTTTAATGCATGCGCGTTACACAATTGTTCAAATTGACCCCTCATTGGTATTACCATTAATTTCTTTCCCAAATACATAACTTCAGCGGGGAGTTCAAAACCGGCGCCACAAAGCACACCTCGACAAGACTCAATTTGCGAGAGGAAATGATCATTCTCAATAGGATGAAACTGTATATTTTTTTGCTGAAAAGATTTTTTTGTGTATTTGCTGAATACCACCCACTGTACATCAAAAAAGGACAAGACCTGCGCGATGTATTGGTCGTGATATGCAGGTAAATAAACGACATAATAATCGTCTAAGACTGGTGTTAAATTTCTAACCTCGTTGCGAATTACCGGAAGAAAAGTTTTATCGTTAAATTTTTCAAAATGAAAACCGAATTTTAAATTTGATGGACAGTAATGATTAAGCACATATTTCCCTATTTTATCATTCGAATATGGCTTTGGAGATTCTTTCGATGCCACGGCTACATTATGACTAAGTTCAATACTGGGAATTCCTTTAAGCAATGCAGACCACGATGAAATGGGCTCAAAGTCACTGATAACTAAATCGTATTGCGCCATTGGGAATCTACGGATATCCCGAATCAAATCTATGGGATGTGATTTTACGATGCTCTTAAAGATATCAACTTTACCGTTTTTAGAAGCTTGGAAAGGCAAACCGTTATATCGGTAATTGATTTCAAAATCTACCGCAACTTGTGATTCCGTTCCGCTCAACACCGTTTCTACCTGTGCAAACTCCTTTAAAATAGGCACGATACTTCTTGCCCTACTTAAATGACCATTTCCCGTTCCTTGTATGCCGTATAAAATCTTCATTTCTTATTATTCGTGTACCAAAGGAGCTTGAATAAGTTCTTTCATGAGTAATTCATAACTCAGTGCAAGATGCAATTCCTCATCTCTTGTAATCAAATTCGACTCGATGATTTCATGTTGATAAATCTTCCATTGTCCCTCGTGAAATTCCAAAGATGTTGAGTTTTCTACCCAATCGCCTGAATTCAGATAAGTTGTGCTTCCTTTTTTATTCGAAATCTCGCGTATTTGCGGTTGATGAATATGTCCACAAACCACATACTGATAACCGTTTTCAATGGCAATTTCCGCAGCCGTTTCCTCGAAATTATTAACATATTTTATCACTCCTTTTACACTGTCTTTTACCTTTTTTGAAAGTGACACTTTTCCTCTGCCCAAGCGTTGACTGACCCAATTGATGCACGTATTAATGAGGATGAGCAAATCATATCCCTTCCCTCCTAGTTTCGCAACCCATTTGGAGTGCTTCATGGTTGTATCAAACACATCTCCATGGAAAATCCATGCTTTTCCCGTACTTAAAGGAAGTACGAGTTTATTTACTATTTGAAAATTACCTAAGGTAAATCCTTTAAATTTTCGTAACATTTCGTCGTGATTACCTGTAACATAATATACTTTGCTGCCTTTTGACAACATTGAAGTGATACACTTAACAACTTGCATGTGAGACTCAGGAAAATATCGTTTGCTAAATTGCCAGATATCGATTATATCACCATTCAAAACTAAAATTTCCGGTTGAATACTTTTTAAGTATTGAATCAGCTCATTAGCTCTTGCGCCGTATGTACCGAGGTGAACGTCTGAAATCACGACCAGCTCTATTTTCCTCTTTTCCATTTGTATCTTTATTTTTTACAAAGATGCATTGCAAATTTTGCCGGATTATTAAGCACAAATGAAATTTAATAAATTGATCAAGATACAATTGTTGAAAAGTGAAAAACTGCCGGAAATCCCTTTAATCAAAAAGTTGCTTGCGACAGTTATCAACTGAACCCATTAATACTCCTAAAAATCACCTATTAATTCCCTTCCTAATTGGATTGTTACCTTAATGAGCTCCGCGTTATTCTTGATAAATTTTACCATTGTCAAATATGTATCCGTGCCTTCACTAAAATCCGTTATAATTAAAACAGAATTAAATTGATCAATGATTAATTCCTCCATCATTACTTTAAAATCAGCAACAGTGTGACAGCGCTCAATAAGTGCATTTAATTGTACTTCCCGCAATTTACTTAGTACTTTAGTTACAAACCAATTGTCTTCTGATACAATTAGCACTGCATTGAAATTTAAAGACTCCATTATTTATCTTTAAACTGGCCTTGCTCGTTAAAAAAAAAGCGAAGTGTTTGTAACCTGTCTTCCGCATCTGCCAATTTCGTTAGGTACTTTTTTGCTTCGTCAATTATCTGTGGATGTTCTCCAATTCCTACGGAATGATGCATGTAGGTATGTAATACAGCGATTGCTTCCGCCTTTTCCGCTTCTGCTTCTGCCAATAACGCGTTATAAACTAAATTTTTCATTTTCTCGTTTTAGTTACGATGTTTTGTAAAAAACTAAATCCTATCTTTCTAAATTCAATATATTAAGAATAACAAGGAAACAAATTTCTATTTTTAGTTTATCTTTTATTTTAAGAAGATATGAAATTTTTGATAAGTATTTAACTATAAAATTCTCATCTAAGAACATTTACATGACCTATCAATCTCCGCCTTATATCAGACATAAACCGGTATTTTACTATGTACGTATAAGTTCCATCCTCTGCACTTTTAATACTTTCACCAAACGACCCATCCCAACCGATGTGAACATCAAAACTTTGAAAAACCAATTCTCCCCATCTATTAAATATTGACATTTCAAATTCTTCGATTAATTCGGGATTAGAAGTTACAGCAGTGAAAATTTGATTGACCTCATTATCATCGGGCGTAAAAGTATTAGGAACGAAAATGGCAAATTCTTCTTGAAAAACAAGGTTGAATAAATAAGAATCTGTACAACCATACAATCCAACAGCGGTTAATAACATCGATATATCTCCTGAAATATTGTTGAATAAGAGTACCGGATTTTCTTCTGTTGAGATCTGACCGTCCCCAAACTCCCAAATATATGAGCTCGCCCCAACGGAATTGTTGTTAAATGTCACCACTTGACTCGGTGTCGTGAAAATATTCGGATTCGTCGTGAACGACGCTATTGGAGGATTCTCAACGCATATATAATCATTGAGAGTAGCACTATTGCTACAACCATTCTCCGTTGTCGTTAACGTTATATCATAGCAGCCTCCTTGTGTAAACGTATAGGAAGTAGTGCAACCTGTTATCGTCTGTCCATTACTCAAAGTCCAACTACAATTACTTGGATTCCCTCCTGTACTCGTCAAGTTAACCGTTAATGGTGCACATCCTGTTAGTTGATCGCCAATGAAGCTAACTGTTGGCAACGAATTAACAGTAACCGTTCCACTTACCCCCTGACTTGTACAACCATTCAAGGTGTATAATACCCCATAGGTCGTCGTTGCAGACGGCGTTACCGTGATTGAACTAGTGGTCTCTCCGTTTGGAGACCATACATAAGTCCCCCCTACTAGGGATGCAACCGCTGTAAGAGTAGCACTACTTCCAATACATATCGATTCACTACTCACACTAACCGTAGGCACTTGATTCACCGTGACAGTTCCACTTGAACTCTGACTCGTACAGCCATTCAAGGTATACGTTAATGCATAACTTGTCGTAATTATTGGAGATACCGTAATCGTATGTGATGTCGAACTATTGGTCGCCCATGTATAGCTTCCGCCTGTAGCAGACGGAGTGGCCGTAAGCGTTGTACTTCCACCTGAACATATCGTCGAATTACTAACTACTACGCTAGGAACAGCATTCACCGTAACTGTGCCACTACCCGTTGCATTACAACCATTTAACGTATATAATAAATTGTAGGTAGTAGTACTCGTAGGACTTACCGTAATACTCGTCGTGCTCTGTGAATTACCCCACGTCAACGTACCTCCTGGTGGGTTTACCGTAGCTGTCAACGTAGTATTCTGACCAGCGCATATCGTCGGACTATTTACACTCACCATTGGCATTGGATTGACAGTGACTGTAGTAGTGGCTGTATCTGAGCAGCCATTCACTGTGTATATCAACGT
>CAMDLY010000094.1 GCA_945902115.1 Lishizhenia tianjinensis | reverse complement strand
TCCGGGAGTTGGCTCACTAAATTTCTTAATTGTAACTGTTGCATCAGGAAAGCTTCCGGCACTGACATCGTAACCGGGCCCGCAATTTACATTAAGTGAACTTATCTGTATGTTCGAAGGGTTGTATAGTTTGATGGTTTCGCCATTGGAGCTGATTTTAAAATTGGTATGATTGAAATTTCCTGCGGAAGGAATAAAGTTCGGTGGTAATGAATTAATTCCGGTATTTGCGAGACTAATGTCAAACAACTGGAAATTTGTTGGACATGTTGCGATTACATCAAATGCCATAGAATCGATGTTCCCAGCTGAAAGGCCAGCTGATACCAAATCACTTGCTGTATACAAGTATTGTTGGCGAGCACCTTCGTACCAGTTGCTGTAAGCCGAGGGATAGTCATAGTATCCGTTTTGTACGGTTCCCGTGCCTACAGTGGTCGAGTTAAAGCGAATATTTGGGCGCTGCTGGGCGTTACTTCCACCGCTGAATCCACATGCGGAACCCGGGTAATTCAAGGCAATGGTAGCCGAATTATAGGTTGTGGCACTTTGGGAATGAATGGAATTGCACTGATAAAACGAGTTGTAGGTGCAAAGATTCAAAACAATATTAGATACGCCATCCCAATAGAGGGGTGTTGAAAAATGATGGGTGTTCCAACCTGCCTGTGGTGTAAATGTGCTATCTGTTAAAACATTTGTAAATGGAGATGATGAAAATCTGTCCTTCTCGCTACAAAAAACTATAATGAATTGATTTGGCTGAATAATCTGATGCGGAAATACCCATTCACCGGGATTCGAATTATCGCTTAGACTGTAATTGAATAGGTCAATAGCGGTTGCACCAGAATTGTATATTTCTATCCAATCCTCAAAATCACCATCTTCGTCACTGATGGTTGAGTAGTTTTTATTACTACCTTCATTGATTACTAATTGTCCAAATGTTTGGTTCGAAATTAGCGCCAATAGAGCGATTAAGACTATTTTAATGTTGATCATTTGAATGTGTTCTTTTGCAAAATTTATTTTTCGCTGTTATTGTTTAATAAATTCTCCATGGAATAATTTGCCATCATCGGTTTGAAATTTTAATAGATAAACACCAGAACTTAGATTTGAAACATTAATCCAAATCTCAGAATGTCCAACTTTTTTGTCAACTAAATGATATTCCTTCCCTAAAACATCAAATACCCTCAATTGATTAACATTGGAAATATTGTCAATTAATTTTATAGTAAGGTGCCCATTGGATGGGTTTGGATAAATTTGAAATACAAAAGGTTCGATATCCTGTTCAGTAATATTAAGTGCATTGCAATTAACTGACTGGGGTGTTGCTTGGTTCTGGTTGTTGCCAATACCCAGTTGCCCGGAATTATTACTTCCCCATGCCCATAACGAACCATCCGATTTCATTCCTGTTGAATATTCGTTACCTCCACTAATATCAATAAAATTATTATTAATGGAAGGTAAAATGATTTGCGGTTGGGCTTGAACAACTGCAACATTTCCATTTCCCAATTGCCCTAAAGAATTTCTCCCCCAGGACCAAATTGTACTGTCATTTTTAATTGCCATATCATGATTTATTCCTGCGTTAATATCTATCCAATGGTTATCTGTTCCTATTTGAATTGGAGTTGGAATAACCACGAAAGGAGTATCTGTCGTAATTTCATAACCCCATGTCCAAATTGTCCCATCTGTTTTCAAAGCAACTAGATGAGAATATTCACCTCCGTCCACCTTACTCCATGTTGTATCTGTACCTATTTGTGTAGGAATATTATTGAGACTAAATCCATTATTTACAAGAGTTGGCCAATTGCCACCCCAGCACCAAAGTGTGCCATTCAATTTTATAGCTACAGAAACATCTTGAAAGGCGTTAATTTGCTTCCAATCACTATCGTTTCCGATTTGCACTGGAATAGTTTGATAGATTGGAGGGCAAAATGTACAGCTACTTAATCCGTTACCAACTTGACCCATATTGCTCATACCCCATGCCCATAGGGTGTTGTTAGATTTTAGAGCAATTGCATGTTGTCCTCCGGCGCTGATTTGAAGCCAGTCATAATCATTTCCAACTTGAACCGGATTATAGGCCGTTAAATTTGTAGTGTTATTCCCTCCTAATACAGGATTTGGATACGATCCCCATACCCACAATGATCCATCTTCTTTGATTGCGAAAGAAAAATTTGCTCCGGCGGATATCTCAGCCCAATCATTTTCTGTGCCGATTTGAATTGGAGAATTATAGTTGGGGGTTGATGGAATTCCAATTCCCAAATCACCGGAAGTGCCCCAGCCCCAGAGGGTACCATTATTCTGAATTGCTAGTGCATGCGTAGAACTGGCACTAATTCTTTTCCAACATTGAGCAAAGACAAAGCTTTGTTTTGTGAAAAACAAAATAATGATTATGAATAGTGTTTTGTTTCGTATTTTTTTCATTTTATAATTAATCTGTTAAACATTGTGCAATATCGTTACAAGCTTGCCCTTAACGTTTTGCAGCTACCCGAAGGGCGGGCGATTTACCACAAATGTTGATTAAAAGTACAAAAGTTCCTGTTAGCACAAAACTGTCTTTGGAACACCAAACCCCGCCTTTTGGGTAGGTGCTGTTATGTGCTGCCTTTTTTTTCATTCTGTCGAGATAAATTGTTTTATGTCGGAAGTCCACTCGTTTTTATATTTTGTCAAATAGTTTTCGTGTCCAACATTTTTATAAATTCTCAATTCTTTTTGTCCGGCCAAGTTTGTAAATATTTCGTCAATTTCTGCTTTACTAACTTTTTCGTCTTGTTGTCCATACATTAAAAGAGTTGGGCAATTAATTTTCTTAGAATATTCTGTTGGATTGTGTCCGAAAGCCCAAAAGCCATTTTGAACTCCGCCCCAAAAAACCAATAGTCCAGCCATTGGAAAAGTTGGTGCATTCATTGTTTTAAACCTTGCACAAACTGTTTTATACATAGAACCAAATGGGCACTCAATAATTATCCCTTTGGGTTTAATGTCGAAGTCGTTAATGGCTTTCATTATGGCAACTGAACCCATTGAAGTTCCGAAAAGGTAAATGTTTTTCTCGTTTTTTTGGGTCAAGTGGTCAAAGCAAGTTTTTACTTGTTCAGCTTCTAAAAAACCAATTGTTGTTTGGTTGCCTTCTGAACCACCTGAACCCATAAAGTCAACAAGAAATGTGTTATAGCCAAGTTCACGAAATATTTCTGCTTTGTCAAGCATTGACGCTTTTTGTCCACTGAAACCGTGAAAAAGAATTACAGTTCCTTTTGCGTTTTCTGTCTTAATGTTCCAACATTCTATTTCTCTGTTGCTTTTTAGTTTAATGGTTTCGTATGCGTCTGTTGGTACGTTATTGTTTTCTGGTCTTGGATTATTTACTCCAAAAATTAAAGTTGAAATTTTTTGTCCAGTAGTTAATTTTTTAGGGTCATTTGTTTTCGCTGTATTGCTGTCAACGAAATGTGTGAATTTATTTGAATGAAAAATAGCAATAACATTCATCAGAACAATGATTATTGTCAATATCCAAAGCAGTCGTTTTGTTATTTTTTTTCTATTCTTCAAAGTTTTTGTTCTTAAGGTTTTAGAACTTGCAATTGTTCTATAAATCTATTTTTCTGTACCATTTGAATTTTCGTTTGTTTTAATATTATGCTTCTTTTTAACGAAACATGAAATAGTTCTCTCAAAAGCAAGTCCAAAAAACAGAGAATTAACGAATAATCCACCCAAAAATGTTAGTGGTCCGCCTAAATTGATAATTGAAAAAAATAGAGTATGTGTAGGAAATCGCAAAATATTGAAAAGATTCGCAAAGAAATTCCCAAACGTATCTTCTGGATTTAAAGTCCCTTCGTCAAGCACAAAGGCAAACATTAATGATGGAATTAAAAGTAAACCAAATAAAATTATCGTTGCCAAAAAAACGCTTACGTTGAAATTTTCCATCTTCATTATGGTTCGAATTTAAGGTTGCACATAACGTTTCGCGCCTAGGCGATGCCACCGCCTCGCAAAACTTTATTCAAAACTACAAATATTTCCTTTCAATCTCTGCACTGTAATTCGAAGAACTGCGGTGGTAGCTCCTAGGCGCTGTTGTGTGCAGTTTTTTTAATCTTTACATATTTCTTGCGTTATTGTTAGTTTTTCAAAATCAATTTTTACTTCAAATAGTTTGTCATATTTACGAATTGATATCTCAAGATTACGTTCATATTCATAACCATTATTTTTCTTATCAATAATAATCTTAGAGCTACTTCCAGCAACAATATTGTCAATTGTAAACTCAGAGGAAGAAAATGTTCTATTTAGTTTAGCGGAAATGGAATCTGTCAAATGTTTATATGTTGTTGTAGCAAAAGTCGAATCATGAAAGTACATTAAAATTGAAATTCTATGTCCATATAATCTTTCGTAATCAATTTTTCCGTGTGAAACTGTCCTGCCTAAATATGCAGGTTGTAATTGAATAAATGTTGAATCACAATCTACATTACTTTGCTTGTTGTCGTTAAGTTTGAAGCAAGGGTGAAGCAAATCTTCTCTTGATATGAATTGATAATTTCCATGTCCAAAAGTTTCTACTTTTCCAGAATAAATAAATCTATAAGTTTTATTGCTATCAATTTCTTTAAGAATCTGATTTTGACAAGAATCTATGTTCAAGTTGAAAAAAAAAATTCTTTATATCTTTCTCTATTTCATTATTAATATTTTGAGAAAATAAATAAAAATTATTTTGAAGTACAATTATAATTACTAGTATTATTCTGAAAATTATTTTGTAATTATTTTTCAATGGTAAGTAATTTCTGATTAGCTAATGGTTCTTCAAAATTGCACACAACTAGTTTATACACGCTATAAACCTTCCTCAAGCACTCCAATTTGGGTGTATTGGCGCAAGTTTGTTGCGTATGTACGAATATACATTTTATTTTTACAAATCATCGAAAGGAGAACGAATTTGTTGTAAATTTCTAGTGCTAACGTGTGTGTATATTTCAGTAGTTTTGGAGCTGGAATGCCCTAATAATTCTTGAATATAACGTAAATCTGTTCCTGATTCTAATAAATGTGTAGCAT
>CAMDLY010000093.1 GCA_945902115.1 Lishizhenia tianjinensis | reverse complement strand
GAAAATACAATGAATTTCATCCGAATAAAGATATTTTAGAAGAAGGGGATATTTTATATATTGAACCTAAAAAAAATAAGTCAAAAATAAACAAGCAACATATAGTTAATCAACACACCACCCTAAGAGAAATAGCTCAAAAAGAAGCTCTTAAATTAAGTGCTTTAATAAAGTTAAATCCAAGCTACTCTCCGGACGAGGAACTTTCGAAAGGAGAAAAAATATTCCTTCAATAAGACTTCAAGGAAGTCGAAGGAATTGTTTGTTGTTGTTTGTTTAAGAAAGTCCCCTTCGAGGGACTTTTTTCTTTTTTAAATCTTAAAAAAGTAGTAAATTCGAAACTCAATGAAGAATCGTATCTCCTTAATACTGATTTCATGTCTTTTACTTGTCAGTAACGTCAGTGCACATCCCTCATTCTTTGCCTTTGCCGAGGTTGAATATAAGGAGTTGAATAATTCTATCGAAGCTACAATAATTACTTCGGCACATGATCTAGAACACGTTTTAAAAAATAAGGGTATCATTTCTTCGACATTAGCAAAGGTCAGATATGGAGAGAAGGAATACGAAGGATTAAATGAATACTTAAATCAGCATTTTTCCATCTTTACTTCCGATTCAATATCATTAGCCTCACAGGTGAGTGAATCACAAACACTCCAATTAAAGTTAGAAGGTTTTGAAGTTTTATTTAACGGAGATGTAGAATTTTATCTTTCTGCAAAAATGATTTCCCCGTTTAAGCAAGTTAATATTATGTTCGACCTGCTGATGGACCAAATTCCAGGGCAACAAAATAAACTCACATTCAAATTTCGAGATAGTAAATCGACATATAATTACTTTACAAATAATAGAATTCAACTCATTCAATTAAGTACATGAAAAATATCACTCTACTCCTTTTTGCCTTCATAAGTCTGCATGCAATTGGGCAAAAAAAGTTTGCGCAACTGGACCATGAATTGCCAACAGCCAATGAATACCGCACAGCATCAGGTGCCCCAGGCCATAGGTATTATCAGCAAAAAGCCGATTATAAAATGTCGATTGTGATAGATGATAAAACGCAAAAGTTATCGGGAGATGAAATTATCACCTATACAAATAATTCTCCAGATAAATTGGCTTACTTATGGTTGCAATTGGATCAAAACCTTTATGCAGATTCCTCGGATGCAAAAAAAATCGAGATCGAAAAAATGGAAGACTTTAAATCTTTAGGGGATATTCGCAAAAAAATGTTTTATTATGACGGTGGATTTAAAATTGAATCCATTGCTATGCTCAATGGACAAAAGATGAAGTATTTCATTAACAAAACCATGATGAGAATTGACTTAGAAAAGCCCTTGCTTCCTGGTGCATCAATTTCATTTCAAATTAAATGGTGGTATAATATCAATGACCGAATGGCTGTCGGAGGGCGGTCAGGTTATGAGTATTTTGAAAAAAATAATAACTACTTATACACCGTTGCTCAGTTCTTCCCAAGAATGTGTGTATATAACGATGTGACAGGTTGGCAAAATAAGCAATTTTTAGGGAGGGGAGAATTTACCTTGCCTTTTGGCGATTATGAGGTCTCCATTACAGTTCCCTCCGATCACATAGTAGGTGCAACTGGAGAGTGCCAAAATTACCGAACTGTATTGAACGCGGAACAACTCAAGCGTATAGAACTTGCAAAAAAATCTTCAAAACCTATCTTAATAGTCACTCAATCAGAAGCAGAAAAAGCAGAAAAAGAAAAAGCATCAAAAACAAAAACATGGATTTACAAAGCATACAATGTACGAGACTTCGCTTTTGCGAATAGCCGTAAATTCATTTGGGACGCTCAAATCCAACCCGTTGGAAATAAAAATGTTTTGTGTATGTCATATTATCCTAAAGAAGGAAATCCACTTTGGGAAAAGTATTCAACAAAACTGGTTGCCCATACAATCAAAACATATTCTAAATACACAACTGACTACACCTACCCTGTTGCAATTTCAGTTCATTCTAAATCCATTGGAATGGAATATCCCATGATTTGTTTTAATGGCGGTAGACCAGAACCGGACGGCACATATTCGGAGGGAGAAAAATATGGTATGTGGGGAGTAATCATTCATGAGGTGGGTCATAATTTTTTTCCGATGATCATCAATTCGGATGAACGTCAATGGACTTGGATGGATGAAGGGCTGAATACTTTTGTCCAATACTTAACAGAACAAGAATGGGAACGAGGATACCCTTCAAGAAGGGGACCTGCTCATATGATTGCTGATTACATGAGAGGGGATAAAAAATTCATTTCTCCGATAATGACGAATTCAGAATCTATTTTTCAATTCGGAAATAATGCTTACGGTAAACCAGCAACTGCATTGAATATTCTCCGTGAAACGATTATGGGCAGAGAATTATTTGATTTTGCCTTCAAAACCTACTGTGAACGTTGGAAATTTAAACACCCTACCCCTGCTGATTTCTTCCGGACGATGGAGGATGCTTCTGCTGTAGATTTGGATTGGTTTTGGCGTGGATGGTTTTACGGTATAGATCATGTTGATATTGCTATTGACGATATTAAGTGGTTTCAATTAAATACTCAAAATCCTCAAACAGAAAAAACGTTTACAAAATTGCAAAAAGACAATTCCGATATTCATATTGGTATTGACAGAAATAAAAAAGACATAGGAGAGACTGTTAATGAAAAAGATGCTAGCATCGACGATTTTTATGCAAAACGAGATATTTATAAGGTAGATGCAATTGATCTCAAGGAATATGAAGAAATCAAGGCAAAATTAGAGAGTAAGGATCTTGAATTACTCAATTCTAATAAACATTTTTATGAAATTCATTTTAGTAATTTAGGTGGCCTTGTTATGCCTCTCATTCTCGAATTTACTTTCACAGATGGTGAAAAAAGGGTAATTCGTATCCCCGCTGAAATTTGGAGACAATTTGAAGAAAAGGTGAGTAAAGTTTTTATTTTCGAAAAAGAAATTTCATCAGTTCGATTAGATCCTTTTCTAGAAACTTCGGATACTGATCTTGACAATAATAGTTGGCCAAAAAAAGAAATACCCAGTCGATATCAACTCTATAAACAACAACAAATTAGAGAGAATCCGATGCAAAGAGAAAAAAGAATAAATTCTGGGAATTAAGTTACTTTCGAGGCAACCTTTTGTACCTTTGCGCGTCTAAAAATTGTCTTTATAAATTTTAATATGAAAAAATATCTACATTTATCCTTAATTCTTTTACCATTTCTTGCGCATTCACAACAAAACGTGAGTATTTCTGATGTTCCATCCACGCCGAATCCTACGAGTGTTTTGGATGTTAGCTCTACTTCAAAAGGTATGTTAATACCAAGAATGACTACCTTACAGCGTAATGCCATAGTTGGGCCTGCAAATGGATTGTTGGTTTATGACATAAACGTAAATTGTATAATGTTTTATTCCTCAACCACTGCCGCTTGGAATTCCTTATGCACATCGGCGAATTTAACAAATCTCGTGGCCAATACATCAACACTAAGTGCTGGAGCAAATTGTGCCTTTGGAGGAATATTACTTGAACTAGGTTCAGATACTAATTCGAATGGAACTTTAGATGCTTCTGAGGTTACCTCTAGCCAATCTATTTGTAACGGTCAAACTGGAGCAGCAGGAGCAGCAGGAGCCCAAGGCCCAATAGGATTAACAGGAGCAGCAGGAGCAACAGGTGCAGCAGGAGCAATAGGTGCAACTGGACCTCAAGGACCAATAGGATTAACAGGAGCAACCGGAGCAGCAGGAGCAACAGGAGCAGCAGGAGCAGCAGGAGCCCAAGGCCCAATAGGATTAACAGGAGCAGCAGGAGCAGCAGGAGCCCAAGGCCCAATAGGATTAACAGGAGCAGCAGGAGTAGCAGGAGCCCAAGGCCCAATAGGATTAACAGGACCAGCGGGTGCAGCAGGGCCTACATGGACATTAACTACACCAACCGTAAATCCTTCTGGAACGCTGACTGTTAATGCAACATCAGGTTCGGGGGCGCCAGTAACAACTTTAGGTCAATATTGGATTGCTGCACCAAATGCCGGAGGCACAAATGCTTTAGCAGCCACGGGATTTTTGGGCACAAGTAGTAATAATCATATGGACCTAGTCAGTAACAACATTGTAAGAGGGAGGCTAAGTAATGTCGGAGAATTCTTTATTGGCACAACTAACACTGTTCTTGCCGGAGACTTAATGAATGGTGTGGGAAATACTACATTCCCTTGGGCAGTTAACGGTTATTCAGCTTTTAATGGTTCGGGTGTTTATGGTTCTGTCACCCAAGGAAACACCGTTTTTGCAGGTGTTCAAGGAGAATATTTTGGAACAAGCACAACCGGAGCAGGTGTGCGAGGAATAGCTGGCGGACCGACTAACAATGGAGTCAATGGACAAAATGCCGCACCAACTTCGGGCTGGGGAGGTTTATTCCAAAACGATCTTGGATACACTGGATTTTTTGGTGTTGCCTCCGACCAACGATTGAAAAATAATATAAAAACAATCCCTAAAGCCTTAGATATAGTTAAAAAACTCAGAGGTACTGTTTACGAGCATAATTTTGCTGAATACCCAGATTTGGGTTTGAAAACAGGATTGAATTATGGTTTCATTGCACAAGAAGTTGAAGCAGTACTGCCAGACCTTGTCCGTGAGAAAAATATTCCTCATATGAACAGCACCCTTCGTGGAACTACTGAAAATAAAGAGGCTGAGCTTGTAAAAACAGTAAGTTATATTGAAGTGGTTCCTATCTTGGTAGAAGGAATGAAGGAGCAACAAAAAATGATTGAAGAGTTGAAGGCGGAGATTGAATTGTTAAAGTCAGAATTAAAAAAAGACTAAGATGAAAGTAATTTACTTCAATACTATTCTTTTTATTCTTAACGGTATTTCAGCATTTACACAAACCGTAAATAACAATGGTGGTTTTATTACCGCCCAACCGGGTTCTTTTACGTATGTCAACGGTAGTGTCTCCAATAATAATTCTGGAAATTTAGCCGTAAACGGAAATGGCACGGCAAGTAGCGCTGAATTGTATGTTACGCAAAATGTGGTTAACGATGCGACAATAAATGCCGACGGGTACATTCGTTTATTAGGTAATTGGATAGATAATAGCAGTTTTAACTCCACTCTCGGTAACGTATTTTTCGAAGGGGGAAACCAATTTCTAGGAGGAACATCTATTACTCAGTTCTTTAATTTGACTCTTGACGGAACAGGAATAAAAACTCAGCAAGTTGATAAAATCACAAAAGGAACACTTGATTTAAAGCACTTACATTTAAATACGGACTTGTATGGTTGTTATGTTACAAATCCTGCATTGAATGCCATAATTAGGACAACAGGATTTGTTTC
>CAMDLY010000092.1 GCA_945902115.1 Lishizhenia tianjinensis | reverse complement strand
GATGCCACCAGAATATACCACCGTTGCGGAACCATCATTGGCACCCACACAACTGATGTCGCGCCCATTGTAGTTGGACGTTTTACTCGACAAGGCTTGCAATGCTGTAGGCTCAGTAATCGTGTATATTGCGGTATCTTTACATGTATTGGCATCGGTGACAATTACTGTGTAGCTACCTGGTGACAAATTAGTGATTGAAGAATTTGTCATACCGCCCGGAATCCATTGGTATTGGTATGCAGGAGTACCTGATGAACTTGATACATTCAATGAGCCATTGTTAAAACCAAAACATGTTACATTTTGAACGCTCGTGGAACTGAGAGTTGGGTTATTTAAAATTACCACTGTATCCGAAATATTATCATAGGTACAAGAACCATCGATTAAAGAAACTGATACCATATACTCACCCGCATTTACAGCACTTGCATTTGGGATATCTATATCAGGGGTTGTTGCAGAGAAACCATTCGGTCCCGACCATAGGTAGTTCGCGTAAATGGAATTCACTGTCCACAAATGCAACGTATCGCCTTGACAAAAAGGAGCGTCATTGCTAATGTCAATATCAGGACAATTTGGCGCGAATACAGTTATTAAATTAGATGTTGCTGTAGGACAACCATTTGCGTCATACACATCGGAGGCTCCACCATTGTTGTAGGAATTACCTGAAATATCTCCTTGACCGAAAATATATGCTTTATTTTCCAAGGTGCTGTCGCAACTCAAAATGATACAATCATCTACTACGCGCACCTGAAATCGAACAACCGCACTGTCTGCTCCATTTGAAGAATTCAACATTAAGCCACCATTCAAATTAGTTGCTCCAGAGTTTACCCGCGCTTGTATTGTTCGAGAAGAACTAATGTATTCTGCTTGATCATCACCAAAAGAATCAGTTTTGGGACCTACAAATGGACCATTTAAAAAAGAAATAGTGTTGGGGATATATTCGGTTCTAATATCCAAAGTGTCTGTAATGAAGGTATTCAGTGACAAGTCAGACCCAATATTCTTACCAACAACAGTGTACTCTAGAATATCATTAGGCATCGCTGGAGGGCCATTTAAGTCATTTATATACACAGTAGCCCTTAGATCTGGTTCATAGATATCAATGGCAGAAGTAATTACTCTTGGCATAATAGCGTCTTGAGTAGTTACAACACGGACCGTTGCAGAAGTTGCAGAATTGGGTAAATAAGTTTGCGTAGAATTGTTCGGAATAAAAATACCATTATCGTACCCGAGCGTATTATTATAACTTGGAATTCTGTTAGGAGTCAATGAACCGTTATACGTAACAGTACTATTAAAAAAATCATTGGGTTGTCGGACAGGATCAGGTACATCAATAAAAGTGCCGTTTCCATTAAATTGAAGTCTATCTCCTTGTATACCCCTATCGCCTTCATGAGCAATAATTCCTAATTCGAAACTCACCGGACCGATAGAGGGTGTGGTGAATCCGGATATCGGAATATCCAAGTTATTTTGATCGCTCACATATGCCATGCCGTCAAAAACTGTCAAATTTCGCATGGATAAAAGTGTGTTTTTAAATACCACTACTATCGACCATGCACCAAATAGGTTATTGGCTCCTGTGCGTGAAACAATGTCTGCCACGGTAAAACGAGCATTGCCCCCAACTGGCTGAACCAAATTCGTAATATCCTTATAACAAAAATATCCAGCCATATTAAAGTTTGGATTTCCTGGGATAGTGGTTACGTCGATTAATTCATCAGCGGTTAAGTTTTGATAAGTTCCAGTTCCAACTTTTAATTTCACTTGATTCCTACTATCATAATTGGTTGTGCTTTGTTGGATTCGCGCACTCCAATATAAACCTGCCCACGCCACCTCGCTACAAATGGGTAAGTTCATGCTATCACTAGATGACATGAATGTACTTGAATTGTTATCGATGTCCACATAGCCAAAAGTTATTCCACCACTTTGGTTATTATTTCCGTTAGGTGGTAGTTGATTCTGATAAATCGAACAATTATTATTTTCTGAATTACACGTAATGGCTAAATTCGAGATCATTACTATGCCTCCCTTCTGATTAGATTGGTGGCGAATATTGAAAGGAGTTTGTATCTGAGCATTTAAAACACTCATCTTCAATATAATAAGAATTAAAAGGAGAATTTGTAGTTTGATAAGATTGAGGTTTACGTTAACTAAACGAATTGAAACCTTGAATTGTTGCCTTCTCTGATTCAAAATATTCACGTTTTTCAAATATCAAGTCCCTGAATAAGTAAATATTATGCAATCCAATAATGAATTTGTAATTAATGTAAAAACCTGCGTTAGCAAGTAAAAAAGAAAATGAAAAAATCTATTTTAACACTATTAATCGTAAGTACAGCATGCTTTACTTTCGCATTTACAAGTTCTGCTTCAGTAGCTACAAACAGTAACAAGCAATCTGAACTTCAAACTGAAGGTTATACGAGCATTCAACTGCTCGATGTCATCAAAAAAGAAACGGCAAAGCCACCGAGAAAAAAACGTCGAGGAAGCCCATACCGTTCGGGAACTGGGGGAAAAAAGTGGGGTGGTAAGGTGGGATCTTGTGCCAAAAAACGAGGACGATAAGTTTAGTTTTGTTCTAAAAATGAACATAGCCTACGATAGAATTTAATACCTTAGCAACATGCTGAGGTATTCTTTTTTATAGGTGTCTTTCCTGATTGTTAGTACAGCATGTGCATCAAAAGAAACAAACCAAACTGCAACGACTGATTTGGATAAAAAAGACAAGAATTCAGAAAAAGCAACAATTAAACAAACGGATTGGCGCAATCCAATACTCACACCCATGGGTGCGGACCTAGCAAGAATGTTGCGTGCCTACTACCTTGTAGGTGATATCAATAAGATGCTGCCATTCCTTATTTTACCGAGTAACATGGATGCGCAAGAATTTTCCAAAAAGCTCAGGGCTTCTGATTGGGGCTACGAGCTAAGGGTAACAAACGTAATGTGGGAGGAGGACAGTGCCTTCACGCTTAGCATCAAAACGCAAAAACAACAAACCGTTGGTGTCGAATTCTACCAAGGAACAATACAAAACGATACTGCGAAACTTTTTATTTTTCCAGGAAATAAAAATCCTTTTTTGGCCGATTAGCGCGAACCTTACCTTTTTCTCTTTGGCTTTCCATACTTCTCTTGCATGGCTTTTTTGTGGTCGTAACGCACGTTAACCTTTTTATTTTTAGCTTTTTTCTCATGAAAAGAAAGCCCCCTATTTTCGCGTTGAGGTAATTTGACGGTTTTTCCAGGAATGATTATTTTCGGTTTCTCGAATTCCAATAGCTCTTCTGTAAATACTATATTCTCAGGAACATTAATAAACATAAGCTGGTGCTGCATAAGTACTTGAATGGTTTGAAGAGCTGATTCATCTTTTTCGGATATAAAGCTTACCGCAATACCATTTTTATCAGCCCTACCGGTACGTCCAATGCGGTGAATGTAGTTCTCAGGAGATTCTGGTATATCGAAATTTATTACATGTGAAACGTCTGTAACATCAATCCCTCGCGCTATTAAATCCGTAGCAACTAATAAGCGGATAGCGCCGGTTTGAAAATTTTGAACTGTATCAAAGCGAAAATTCTGTGCTTTATTGGAGTGAATAATCCCTATGTTATCCTGAAAGTTCGCTTCAATTTCTTCGAATAACAAATCAGCTAAAGCACGAGAAGAAACAAAAATTAAAATCTTAGAGCCGATAGGAGTTTCTTGTATCAGGTGACGCAACATAGTAACTTTGGAAAGGAAATTTGGCACGCGGTAGGCCAATTGATCAATTTTCTCAATAGGCGAACCCGCTCGTGCTGCCTCAACGCGCACTGGAGTTATCAAATAGTCTTCCAAAAACAAGGATACTTCCTCGGAAAGAGTTGCCGAAAAAACCATATGTTGTCTTTTGGCTGGCAGAAAATCAAAAATATTTAACAGTTGTGGTCTAAATCCTAGACTAAGGGTCTCATCGACTTCATCAATTACTACTTTTTTGACATGTTTCAATTGTAAAGAACCACTTGATGCTAAATCAAGAATGCGTCCTGGTGTTCCAACTAAGACATCCAATCCTTGTAATACCTTAGCAGCTTGGGTATTCATATTTGTGCCACCGTATACCCCACAAACAACCACGTTCATATACTTCGTTAAAAGTTCTACTTCACTAACCACTTGTACGACTAATTCCCTGGTTGGTACGATAATTAATATCTGCGGATGTGGTTCTTTTGAAAATTCCCACATACACAAGCAAGGCAACAAATAAGCCAATGTTTTACCTGTTCCTGTTTGCGCGATGCCTATCGTATCTGCACCTGACATCATTACCTTGAAACCTGAAACTTGAATCGTTGTTGGCTCATGATAACCCAAATCATCCAAGGCATTCCAAAGTGGTTTTTTTAAATTTAAATCGCGAAAGGACATTGGTAGGTTTTTATGTAAAGCTAAGGAGAGATAATTGATTCGTAACATTTATTCATAATAATCGGCGAATTCCAACAACTTAGAATCACTAAAAAATAGTAATTAGGAGTAGTCTAAATATTTATCGCTAATAGCTTGCGAAGGATAATACATTTAAATTACATAATAATTACCAATAGCGTCCTAAACGATTTTAAAAATCAAGAATAAAGAGGGGGAATCTCGTATCTCAAATTAACTTTGAGCTGCACAACAATTTTACCCCCTCTTATGGCAAATATAACCTTGTTTTCTCAAATCATTTCTAAGTTAGATAAAGAAAAATTTAAAAAATTAGTAAAATCAAAAGGTACTGACAAACACAATAAAGGGTTTTCAAGTTGGTCACACTTAGTTTCAATGTTATTTTGCCAATTTGCAAAAAGTCAGTCAGTTCGAGACATAAGTAATGGACTTCGTTCGGCCACTGGTAACCTGAATCATCTTGGAATTGACCGTTCTCCATCGAAATCAACCATCAGCTACCAAAACAAGCATCGGAGTCATGAATTATTCAAAGATTACTATTTTCAACTGCTAGAAAGTTTAGGACAGCATCCAAAATTTAAACAGGTAAAATTCCGGATTAAGTCAAAAATATTTTTACTTGACTCCACAACTATAAGTTTATGCCTGAGTTTATTTGATTGGGCAAAATATAAAACAGCAAAAGGTGCTGTTAAAATGCATACACTGCTTGATTTTGATGGGAATCTACCCGCTTATGTTAATATTACAGACGGTAAAACTGCTGACAATAAAGGCGCCAATGATATACCACTACTAAAGGGTAGCGTTATTGTAGCAGATAGATTTTACAATGATTTTCCACTACTAAACGTTTGGGGGAGCAAAGGGGTGTTTTTTGTGATTAGGCACAAAGAGAACCTTCAATTTGAGACACTAAAAGAAAATGATTTACCAGACAATAGATTACAACACATACTAAAAGATGAGATTATTAGTTTAAAAAATGAATCTTCAAAAAGTAAGTACCCAGGCAAA
>CAMDLY010000091.1 GCA_945902115.1 Lishizhenia tianjinensis | reverse complement strand
GCATGCATTTTTGCCGCTGTAACATATTGATTTCCTGGACCAAATATTTTATAGACTTTGGGAATGGATGGTGTTCCTAAAGCCAATGCTGCTATAGCTTGTGCTCCGCCTACTTTACACATTTTGGTTATTCCACACAATTTAGCAGTGTAAAATATCGCTGGGTGTATCCCTGGAGTGCATAAAACAATTTCGGAGCAACCCGCTATTTTGGCCGGTATGGCTAACATTAAAATGGTTGAAAATAAGGGTGCTGTTCCTCCAGGGATGTAAATGCCAACTTTCTCTATGGGACTTGACTTTTGCCAACAAACTACCCCCGGACTTGTTTCTACTCTTTTCTCAACAAGTTTTTGAGCCTCGTGAAATTTATAGATATTATCAAAAGCGATCTTTATGGCTGTTTTTAAATCATCATCTGTCGCTTCCGAATAAGCATCTATTTCCTTTTCTGTATAAAGAATTGAATCTATTTTTCTTTTCTCGAATTCATAAGTCAGACTTATAAGTGCCTCATCTTTATCAGTCTTAACCTTATTAAATATCGATTCGATTAAACTGTCAATCTTCGACGACTCAATTTGAGGTCTTTCACACAATTCTGGATAATCTGACCGAAAAGGAAAATTAATTAATTGAATCATTACAAAATCATTTTTTCAATAGGTAAAACCAAAATACCTTCAGCACCTGCGGACCTAAGTGACTCAATAATTTCCCAAAAATCATTTTCCGAAATCACTGAATGTAGTGAGAACCATCCTTTTTCTGCTAATGGGATAACAGACGGAGACCGCATTCCAGGCAATAAAGCAATTATTTTAGCTATATTTTCTTCTTGGGTATTTAAAACAACATATTTTGCATTTTGACCTTTTTGAACCGCATCGATCCGGAATATTATTTTATCTAATAATTCTTTTTTGGTCTTATTTAAATGCTTGTTTGAAATTAGAACTGCTTGGCTTTGAAATACTTCTGCCACTTCCTTTAGTCCATTACTTAACAATGTCCCTCCAGTGGATACAATATCACAAATACCTTCAGCCAAGCCAATACTTGGCGCAATTTCTACTGAACCAGAAATCTCATGAGTTTCCGCTTTTACCCCATTTGCTTTTAAAAATGAATCCGTTAGATTAGGGTAGGAGGTGGCAATACTCTTACCATTAAAATAAGATAAATCCGTATAAACCTCGTTTCTTGGAATAGCTAAGGATAAACGACACTTTGAAAAGCCTAATTCTTTTACAATGTCAACCTTTCTTTTTTGCTCCATCAGCACATTTAGGCCAATGACCCCTAAATCAGAGACACCATCTTCCACATATCCAGGAATATCATCGTCTCTCAAAAATAAGAACTCGATGGGGAAATTACTTGACACAGATCTTAATTTAGATCCTTGGGCTTCAAATTTAATGCCACATTCTTTAAATAACTTTAATGAGTCTTCGCTTAATCGACCTGATTTTTGAATAGCTATTCTAATATTTTCTGTGCTCATAATCATGCTTGTTTTAAATAGTCAAGCCCCGATTTAATTCGAGGCTTGCCAATTAATCAGGTGTTATAAAAACATTTTTATTGGGTCCTCTAAATATTGTTTCAGGGTTTGCAGAAACGCGGCTCCTGTAGCTCCGTCAACTACTCGATGGTCACATGTTAATGTTAATTTCATGATATTTGTCGCATAAAATTGACCATTTTTCACTGCTACTGTTTCCTTTATTCCGCCAACGGCCAAGATGCACGATTCAGGTGAATTGATTATGGATGTGAATTGATCAATCCCAAACATGCCCAAATTACTCACCGTAAATGTATTTCCCTCCCAGTCTTTAGGTTGCAATTGCTTTGATTTAGCTTTTCCACCTAAATCTTTTGCCTCCGCTGATATTTCCGCTATGGATTTTTCATTTGCAAAACGAATAACAGGCACAAGTAATCCATCTTCTACCGCCACAGCCATGCCTATATGTACATGTTTGTTGACCCTAATTCGATCTTCCATCCAATAAGAATTTACTTTTGGATGTTTGACTAATGCAAGTGAAGATGCTTTAATGACGAAATCGTTAAATGAAATTTTAACTGGAAAAACTTCATTCATACTAACTCTTGCTTCAATGGCCTTATCCATGTTGATTTCCATGGTCAGGTAGAATTCAGGAGCACTGAATTTTGATTCAGATAGTCTTCTTGCAATCGTTTTTCGCATTTGACTATTTGGGATATCTTCAAAACTTTCAGTTCCACTTGTAAAGTGACCCGATTTTGTTCCTCCTTGATTAGGATTATAATTGTCTACATCGGACTTTGTAATCCTTCCGCCTTCCCCTGTTCCTTGAATCCACGATAAATTATACCCTTTTTCTTTAGCTAAAGCTCGTGCTAATGGAGATGATTTTACCTCTACATTAGAAGCAGTTTGTTGGGTTGTTTCAACGGGTTTAACTTCTTCAACCGCCTTGATAGGTGCAGGAGCACTGGCTTGTACGACTACGGGTGCGTCAACTTTCAACGTATTTTCAGCATCCAATATTTTTTTAAAATCTGCTCCTGGTTCACCTACGATAGCAATTATGCCATCGACCACGATACCTTTTCCTTCTTGTGCGCCAATATACAATAGGGTTCCGTCCTCATAATTCTCAAGTTCCATCGTGGCTTTATCAGTCTCGACTTCGGCAATAATATCACCACTTTTAACTTTATCCCCTTCTTTTTTCAACCATTTAGCGATGACACCTTCTAACATGGTATCACTCATTTTAGGCATTCTTACTGCCTTAGCTTTGATACTACTTAAATCAATCGTAGGTTCACTTGTTATAACTTCGACCGTTTTCTCAAGCACTTCATTTGCAACAATAGCTTTTGGCTCTGTTAATAAACTTGCAAAATCTTCTCCCTTTGTTCCCACAATGGCTATAATACCATCTACAGGTGCGGCTTCACCTGCTTTTATGCCAATATAAAGTAATGTTCCATCCTCATAATTCTCAAGTTCCATCGTTGCCTTATCGGTTTCAACTTCAGCTATGATGTCACCCGACTTAATTGTATCTCCCTCTTTTTTCAACCATTTAGCAATGACACCCTCTAACATCGTGTCACTCATCTTGGGCATTCTTATAACTTGAGCCATCTTATTTATTTTGAATCTCAAAAATACGCTATAAACGCTTCTTTTAAAATTATTTATAAAAAATTATTTGTCTTAATCTAATTTCAAGACAGCCATAAAGGCTTCTTGAGGAATTTCTACATTTCCTACCTGCCTCATTCTCTTTTTACCTTTCTTTTGTTTTTCTAGTAATTTACGTTTTCTGGAAATATCACCTCCATAACACTTGGCTAATACATCTTTTCGTAATGCCTTAACAGTTTCTCTGGCAATTATTTTTTGGCCTATAGCCGCCTGAATAGCTATTTCAAATTGTTGGCGCGGCAATAACTCCCTTAATTTCTCACACAATCTTTTACCCCAATCATACGCTTTATCTCGATGTACAATGGCAGATAATGCATCCACTTTTTCGCCATTCAACATAATATCTAATTTAACCATTTCACCTGGTTCGTATCCTTTATATTCATAGTCCAAAGACGCATAACCCCTTGAAATCGTTTTTAAACGATCAAAAAAGTCAAAAACAACTTCAGACAATGGCATGTCAAATGTTAATTCTACTCGGTCAGTCGTTAAATAAATTTGATTTTTTAATATCCCACGCTTATCCATGCACAAACTCATAATTACCCCTGTATATTCAGATTTGGTAATAATTTGTGCTTTGATATAAGGCTCTTCTATAATATTGATCAAATTAGGTTCCGGTAATTCGCTTGGCGCAGAAACCCATTCTGTTTCACCAGCTGTAGTAAGTACTTTAAATTTCACCGATGGAACAGTCGTAATAACCGTCATATCAAACTCTCTCTCAAGTCTTTCCTGTACAATTTCCATGTGCAGCATCCCTAGAAACCCGCATCTAAAACCAAAACCTAAGGCCATGGAAGTTTCTGGCTCCCACACAAGAGAGGCATCATTTAATTGGAGCTTTTCCATGGCATCCCTTAAATCCTCAAATTCGGATGTTTCTACTGGATAAATTCCCGCAAACACCATGGGTTTTACTTCTTCAAATCCTTGTATTGCTAATTTACATGGATTTGATACATGGGTGATCGTATCACCTACTTTTACCTCTTTTGCTTCTTTAATACCTGAAATTAAGTATCCCACATCACCGGTTTTAATGAGTGCTTTTGGTTCTTGCTCTAAACCTAATGTGCCAATTTCATCTGCAAAATATTCTTGTCCTGTATTTAGGAATTTAACCCGATCTCCTTTCCTAATTTCTCCATTATATACTCTGAATATGACTTCAATACCTCTGTAGGAATTAAAAGTTGAATCAAAAATAAGTGCTTGTAATGGCGCTTCTGGATCACCCTTTGGCGATGGAATTCTAGCGATGACAGCATCTAAAATATCTTGTATCCCGATTCCTTCCTTTCCAGACGCATGAATAATATCTTCTTTTTTACAACCAATTAAATCAATTATTTGATCTGAAACATCATCAGGCATTGCCCCAGGAAGATCAATTTTGTTCAAAACGGGGATAATTTCTAAATCGTGATTGATGGCTAAGTACAAGTTTGAAATCGTCTGTGCCTCAATTCCCTGCGATGCATCCACAATTAATAACGCACCTTCGCAAGCCGCGATAGATCTTGAAACTTCATAAGAGAAATCTACGTGGCCCGGTGTATCAATTAAATTAAGCGTGTATATTTCTCCGTCTTTTGGATATTGCATTTGAATCGCATGAGACTTGATGGTAATCCCTCTTTCTCTTTCTAAATCCATGTCATCCAATAATTGATGCATCATATCCCTCTTTTGAACCGTATTGGTGAATTCAATTAATCGGTCAGCCAGAGTACTTTTACCATGATCAATATGTGCGATGATGCAAAAATTTCGAAGGTTTTTCATTAATGTTATTTACTAATAATTTGTTTATTTAAATTGAATCTTAAATTGAAAATGATTCATTTTAAGAATTCATTAAAGTTTCAATTTCTTCCCAATCAATTGGGATATTATTCATCAAATTTACGGCTCCTTTATCAGTGATCAATAAATTATTTTCTAATCTAATTCCTAGCCCTTCTTCTCTGATATAAATTCCAGGTTCACAAGTTAAAACCATGCCAGAAGCAAATGGTTTATATTTATCCCAAACATCATGCACATCAATACCTAAATGATGCGCCACACCATGCATGAAATACTTTTTAAATAGTGGTTGGTGTTTATCTTGCTTTTCAACATCATTTCGCGTAAATAAACCTAAATCGATCAGTTTACTTTCCATGTATTTCTCTACTTCTTTTTGATAATCTACCCAATAGGTTCCTGAAGTCATGATTTGGGTAGCAAAATTCAAGACATCATGCACCGCTTCGTAAACTTGTTTTTGTCTTTTGGTAAACCGACCATTGACCGGAATTGTTCTAGTCATGTCAGCATTGTAATTCGCATAACA
>CAMDLY010000090.1 GCA_945902115.1 Lishizhenia tianjinensis | reverse complement strand
TGTACGCGGTACATTTCAATTTGGTATTCGAACCAGGACTTCGCAGTTGTTCCATACACCACAACCCCTGCCACCTGATGTTTAGCACTAATGGCAGGCGCAATAATTCCACCCATGGAATGTCCAACGATAATTATTTGGTTGGTATCAACGTAGGGTAAGGACTTCAATTTTTTCAATCCGACCTCAAAATTTTCAATTTCATCCAATAAATCGCACGACTCACAAGGTGGTGTATTTTTACTATCTCCCAAGCCACTTTTTTCAATACGAAGAGTTACGTAACCGGCATCCACATAGGCATCCACTATTCGTTTGTAAGGATGATCGCTAGTCAACTCATCAATGCTACTGCACGTATACCCTGGAATGAAGAGCATCGCGGGCATTTTATTTTCTTTGAAGGGTTTATTGATGATGACCCGTAGTTGCCCTCCTTTGTATTGTGCTTCATCATAAATAACTGTCGCGTTGTCGTCGGTTTCATATGGACGAGCAACGACCTTTGCTCTGAGCATTAAGTTCTTTTTCCCACGAAGCACTGAAAGCTGAATTTCTCTGCCAGGTTCGTAACTTAGAAATTGTTTAATGAATTCGTCTGATGAAGAAAAGTCTTGCGTACCTATTTTCAAGATGAGGTCGTTTGCCTGTAGTTTTAAGTCTACACTTGTGCCCCGCACTACTTGAACGACCTTACAGCCGGAATTACCGTTTTCAGTAACGTATTCAATTCGAGCACCAAGAAGTGGTTTGCGCTGAAGTTGAGCGCTAACGCTCCAGAATATACAACAGATGAAAAACAAAGAGAGCAGACGAAACATGGCCGTTTTTGTGTCAAAGAAACGACCTTCAGGAGAGGTGGAGTTGTCAAAAATTGCTTTTTCTTATCGTTCCGGGTGTTTGACCAAATTGTTGTTTGAACGCCTTTGAAAATGAAGGGGTGTCTGCAAAACCATAGCGTATGGCTGTAAACAGAATTTCTTCACCGCTCAAGAGGTCTACTTTGGCAAGTTCGAGTCGTTTTCGTTTTTGATATTGATAGGGCGAAATGCCAAATGCCGCTTTAAATACCCGAATAAAATGATACTTAGAAATCCCGGTTTCAACTGCCATTTTTTCCAAGGACAAATTCTCTGTAATGCATTCATCGATGAGTAATTTAGCCTGTAGAATGGCTCTGAAAACTTCTTCATTTGTCACATTCTTTTTGAAGTCAAGGTTTGACAAATGTTCAAACACAAAGCGTTGGTCAGTGATAATGGATTCCGCTAGGCTATAAAACAATTCATTGTACTGAAGATCATTCGAGAAAACACCCGTTTTTATCTTTTGATTGATTTCATGCAGCGAATAACCTAAACTTGTATTCTTCACGTTGTAACGGTTCACAAAGAATTGGTCTGAGAGTAAAAACTCTTTCAATTCAGAACCATTGACGTCATGAAATTCAGCTACCTCGGAAATAATTTCTGAAGAGATATCGATACACAAACCTTGAACTGCTTCAGTACTATTGATCTGAACAAGGGAATTGGTAAATTCATTACCGATGATGTAATCGCCCACCTTGACCTTGTACTTTTTACCGTTCGCATAGTAAATTTCTTCACCAGCAGCTACGTATTTGACACCCAATCCAGAAAACGCACATGAGGCCTCTAACTTCTTAAAGTTTGAAAAGCGGATGGCATTTTTTTCGGTATCGGTGTAGATGGTGGTGTTCACGATAATTTAATAATCCAGAATGTCTAAGAAATTTTTCAGATAATACAAATATACATCAAAAAAGTAATTTTGTAAAAATGAGCAAACTAAACTACCCAATAAAACGAACCTATACGTCATCTCATAAAAGAGACACACGAGCAGGAAAATAAAATTAAAACACAATGAAATCGATATGTCCAAAGGACTTAACGAAAAGAGTATCGATCGTTAAATTTGGAAGTGCTTAATCCTGCTTTCTTTTTATCCGAATTGATTTCTCTTGAATAGAGTACATTATCCCTTTGTAGGCAAAGTAACCGACAACGCCGATAACTGCAGCATGCCATAACTTGAACTGATAAGGTGTCCTAGGTCTAGGGAGATGGCTAAGCGGTTTTCCAAAAAGTTTGTTGATGTCATTGAAATTTAACATGATTTAGATATTTGAGGTTTAACAATTAACGCTGTTTCAAAAGTGATTCGGTAAATACAGAATGGGCCATAAACGACAAAAGTGCATTCACCCGGATTTGGTGTATTATACAAAAGGCCTTGTCCATTATTGGAGTTGAAGTCAAGACCTAGTTTGTCCAGTTCTTCAAATGTTACGTAAACACCATCAGGTTTACCGTCGACGAGCTGATCGAGTAAATGAATGTTTGTCTGAAGGTTAGTATTTAAATCTTCTAGTAATGAAATATCAGGTGTCGGTTCTGCAGGCAGCACTTCCAACTGCTGCACTAGTTTATTCGCCGCCTTTTTGGCATTATTGAAGTCATCCTTGCATTTTGTGCAGCAGTAGATGTCTTGTTCTGTCTCCGCCATAAAGTCATCGGAGCATTGGGGGCATATGCGGTACAACGGAGAATCTGGGTCATATGGAATATCTGCGCCTCTCTTCTCCCAACGCATCAAATATTTTTTTGTCTTTAATGTTGTCACTTTAATTTATTTTAGTATATTTGTTGGACAAAGTTAAAATGTTTGAAACAATAAAACAAATAATTATGCAAGAATTTCAAATTCCTACGTTTAACCCAGAACTAATTAACAAAATACAGAATGAATTCTCCAGAATATTTGAGCGCAAAGCGTCCTTGAAACTGAGTGGAATAAAAAAGCGTAATTTCTATCACTGGAAAGAAGAGGGAATCATTGACTGGAAGTCAGAAAGTGATGATGAAAAAAGATCTTGGGTAAGGTTGAATATTTACGATTTCATTTGGGTGAAGATTGTACAGGCTGCGAGGGATTTTGGAGTACCTATTGAAGCCATAAGGAAACTCAAAAATGAACTTTTTACTGATTTCATTACGGATATTAAAAAAGATCCTGACCACATTTACCAATACCATCGTGATTATTTGAAATCGACCGAGGAAGAAATACAAAAAGTAAAGGAACTACTTGCTTTTGTAGAAGCGCACATGGTGGACATCATAGAAGAAGGGGAATTACATCTGATTTCAATATTTGGCTCTATCATTCACGAGACCTTGTTTTCCGGGTTGCATATGGTTATTGTATTTAAAAAAGTAGATGAAGATTATCATTACGATTTCATGGGTTACTCAGAGAAGCACGAAAAAGTACCGAATTTATCGGATGATTTATTAAAACAACCATCGCTAATCATTCCTATAGATACTTTAATTTCGGAATTTATGGAGGGGGAAGATAATCTCCCGAACCTTATTCACTGGGGATTTATTAATCCGAAAGAAACTAAAGTTCTCGAAGCCATCCGAAGCAAAGATTTTCAATCTATTCTAATAAAAATAAATGCTGACGAAACCTTAGTAATTGAAGGAACAATTGAAACTGACTTGATAGATAATAATGCGAAACAAGTACGGAGAATTTTAGGCTTGAAAGAGTACGAGGAGATTACCATCAAATATCGGAATGACAAGCATGTGTATCTAAAAAATACACGAAGATTATAGACCCGTGAAGCGGCTCAATGTAAAAAAGCAACCACGACCTCATGAAAGGGCTCACGGTTATTTTAAGTTTATTAATGTTAACAATTCAAAAATGCAGAAAATTACTCGGAAAATTTGCAACTGGAAAAACTGACGAAGAAATCCGTCTGATAAAGGAATGGCTGGAGCAAATTGCCGATTTAATGCTAGAAATGAAGAAAAAACAACTGTCATGAAAAAGAATGCAATCCTATACACCAGAGTTTCGACTGATGAACAGAATAATGGGTATAGCCCTGCTGACCAGAAAGATAAACTGATTCGCTATTGCGAGAATCAGGATATAAATGTAGTAGGGATTTATCATGACGATGAAAGCGGGAAATCATTCAACCGACCTGAATGGAAAAAAATCATGACTTACCTCAAATCAAACAAAGGAAAAGTCGACTATATCTATTTTCTAAAATGGGATCGCTTCTCTCGAAATGCCCCTGAAGCCTATGCCGAACTTTCTAAACTGAATAAGTTAGGTGTGGAAGCAAGGGCAATGGAACAACCTTTGAATCTAGAAATCCCTGAACAAAAAGTGCTTTTAGCAATTTACCTCACCACTCCTGAAGTTGATAATGATAGAAGAGCACTCAACATATTTCATGGTATACGCCGCGCAAGAAAAGAAGGTCGATGGATGGGATCACGACCCTTGGGTTATAGAAACGCAAGAGATCAGTTCAATAAGCCTGTAATTATTCCTGAAGGTGGGCTTCAAGAGGAGTTGGTAAAAAAAGCATTTCAGGATTTCTCAACAGGTTTGTATAGCACCGAAGAACTCAGAAAAAAGTACAATAACTTAGGTATGAAAACGAGTAAAAATGGCTTTTGGAATTTGCTTCGAAACAAAGCATACATCGGAAAAATACTAGTTCCTGCTTATAAAAACGAACCTGACCTCTGGGTAGATGGAATTCATAAAGGCCTCATTGACGAAAGTGTTTTTTATGCTTGTCAAGATGTGATCGAAGGAAGGAAAAGAAAAGTTCCACCTCAATTCAAAACGATCAGAGCTGAATTTCCACTTCGCGGTTTTTTAGAGTGTCCACAATGCGGGAAAAGCCTTACAGCATCAACATCAAAAGGAAGAAACGGATACTACAGTTATTATCACTGTATGCACGGTTGTCCTGAAAGACACAAAGCTGAGGATATCAATCATGCATTTGAAAAGTTGCTTAAATCTTTTGAATTCGAGGAAGGACCAATGATTTTGCTTGCTGAAATTTTAAAGAAAAAATATGCAGAACAGAACCGATCTAACAGAGCCGAAATAGATGCCATTAAAAGAGAATTTGACAGACTCGACCAAAGATCAAAAAATGCGAGGAATCTTATGCTCGATGGTGATATTACAGCGGAGGACTACAAAATAATGAAGAAAGAAATCGATGAAACCCTTCAGCGATTGAATGTGGACCATCACAAATCACAAAGCGAAATTGTCGACCTAGATAAAAAACTTGACCATATGATTCGAACCCTTTCTAACCTTGTAAAACTATATGAGCAGGGCGATGTAGAGATTAAAAGAAAGTTGATTGGTTCGATATTTCCCAATAAGATGGTTTACGAAAAAAATTCAGTTCGAACCGTTGAACTCAACCCTGCCGTGGAGCTGATCTTCAGTAATGTCAAGCGTTCCAGAGGTAGAAAAAAAAGAAAGCACACCAATTTTGGTGTGCTTTCCCATAGAGTGGAGTCGGAGGGGTTCGAACCCTCGTCCAAACGACGAATACTCTAGCTTTCTACATGCTTATTTCTTGATTGATTTTAGATTGTGAGACGGACAAGAACACCCAAGCTCCCAACTTAGCTTCTAAAGTTTCACCAGCGCTTAGAAACATCACACCGGCTAGCCTGATGGGATGAACTTCCGATTGGTAAATCTAACAGGCAGAAATTTACCGGAAGTACTCG
>CAMDLY010000089.1 GCA_945902115.1 Lishizhenia tianjinensis | reverse complement strand
TGATTTACAATCTGTTTTACTACGAATGCGAAAACCTATTTTCAAGCTTATTTCATAAGAGAGAAGCCGAATAATATCTTCGTTTATATGGATAGAAGGTTTTGGCAATTGATTAGTTTAAGAGGGATTTAATATCTTCTATGAGTAGATTTACTTCTTTTTCACTAGTTCCGTCATAGTAACCCCTTATTTGTCCCAATTTATCTAGCAATACGAAGTTATTTGTATGAATAAAGTCTGATCCGTCATCAGCTTGATTTAACGTGGCATCAGGTTTTAATACATATAGTGAGTTACGCGCGAAATTGTATAATTCCTTTTTATCTCCGGTTAAAAACTGCCACTGTAAGGAGTTGACTTTTTTGGCGCTTGCGTATCTTTTTAGTTGCTCAACGGTATCTGTTTCAGGATCACACGTAAAACTAAGAATACGCAATCCATCTTCTTTAGAAAACACCGTTTGGACACGCTGCATTTGCTTGGTCATTATGGGACATATGGTTTTACATGTTGTAAAGAAATATTCTGCAACCACCACTTTTCCTGCGATAAACTCTTTATTTACAGTATCTCCTTCTTGATTCGTAAAAGAAAAATCTGAAACACGCTGTCCCTCGTGAGCTACAGGTAATTCTTTGTTGTTTGCTTCTTTGGGCTTCAATAAGTAATAACTAAATGGAATGCAAACGGCAATTAAACCTAATAAGATGAGTATTCTATACATAGTTTAAAATTACCTATTTTTCAGCTTGTCAAGTTGGGTGATAATCATAGATTTTCTTTGGTCTAAAGAACCCTTTAGCACAGAGAAAGGTAAGCGCCATTCTTCTAACAAATTTTTGTAACAATCAAATAATCGTTCTCTATCGTGAGGATTTTCGCGGAGCGGATCTTTTTCCCAAGGAATATCTGGGGCGCATAGAAAATAATGATGGATGCGCTGTTCCTTAAGGAGTTCTTGAATAAGGGGACTCACCTGCCCATACTTTTCGGTGGACCACACATAAAACACGAGCATCTCTGTATCACAGATTTGGGCCTTGTTGTTTTCGTTGAATTGTCTTTGTGCCATAAAAGCTAATGTATCTTGCGAATACGACGGGTTTATCGCTAAATAACTTCGCGCAAATTCCGGACTTACAGATAGTTTTAATTCTTCAGCTAGCCAATTTACCAAGGTGGTTTTTCCCGAAGATTCAGGCCCTGTGAATCCTATTTTCCAATCCAAACTATACATTTCTTTGTTTTTTCCAGGCATAAAGCCCCCACACAGACATCAAAAAATTTACTAAGAATAAACTCGCTGTAACATAAAGTCCCTGCATGCCGAATAGGTAAATAGAGGCTGCGTTTATCCCTAACCAATAGTACCAATTTTCCAATACATGGGTGATAGTTAAGTAAGTGGCAAATACGGCAAATACTGAAATAAAAGCATCTTCTACCGCCAGTTGCTGCGCAGTGAAATATGACATTGCCCATGCGAGTATCGCAGCAGTTAGAACAGAAATGGAGACACCAATCAGGTGTGTTCTTGTAGGTATTTGTTTTACCTCTTTACCTTCTTCTCTTCCCCAATTCCAATATCCTAGACACGCCAAGAAGACATATAAAACTTGTAATATACTCTGTACATAGAGCCCCACCATCATTGAAGCATATACATAAATGGAGGCATTAATTGCTCCAAACCACCAACCCCAACGCTTGGATTTTCCAATGCCCACCAGGTAAATGACGCCTGCAAAAAAGGCTATAAATTCTAAGACTTCCACGTGTACAACAAAGGTAGCGAAAAAGCTCGCCGAACGATACGTATACACACTGTACCGAAGTGTGCCCGCTGGTAGCTATTTTATTTTACTTGTCAAGGTATTGCGCAGTCCACTCCATTCCACGAGTTGTAGTTTAACACTACCAACGGGGATGTTTGCTCTGACCAATACAGGGATTCTGTTGTCATCCGCGGTGATCCAAAAATTAACGTCTTCTTCCTTTTTGAAATAGCGTCCTTTTTGCATGACAGGACCAAATTTATAGCATTTGAAAGTCCCCTTTCTAACACTAATATTTTCCATGCCGAGGTAGCGAATCTTTAAGTTAAAAATTTCATCGTCCATGAAGACTTTAAATTCGAAGGTCTTGCCTTTTTTAATGTTGCTAAGGTCAAGTGTCCGTGCGTAATAGAAGGCAGAAATCATGTCTTGTGTGGCCTCAGGGATATTAAAACTTTTTCCTTTTTCGTTTACAACCTTTCTGTCTTCTTGCTTGAAAGTATAGTCTTGCGATATTTTATGCCCCCCTTCGTCCACGCGCCTTTTGAAAAACCAAGGGAAAACACCGCTTTTATCGAGGAAGGTTTCGTATTTATCGTACACTCGGTAGAATGTATTGAAGCCCCCCAAGGTTTTACCGATTCCCACGGCATGAATGAGTTCCCTCCCGTCGCCTTTTTTCGTGGTGCTTTTTAATTCTAAGGTTGCTTCTCCGGCATCCATAAACCCATACGTAACACGATAACGCAATTTTTCGCCCACTTGAAAAGCCTTGTGTTTCACTTGCGGTAAGTCGCTTGTTGGAGCTGAGGTGATTTGTGGTTTGAAAGGTTCTGTTGATTTAAAGGCATATACCAAAGTAGTTCCGAGAATTAAAACAATAAAGGTCTTCATGACAATAATTTTTAATGCGGTAGCAAAGTGCGTACCAAAGGAAATGTTATTTCTTTAAATAAATTGACTTAGTGACAAAACTTTGGAAATCAAGCAAATTTGTGATAAATATGCCGTTTGCTTCTTTATATTTGTTTCCGTCTTAAATGAGAGTTTTAACTCAACTAGTGATTTGGATTTTACCGTCCGACTTTTTAGTATTGTTACTAACCTGTAAATTCCTTTTTTTGTAAAGGCTTTAGGTAAGCCTCGTTAAAAAAAATGGTTTCTTTGTTTTATCTGAATTGAATTATCATCTCAACCCTCCGGTTTCGTTTTCTTCCTTCAGGAGTATCGTTACTATCAATAGGTCTTGACTCTCCATAATATTCAACTGTAAAGCGATCAAAATTAAGCCCATTACTCACCAAATAATCTCGAACTGCCTCGGATCGTTTTCTAGATAACTCCATATTTGAAGCATCGTCACCAACATTATCAGTATGACCTATCAACTTTAAAATCCATTCAGGTTTTTTCTACTCATTACAACCCTTAATTTTTAAAATTTAGGTTCTTTGCTGGTGAGCGGATTTCATTAGACCCGAAGTTTTAAAATTAAATTTTATAATTTTTTTCATACATCAATTGATAGAAGGTCTTGTACAGTCGTACTTATAACGTTCTTACTTAGAATTAAAATAATTCTGTTTTAAAGATTCTAAATATTGATTAGCCGTTGTCAGAGACTTCGCTGCCTTTTTGGAATTTGCCTCTTTTTTATATTGAAAATATTTTGTCATTTCTTTAAAGTATTTTCTTGCAACTTTATCAAATGATAGCATTCCTGAATAATTCCTATTAAAATCAAAGCATAAGTTATCAATAGGATTGTAGATTGATTTAGTTTGGTTAGGGAAATGTATATCAACTAGCGAATAAATGGGTAAAATTTGAATAGTTAAATTTTCATTGAATATATAATTAACTTTCTCATTATATCGGAGTTCCAGTTGTTCAAAACTGATTGGGTACTGTTCTATGTATCCAATTGGCCAATTCTTGCGGATAAAAGTAGCATCCAAAGATAAACTATCTACTAATAAATTGGTTAAAGAGACTTTACTCTCTGTGAAAATTAAATCTGCTTTAACTTCTGTATAATTTCCAGATTTATCGTAGATAATGAATTTATCATTTTTCAATTCAACAACTCCTTTAGTAAGAGGAACAAAACTACCACCTTTAGCAGCGGAATAATCAATTTTCCTTTCATCGGCACCATAATAGCTAAAATCTATGTGTAAGCCAAGTTTGCCCAAAGATTCTTTGTAATCTCCAAAAGCGAAAACAAGTGAATCAGCATTGGGGTACATTTTTTTTACCAAATGAAGAATACTAGGATTATAAAAATTTGTGGTAACCAATTTGCGTTGGTCTTTTGAAAGTTTTTCAACATCTTTACGGAAAATTTCAAATTCGCTTTTCAACGACTCATACTTATCATTTTTTTTACCATCTCCTGGATATTCCATTTTGGTCAAACCACTATATAAGATACTCTCGTAGGAATCTAGGTTGAGAATCTTCTCGGAATACATTGATTCTAGTATTTTTCTACCCGAATCATTAATAATTTTCTGATAAATTTTATTAATTTCCGAAGGGAATGGCATTGAAAAATATTTTATTTGGAAGGTGTTTGTATTTATGATTGGACTGCGAAATAGCAACTTTTCATTATTTTTAAATTCAAGCATAGGCACATGTGTATTGGCACTCGTATCGTAAATTATTGCTATATTCAAGCGGTTGACATCTTTATTATTATATCGCCACCAATTATAATTCCCTTCAATACCAACAGGCGCAATTAAATGTTTGTTATTATGTTTTGAATATAAATACCCATCTTCGCTCAAAGCCTTCTCTCTATAGATTTTAAAGCTCGGATCAATAGTGCTAGCAATTCTTTTTAGATATGCTTCTTTACCATTAATAGTAATTTCTTTAGTTTTAATGTTATTCTGGTATTTTAATAAAAAGTCTGTAATAGAAGTACTGTAATATTCTTTTTTCAATTGAATAAATTGGTCGGCATAAGTACGATAAATCTTATCCAAACGCTCTTTTTCAGGCAACCATCCATTATTTATCTTGTTTAAAAGCTCATTATCTTTAAAATTCAATTTGGCATACAATTGCAACGCCTTAAAGTATTCTTTACCATCCAGAGCAGTATTAATTGAAATTTTAGTTTGCTTATCTTGAATCGAAGACTGCTCAGCACGTCTTTGATTTGCTATGCTTTCTTGTTCATTTTGTCGCGCCCATTTTGCAGTCATTTCTGCTTCAGTGTAATAGGAATAAATTGCAGTCTGCCCTTGTAGAATAAACCCGAATCTTTGCGTTGATGGATTAACAAATAAGGACATATAGTGAGTAGACCAACCTCTATCAAGAGATAACTCATAGGTAAGACTGCCTGATGCAAAGCCTTTATCATAAATATAGAAATCGTAAGGACAGCCATTAACTTTATTATCGTCTTCGCAAATTTCGATGTAATCACCTTCGCTCAATTTGCATATAGGAGAACCACTTAAATGTTCTTTTACATAAAGCTTAACACATTGAGCATTGACTTGTCCCAACGAAAAAAGAAAGATGGATAGAAATAAATTTTTCATTAAATACGTCTATAATTGGGGTTGTCTATATTCCTGATTACATCGTGGTTTATATTTCTTCTTCATCTCATTGCATAGCGCCTCAATGCTCGGAGGATTTCCCAACGAAGGATTTGGATACCATTTAAACTCAAAACGGCTCAAGGTCTCATCGTTTAAGTTAATGAACTCATCCCAATGATAGGAAGCAAAAGCTACGCGATTTACTGAGGTTACGAAATCTTTGTTGGCAATTATTGGAATTGGTAGATTAAAGAAAGTATTGAAAACTTCTTCTTTGGCATGGAGCTCGTTAAGTGATGCTCTTGTGAATTGAATGCGATGATCTCGCAAAGTAATGGTGGCCAACTGTCTTACTAACCTCTCTGCAATTACATCTTGATTATTTTCGGTGAAACCAATGTAGATTAATTCTCCGCGGTAAAACAAAAAGAAGATACCAACTTTTC
>CAMDLY010000088.1 GCA_945902115.1 Lishizhenia tianjinensis | reverse complement strand
GAACTTTTCACTTCCCGCTCTAGTATTGCTATTGAACTAATCAAATCTTGATGATTGAATTGAAAAAATTTATCAAGCTGCAACTTAAACGGTTCAACTAAATCCTCTCTGAGATTGTATTTTGATAGTAGCTCACTAAATCTATCATTTAAGCCCACATTACGTGATTTACCCACAGAAATTGCATTAAAGGTAGCTCCCTTACATTTGTTGCATTTGTAGTAATGTAACTTCTTTTTCTTTGCCTCATAACCAGTTAACTGATTACCGCAACCTGCACAAATCAGAAAACGGGATAATGGTCGATGTATGTTTGCAGCCTCACTCGCATATTGCACTCTTTTAGGTGCATTTAACATTTCATTTATCCTTAGAAAATCCAATTCACTAACCATTGGCTCCCAATTCCTAGATTGATACCCCCTACCTCACCATATGCCCGCCATCCCCCTGGGGGGCATATTTCGAAAAGGACCCTATCAAATCCATGTCCGTCTGATTGAATTGGAATTTTACAGAAGTTTAGGTCAAAAAGTAAAATGTATTCCATTTTTAAAAAGTGAGCCTCTTGTTTTTTTAGAAGGGCATGTCTTCCAAAATTTTCCAAATTTTTTTTCTTCAAAATTGAGCGATGTATCACAAAATTATATTTCTGTGTCAAAAATGTATCATGAAACAAAGTGTATCATTTTAATCTTATTTTTGTATCATTTCTTTAAAGTTTTTTGTATCTTCGTATTCTAAAAGAATAGATTGATACATGAGCGCCTGTTTTATCGAATACCTAAATGCATCAAAAAACTTTCAAAAGGACATAGTATACTTTGAAGGTGTAAATGCATATGAAGATGCAATAGCTTGGGGAAAAACCAATTTAGAGAATTTTAATTTAGACATGATCAAATACCTTTAATATGAAAGTTGTAATTTTTTCTAGGGTGTCAACCCAGATTCAAGACTATACCCGTCAAACTGATGAATTGTTGGAGTATGCTTCCAAAATGGGCTACACTGTTCAGAGAATCTTTGAGGAAAAGATAAGTGGTGCCAAGAAAAACGAAGAGCGCAAGGAATTGATGGCAATGATGGAGTATATTGAAAACAATAAGATTGAGAAGGTACTAACTTGGGAATTGTCGAGAATTGGTCGTGATGCTATTTCGGTATTACAAGTAATTGAGCTTTTAAATGAGGCGAAGGTTTCTTTATTTATTAAAAATTATAATCTTGAAACTTTAAATCCCGATGGAACGATTAACGTCTTGTCACAGTTCATGGCTCAGGTGCTCAATAGTGTTTATATGATGGAGAGATCAGCCATTGTTCAAAGATTGCGTAGCGGATATTCGGCAGCCCGAGGTAGGGGTATTAAAGTTGGCCGTAAAACTGGCGTTCAAGTGAAATCAGATGAGCAATTCCTAAAAGAAAATAAGGACGTTGCAAAACTGTTAAAACAGGGCTATGCGGTAAGGAAGATCATGAAGCTAGAGAATAAATCAAGTGGAACGGTGCAGAAAGTTAAGAAAATGATAAATGTCTAATAATTTTTGACCCCTGCTCATGTCAAGGTTATTAATGATGAGTTTGGTGAACCGTGATGTATTTAACGTTTTGCAGCTTGCCGAAGGCGGGGCTTTAGAAGCACCATCTTTCAAGCTACCACTAATGTTTATTCGGAGCCGAAAAGTTTCTGCCACCACGTTCGCCCCGCTTTTGGCAAGGTGCTGTTAGGTGCAGTTATTTGTTTGTCGGCTTCTTGTTCTCTGTCTAAAATATTTTCATTTTCAATAAACAATTGGTCACCGTAGTCAATAGTATGAGCTATTGTTGTCCCATTCTCTAAGTGAAATGTCAATTGCTTATACTCGTCTTTTGTTAGGTCAACTATTTTTTGTCCTTTAAACACAAGCGTCTTCGGTAAGTCCCAATTTTCGTTCGTCAACATAATAATAGGCTCTTCGTCTTTCCAGTCAACAATAAAGTCATTGCTAAATCGGAGCTTTTTTTCGTTGTCCAATTCCATTATTGTCGAGAAGTAATAAGCAGGTGAAATACCTGGCATATAGTCGTGCGGTCCGTCTTGCTTTGTGAAAAACAAATTGGTTAGTGTCTTGCCGACAACCATTTTTATATATTCTTCGAGTTCTGTCATTTCGATTTCTGTCGCCATTAATTGCACCTAACTTACTAATAATGGAAAGAAAATCGAAAATCTTCTATAACGTGAACATTGCCATTCATTATCTTTCCGTTTTTATCACCGAAAATCTTCTATTTAATTTCAATAGGTGCTTCTCAAATAACTCATAACTAAGAATCGGTATTATGATAGACAGAAAAATAGTGACCGAAAAGAAGACCCAAATATTAGTGATTTCAAATCGCCACATGAATTTTTTAATAATGATAATGAGTAGCACATTGCTATACATGTATATTCCGTATGAAATTTTCCCGAAATAATGAATAATACTCTTTTTAGGCAATACATGCTTAAAATTAGCATTCAAATTATAATCTAAGAGTAAGACCGCAATAATTCCAATGTAGAAAAACTTTTTAAAACCCGCTAAAAACATTGAATCCCAAGATGTAACCGTTTCAACGCACAGAGAAATAATGAGTATACATAAAAGCGAAATCCTAACCGTTCTATTAATTTGGAAAGTAAACGGTTTTTCTGAGTAAAAATAAGCGCCAAAAGCACCAATCACTAATATGTCAATCCGGCTAAGCGTATGTAAATACAATGTATACCAGGGGTATTGCATCGTACTGAATGTATACAGACGAAATAAGATGCTTGAAACGATGATAAGCATAAAAACGGAAATTAGATTTCTCTTTGGAACAAGATAAATAATAAATGGCCAGATGAGATAGAAATGTTCTTCGACACAAATGGACCAAAAATGAGAAAATGGATAGGTCCAACTTTGCGTATGAATGGTATCAAAATTTGAAATAAAAACCAAATTAACAAAGTAATTAGGCGAAGGTGAATCAACCCAAGCAACTAAAAATGGTGTTATTGCGATTAAAAAAAAATACAATGGCCATATTTTCAAAGCGCGCCTAATCATAAACTTACCAATGCTAATTTTATTAAATCGTTTTTTTTCTTCCAGAAGAATATAGGTAATTAGGAAACCGCTGATTAAAAAGAATATGTCCACTCCTATTCCAAGATTCCGGATAAAGGTGTCAACAAATTTTCCGCCGAAGCTAAGATCTTTATAGGTTCCGTTGGAAAGTATCCCAATTTGACCATACCAACCGCACCATGCTTCATAGGCATGAACAAGAACAACCATAAAAGCTGCAATAAATCGAATGACATCAAGATTCTGAAAATAAACACGATCTGAATTCAACGTTTTCTCCATCTTTCTATCGCAATTGGTTTCTATTAATTTAGTGCTTATGCTTATTGAATATTAAATATAGTATTTTTTCCGACACGCTCTCGGCCCAATTTTTTAAATGAATTATTAGTCCGAAGGTAAGATTATTTTGTTTTATAATTACCGTTTTCAGAAGTGAGAATTTAGGCATGTAACTATACTCGTGTTATGCAGAGTTCATTTTTTCACCTCAGAAGGAAGCAACGAAGTAAATTTATTCTTCAATTCCATTCGTTCGTGCAGGATTCTTGTTATTTCAATCGATTGATCTTCTAATATACGATAGAAAATTATATGCTTTGAGGTAAGTTTTCCTTTCAGTTCTGGATAAATTTCCGAATATTCTTTCCCAAGTTGCGGTTTCTTAGCGATTATTGTACATGCACTAATTAATAGCTTATAATATTTATCCGCTTGACTTTCAGACCAAGTATCAATTGTGTAACTCCAAATTTCAGATAAATCCTTAACAGCACTGTTTGTAAACTTAAACTTAGCCATTTATTATCGTTTAGCTTTCATCATTTTTAAATGCTCATCTGCATCAAAATTTTCGGCTATACCACTATTTACACCTTCATCAATAGCATGACGCAAAGCAATAATTTTCTGTTCCTCTTCTTCAAGTAATCTTAATCCAGCACGAACTGCCTCACTTGCATTTTTGTAACGTCCTTCTCTTAAAATACTTTGAATAAATTGATCAAAATAACTACCCAAAGTGATTGATGTGTTTTTACTCATAACAACTAATTTTTAACAAACATACCAATTATTGGTATTATTCCAAAATTATTTAGGTGTTCTTTAGGGTGTGGGTAGTCTGCCGCTAACGGTTTGCGGGTTTAAGAAGTTGGCGATTTCGGAGCACAAAACTGTCTGCCTGCACGAAAGTTTGATTGGAAAACTGAACTTGATTTAACCACTGAACCGCCAATTTCTTAAACCCGCTGTTATCGGCTGCCTTTCTGTCCGTCCGAAGTGCTGTCGTGTCAAGTTTAGCACGAAAGTCTGCACTGGCGGGTGTGTGGGCTTGCAAGCTCTTTTTATTTTTTCGTGCGGTTGCATTGTGAAGAAGAAAAAATAAAATGTGCTTGCAAATGCGTTGGCGTTACAAGCACATCAGCATTCTATCTTTCAATAATTATTTTCTTGTTATAAAAGTTTTTCTCGTTTGAGATTTGCAGTTGATACATTCCAACCGAAACTTTATTCAAATCAATTGTTTGATTTTGTAATTCTGCTTGCTCAACTGTTCTTCCAAATAAATCGGTTAATTGGTATTTCCACTTTGCGTTGTTTTGATTTTCATTGCTGAATGAAATAAATATTTTGGTAGAAGTTGGATTCGGGTAAACTGAAATGTCATTGGCGTTACTATTAAAATTTGTTTCGCTGATTCCTGTTGTAATGATGCTGTCGTTTGGATTATAAAGATTTGCTGCTTTGTAATAAACAAGAACTGCACTTTCGTTTTGGGGTGCTGCGTTTCCCCAAGGTGTAACATTGCTAACAGGAATATTATTTCCGTTTGGAGTTCCGCTTGTGTCGGCTGTTTGCCTGCCAACGCAAATTACTCCCTGACTTGTTTTGTAAACTCCGTATAAATCTGTGTTGCCTCCGCCTGCTTGTGTAAGTGTGTCCCAAACGCCAACAACTAATGAAGAATATTTCGGAACATGAAATTGTGAATCGTAAACTCTTACAAAACTATTCCATGCACTGAATCCTCCGTTGTTGGGCTTAACCATTTTCTGATATGCGTTTGCAGTGGTGATTGTTCTTCTTCCGACTGCCAATACACAAACATCTCCGTTGCTTGAAACTTTCATATTGTTCTTTGCCATCTTGGTTGTGTTTACATTTGGCCATCCTGTGTTTGGGTCAGGCCATCCATCCAAGTTTGGGTCTGCATGTGGAGTGCCAAGAGAACCTGTGCCTTCTGCTAACTCTGCCATGTAGGTTGAGTTGGTAAGAGTTCCGTTGTTCAATTGAAATTTTCCTAACCAAGAAATATGAATGTTGCCACTGCTGCCCGTAAAATTATTTTGAAATCCGAATGCTGTTGCATTGCTGTTGATAGTGTTTCCCTCCCAAAAATTTTCAACATTGTTTCCGTGGCATCTTGCACCTACAACTAATTTATCGTTTGCATAATCAATTGCCAACGCATCAACATATTGGTCGGGTGAAGAATTTACTGTATCACCCAATGGAGTTATTTCATGATACAATCTGCTCCACCACATTAACATTCCCGAAGAATCCATTGCAATTACAGCGGGTTCAAAATCGGGAAGTCCGCCATTAGGCAAAACACTTTTGAAATTCATTCCTATATAAACGCTGTTGTTTCTTCTATCTATAGAAATACATGAGCCGCCATATACAGGAGT
>CAMDLY010000087.1 GCA_945902115.1 Lishizhenia tianjinensis | reverse complement strand
GTGGAAAATGTGCGTTTTGCCGTGGTGTCTTGCGCTAATTTGGAAGCAGGTTACTTTAACGTATATTCAGCCATCAATGAACGAAACGACGTGGATGCTGTCTTGATGCTAGGGGATTATATATATGAATATGCCTCAGGTGGATATTCGCCCAATTCAAATATAGATCGTGTTTGGGAACCAGCGGAGGAGATTGTCGATTTAGCGGAATACAGGTTGCGTTATTCGAGTTACCACATGGACAACGCTTTACGGAAGTTACACCAAAATTTTCCATGGATTTGCGTTTGGGATGATCACGAAACAGCAAATAATTCTTTTGTGAATGGTGCAGAAAACCATACCAGCGATGAAGGAGATTGGTTTACGAGAAAAGAGAATGGAAAACGCGCATTTTTTGAGTGGTTGCCCATTCGCCCAAAGGCACCGGAGAATACCCAAATATTCCGTTCATTCAAATGGGGAAATTTAGCAAACCTAGTTATGTTGGACACACGCTTAGAAGGTCGAGATGAGCAAGTTCCTGCAAGTAATCCCACTATCAATGATACGAATCGAACAATTCTGGGAGATGAGCAGTTCCTTTGGTTAAAAGATGAGTTGAGTTTGGGAACACAGCAATGGAAGATATTAGGAAATCAGGTTATGATGGGAGAAATCACCGCGCTAGGAAATCCGATTAATACGGATGGATGGGATGGTTATCCTGCCGAAAGACAGCGATTATATAACCATTTAACGCAAAATAATATCGATAATTTCGTAGTGGCCACAGGCGATATTCATACCAGTTGGGCGATTAATTTGGAAAATGGAAACGCTCCCGTAGGTGTTGAGTTTGTTACGCCGAGTGTTACTTCTCCTGGATCTCCACTCAATGTTGGCGGACTTTTAACGTTCGAAAATCCACATTTGAAATACGTAGAGCTCACCAAAAAAGGATTTGTAATTTTGGATGTGTCAACAGCTAAAGTGCAAGGTGATTGGTACTACGTAACAACTATTGATCAGCAAAATTCAGCGAATACCTGTCAAAAATCCTATTATTCAAATGCTGGCAATAACACGTTAGTTTCAACTAATGCACCAAGTGTAGGGCATGGACCATTTTCTATTCCGTTAGCGGATCCATGCAGCAGGTTTGCCTCAATACAAGAGAATGAGTTAAGTTCCATCATCGGGGTTTATCCAAATGCAACGCAAAAGCTACTACATGTCCAAACAAATGGAAAATCAGCTGAAGCAAACTGGAAATTAATTTCTGCTCTTGGTTCTGAAGTATTTATAAAACCAGCGTTTGTAGAGGTAAGTCTTAACAATGTGGTCCTATACGTTTTTGATATTTCCGAGTTAGCTGAAGGCGATTACAAATTAGTTTATCAATCTGGTAAAAGTAAAACCACAGTTAGATTTTTGAAAAACTAATTTAGTCCAGAGATACTATTCAGTGATGAAAATTTTCTTCATGGAGTTGTCTTCAAAAACAATAAATTGAATTTGATTCTTAATTAACTCCGTAAAGCGTTTACCTTCTATATTGAAAATTGCCTTAATGTTAGCTTCCTGACTATGCAGTGAGTTTTCATCAAGATTTGCAATCCCTGCGTTAATCTCCCATGTTACCTCCATACTAGAACCGTTGTTTTCCGCAATTAACATAGTAATCGAACCTTCCCCTGATATGTCGTTTGGGTATACGTGGCAATTTAAATAATAGGATTCACCAGCGGTAATATTCAAAGTTCCTGAAGTTTGACCAATTGCGTAACAATTCGGAAAACAAAAAGAGTACTCCCATCCTAAAGGAATCGAAGTATTACTAACTGACCAAGATAATGAGGCATTAGTCAGTGCATTCAAATCGGTATTATTTGAAATATCTGACACTGTTGCATCACCAGCAATAGTCACTACTTGTTCATCCACGTTAAAACTTTGAGAGAAAATAGCTCCCTGTGCAATCAAAAGGCTAAAAGAGATATGTATGAATAGCTTCATTGTAAATTAGATTTAGTTTATTACAAAAATTAACACTTCACAACAACTGATTAAAAGGAAAAAGTGCTTATTAATACAAATTTAAACTTTTTTTTACCAATAAAAGTAATTGCGCAAAATTGCCGTTATTTAGCTCTCTGCTTTATTTCCGCAGCTGTAAACAGAATACACTGGGCCTGCAGCGAAAGAGAGAAAATTATTGATGTTATCGTTTACACAAGCAATTGCTTTTGAAGGAGCTTCATGCGATCCCTACTTTTCAATTTCTCATCAATACGCTTGGATAAGTAGACACTTAAAGTGACTGATCCCATTGAGGTTGTAATGAAATCGCGGCGATTAACATAATAGAAATAAGCCATTCTATCGTGCATGACTTGATTTTTAAGTTTTAAATAAGGTAAAATTGTTGGAATGGCAAGCGGATTCATTGAACGAACCTTAAAATCACCTGAGTAAAATAATTGAAGTCTTTGGGCAAGCTCCATTCGTGTAAACACTTCTGGTCCACCACAATGAATGAGTTTGTTTTTATGCGATAAACTTTCAACAAATAAAGAAGCAACATCACCATCAAAAATAGGATTTACCTTGGCTAATCCCTCTCCAATAACAATATTCTTTCCTTTACCTGCTTGCTTTAATTGACGTGTCAAGGAACTAAATAGCAAGGTAGAATTAACTAATGTAAAGTCTATTCCCGATTCAATTACTTGAATTTGAAATTCGTCGTGACGTTTGAAATACGCTTGTTTAATTAATCCTTTTTCGTGAAATGGAGAAACGGCACCAAATTTCTTTATATTAAACTTAACAGATTGCCGAAGTATGAACTCATTGGCTTCAAAGAAATCCATTCCTCCAGTTTGATCCATGTTAAAGGCATGAGATATACGATTACCCAATAGTGAAACAACCACGTCATGCGAAGCAAAGACATCACCATCGAGACTTGAAATATCCTGGGACTCTAATTCAATTATATTTGCCCAATAAGAATATTGATTCACCGCTTTCACTTTATCTCTCACCACAACTGTAACTGAGAAGCCCTTTTGTATTAATTCCCAAAAAACAAACTGTCCAAGACTACCTGTTGCACCGAATAATAATACTTTTGATTTCATAGTTACAGGTTTACTCAAATTTAAAGTATACAAATTGTTTCTTTCAGTCGCAACTAAATATTTAACCTACATTTAATATTTACATCATTTTAACTTAATCAAAACAGAAGTAAATTGGCTCATGAAAAAACAATTTCTTACACTGGCATGCTCTATTATCGCTTTTTCTTTGCAAAGCCAAGTCGAGTTCTACGGACACAGAGGAGCAAGAGGGCTATTTCCTGAAAATAGTATTCTTTCTTTTAAAAAAGCATTGGAATACCCTATTACGGGCATTGAATGGGATGTGGTTGTGAATAAGGACAACGAACTGGTAATTTCTCACGAACCATACTTCAAAACAAGTATTTGTCAAGCCAATTTGATTGACGATGATGAACTCAAAACATACAATATTTATCAGATGTCACAGCAAGAAATTGAAGGCATAGATTGTGGCATAAAAAAGACGAAAAGTTTTCCCGAACAACAAAAGATAAGCACAAGCAAACCTACGTTCAAACAGGTGCAGCAAGAAATAAAATTCGGTAATCGAACCATTCTCTTTGAAATAAAATCTGAAGAAAAAGAATATGGTATTTCACAACCTTCTCCTCAGAAATTTGCTGCGCTAATTTTAGAGGAAATCAAGGCTTCAGGACTCCGAGAGAACATTATTCTCATGTCGTTTGATGCAACTATATTGAATGAAATATACGCGAAAGACCCCTCTTTTCGGCTAATTTATCTAACCTACAAGCCATTTGTCTCAATTAATAAATTCCTTTCAGTGTGCACATTTAAACCATATGCTCTAGGCATGTTTTATCGCACAATATCAAGAAAAAAGATACATGCACTGCATAAAAAAGAAATTAAATCTTTTGCTTGGACAGTGAACAATAAAAAACAAGCAGCTGGATTGATAAAAATAGGGGTCGACGGTATTATTACCGACTATCCAGATCGAATAAATCACGCGCTAATAACTCCTTAGCAATAAGTAACAGTTAATTAGCGCCAATATGATAGCGATAATAGAAATATTCAATGCCAGCGTACTGCGTCTGCTATGCTTTTCCATAATACAAAGTAAAAGGCAATTTATTACTTCAGCATTACTTTAGAATTAAAAAAAAAATGGGGCCGGAGCCCCATTAAACTCTATATTTTTAAGGTTACTTAATAACTTTAATTACCCTTTCAGAATTTTCCATAATGATGTGAAGGTAGTAAGCTCCTTTGGATAAATCCTGAACATCAATAGTTAATTCATTTCCTGAAATGTCATAAACATTTACCAATTTACCGTCTGCCGTGAACATAGCACCTTTTGCCTTTAAACCGCTTTTGTTTTGAATCACCAATACATCTTCCATTGGGTTAGGATATACGAACCACTCCGCACTTATGGAGGTTATTCCTAAACATGGGTCAGATGTTACCACAACTGAGTCGCTTGCTTGACAGCCATTTTGGGCAGTAGTTGTAACTGAATATATTCCTGCACTTGTTACAGAGGTAAAAGATGTTGATGCACCATTACTCCATTGAACCTCTGCTCCATTACCTGAAGCGTTTAATGTTACCGGGAAATCATATTCACAAACAGTAATGTCATTTCCCGCATTAACGTTAGGAGAATTTAATACTTGAACAGCAACTTCGTCTGAAGACTCGCACCCGTTTTGGTCAATTACTGAAACAGTGTAGATTCCTGTTAAAGAAACTTGAATTTGTTGAGTATCTTGATTGGTTGACCATGAATAACTCAATTGATTACCGGTTGACTCAACAACTAATGTAGTTGGTAAATCATTCGAACAAACCGATTGATCAGCCCCTAAATTTGCCCCAGGTAATCCATTTAGTGTAACGAAAATCGTATCCGTATCAGAACAACCATTTGCATCCGTTACGGAAACGTGATACTCTCCTGATGTTGAGGCTGAAATAGCTGAGGTATTATCCCCTGTATTCCACAGATAAACCAAACCACCTTGATTTGTTGAGGCATTTACTTGAACCGGCGCCTCGTTTTCACAAACCTCAATGTCATTTCCTAATGTTACTGTTGGGGCGCTTGAAACATTCACAGTTATTTGGTCGGAATTCGAACAAGCATTTGCATCTGTTCCATTAACGGTAAAGGTTGTTGTTTGTGTTAATAAAAATGCTTGACCATCAATAACGTTATTCGACCAAGTGTATGTTAATCCTCCCGATGCAGATAATGATATTTCGACATTCTCGCATGCATTGAAATCAACCCCTGCGTTGATCTGGGGCAAAGCATTCACGAAAACTAAAACTGTATCTTTTTTCGTACATCCTGTAGCCACATCCGTACCAGTTACTACATAAACGTTTGTAGTCGCATTTAATCCAGTTGCTACGCTTAACGTTGCAGATGATGAACCATTATTCCAAGCATAGCCTGTTGCTCCACTTGCAGTTAATGTAACAGTTGTCCCACCACAAACGGTTTGATCTTGTCCTGCTGAAACGATTGGAGCTGCAACACTTGTAATTGCAACAACCGCTGTTGTATCTGTACATCCAAGTGATGAGTTAGTCACTTTAACAGCAATATTTCCAACCTGATTTGCTTGATAAGTATTGTTGGTGGCATTCGCGATAACAGCACCATTCAATAACCATTGATATGAAACTCCTGAAACGTTGGTTACAGATAATGAAGTTGATTGTCCAGGACAAAGGCTTAAATCATTCGAAGTAATAGAACCACCAGATAAATCAGCACATGAATTAATTTGATAAATGCTTAGGGTAGAACTCACCTCATTTGCAAGAATCAATAATGCTTTATTATTTGGAGAATCTGCTGCTGAAA
>CAMDLY010000086.1 GCA_945902115.1 Lishizhenia tianjinensis | reverse complement strand
TTCATCAAAACGGCAAATTAAAGTCGAGTGGAACCCATAAAGAGGGAAACCCAGATAGTTCTTGGATCAGTTATCACTATAATGGACAAGTGCATGAAAAAGGAATGTATAAGAATAATTTAAAAGAAGGAAATTGGGAAATCTACAACGATCAAGGACGGTTAACTCAATTATCAACATTTGATCACAATGCCATGAATCCTTTCGCCCCGGTAAAAGAGACTACTTGGAATGATTACGGAATAAAAATCGAGGAAAAAAATATCGAAAAAGACGGAAGAGGAATTCTTACTAAATGGGACGAGAATGGCAAGGTTATGCGCTATTGTATATTTTCACCGAGTTCGCAAATGAATTGGACTAACGTTACTTTATTACAATACGAAAAATTGTATTACGATAATCTTCAATTAAAATCGATACTAAATAACTTACCAAATGCAGACACCATTTATGTGAGTTATTATCAAAATGGTCAAATGGAGCGCTATCGACATAATACACTAAAAGATAATACCCGTTTTGATGAGCAAAAAACATGGAATTCTGTAGGGGTTTTACTTTCCGAAAACACCACTAAACAAGGGAGAGGTGAAATTTATCAAAAAGCATTAATTTATTACATTTCAGGTGGTATAAAATCAAAAATGGAAATAACGAATGACCACAGAATTGACGAGAAATATACTACAAAGGGCGTTCTATTTTCAAAGAAAGAACTACTTGATGGTCGTCTGAATGGGAAATTATATGAATTAGATACACTAACAGGAAATCTTACCACAGGATATTATGATAAAGGAATTCGAAATGGAGAGTGGAAAATTCAAAATGCCGCTGGAACTGCGATTATTTCCAAAAAATATAAGCTTGGGTGCCCCGAAAATAAAAATTCGGTAATCACTTGGGATAAATTCAGTTTAAAAGAGCTAAAGGAATTTAAGTTAAATGCGAATGTTCAAATACCACAGCAAATGGCCTTTGCATCTTGGGAAGCACTTCTTCAAAAACGAGATTCTATTGCCTATTGGATTGGAATGGCTCAAAAAGCACTCGAACACGAAGGCCAGACTTTCGAATTGGATCAAGTGGAAACAGCGGCACTGAGATTTGAAATGCCTCAGGTTTATTACAGAGGACTGGAAAAAAGCGATACATCAAATGCACGTGTTAAATCGTTATTGCGCATCATGGATAGTTTAAATTGGAAGTTGGATGTTTTTGTTGAAAATGGTTTATATCAAGGTGAAATAAAACTGAAAGATTATTTCACCTATTATTTGATACAGAAATATTTAGGCGAACATTCCTCCTTTTTTCATCAGAAATTAGAAGGAAATCAGAGATATCGAGGAGTGGAATATGGTTTTCATCATAGAAATGACACTACCCTTACTATTATAGAAATGAAGGACTGTTATGCGCGTATATCACTTACTGAAAATGGCCAAAATGCTCAATTAATCGTTTACAGCGATGGCGAACTTGAATTTGAAAATCGCCATTACACCTGGAAAGAATGGAATACCCTTGTAGAAAACGCTCCTCGCTATCCCAAAATGTTCGATGATTAACGAAAATGAAAAAACCAATTAAACGATTACCGATTTAACTGCGTTTTTCACGGCTTCAATGACGGTTTTCACCTGTTCATCGGTTAAATTAAAATATACGGGCAGAGATATCTCTGCAGCATACTTGAAATAGGCTTCAGGATAATTATCTATTGAATACCCCATTTCTTTGTAAGCGGTTAAAAGGGGTAAAGGTTGGAAATGTACATTTACCGCTACATCGTGATCAAAAATACGCTGAATAATTTCGTCTCGTTGTGACTCAGTCACTTGGTCGATCCGCAGCAAGTATAAGTGGTAAGAAGTCTCCTGATTTTCAGTTTTATACAAAGGGGTGAGCGCCCAAGATTCGTTAGTAAAGGCCTCATCATACGCTTCAAAAATTTGTTTTCTCCTCGTTAAATTTTCTCCATACCGCTCTAGTTCAACTAATCCTATAGCCGCTTGTAAATCGGTCATATTGCATTTGAAACCAGGTTCTAACACGTCATAGCGCCACGCACCTTTTTGCGTCTTAGCCATGGCATCTTTTGATTGACCGTGTAGTATTTTAATACAAAATTCCTTGTAAATATCTTCGTGATTGAAATTGTCTGGCAAACTGAAACAAATTGCTCCACCTTCGGCAGTAGTAAGATTTTTTACCGCATGAAAGGAAAAGCAGGTAATATCGGCCAATGAGCCACTCATTTTACCTTTATAGGTTGCGCCAAAGCTATGTGCGGCATCTGCGGCTATGAGAATTCTTCCAAGTTTTCGCTCGTTCTCATTTTTAGGATTAAAGAATCCTTTACTTTCCTCCACTATGCGATAAATAGCTTCGTAATCGCAGGGAAAACCAGAAATATCTACAGGCATTATCACCTTGGTTCGAGGCGTTATCGCTGCTTTTAATTTCTCCAACGAAATATTAAAATCTTCAGCGCTAATATCCACCATCACAGCCGTGGCTCCCGTATGGATTACCACATTGGCACTTGCACAATAGGTGTAAACAGGAATTATTACCTCATCTCCTTCACCTATTCCCCACCATCGAAGAAAGACCTCCATTCCCGCTGTCCATGAATTGACAGCAACTGTGGTTTTACAGCCGCAATATTCGGTGATTTTCTTTTCAAACAATTTCGTTTTTGGACCCGTAGTAATCCAACCACTCAACAAGGCTTCATTTACTTCATCGAGTACACGTTGATCTATTCGGGGGGGTGAGAAAGGAATCATATCACAAAATTAGTAAAAATGCCTAATGGCGATATTTTCCAGCATCGATTATTCCTTTTGTCCAATCCGTCATCTGATTAATGGCTGGCAATACTTCCGATGGATCATTCACAATTATAAAACTATCCAGGTATTCACTTCCCATAAATCCCTCATCAGATGCATGTTGCATGAGTGCTCGAAATGGCTCGAAATAATTCTTGGTGTTTAACACCACAATAGGCTTTGTAAATTGCCCTAACTTCTTCAGCGTAATTACCTCAAATAATTCTTCAAAAGTACCTACTCCACCCGGTAAAGCCACTAAGGCGTCTGTTCCTTCTAAAAATTTCGCTTTACGTTCGTGCATTGACTCCGTGTAGGTGAAATCTGAAACACCAGGATGCCCCCACTCCACTTCGTTCATAAATTGGGGCATAATGCCCTTTATTTTTCCTCCGTATGCCAATACCGTATCCGCTAATTGCCCCATCAATCCGGAGGATCCGCCACCAAATACAACAGACACCTCTTGTTGGACAAAGTACTTCGCCAATTTGGCTGTGGCATCGAAATACATCGGATCAATCTTTGCGCTGCTCGCGCAATACACACATACTTGCATCTCTACTTTATTGTATGAATAATTGTTAGTTCATCGTAAAATCGTTGGGCAATATTGTTTCTATCGAAATGGGTTTTGACATATTCCCTTGCTTTCTCTCCCATTTCTATCCTCTTTTCAGGATACATTGACAAATACCTCACCTGTTTCGCTAAATCTTCGTGATTTTCGGGCTCAAAGAATAAGCCGGCCTCTGCCTTGTCGATAAAATGCATTTTCGCTTCCCCATCCACACCTAATAAGAGGGGCTTTTTCATCGCTAAGGATTCAAAAACTTTAGACGGAATGGCTCCTTGAAACAAAGGGAGGTTCTTTAATGGTACTAAAGCTACGTCTATTGACTTCACAATTGCTGGCATTTCAAGTTTACCAACTGGATCGAAAAAATGCACATTTGATAGATTTAGACTCTCTTTCAACTGCAAGAGCTTGTCTTTTTCCGGACCAGCCCCCTGCAATATGAAATGAACCTGTTCAAGATCTTTCACCGAAGTAGCGGCATGTAATATTACCTCTAAGCCTTGGGCATGCCCTAAAATTCCACCGTAAAAAAACAAGACATCGCTTGGATCAAATCCATTTCTCGAACGAAATCCCGAGGATTTCACCTGTTCAGGATTATAGAAATCGACATCTACACCATTTGGCAACCAAAACAGCCTTGTATCGGGGAAGCGCTGTTTTATATCGTTGACAATTCCCTCTGTTTGCCCAGTTACCAATGTAGCATTTTTATAGCACTTAGCTTCCAAGGAATAGGCTAAATTTAAGAGGCGCTGATTGGTTACAATTCCTAATTTCTCTGCACTCTCAGGCCAAAGATCACTGACATTAAAAATCAATTTTGCATTTAATTTTTTAGCTAAACGCATAGCTGAATACCCTAAAAAAAGAGGTGGGCTTTCAACTAGTAAAAAATCAAAATTCCCTAATTTTCTTCCACGCCAATAGGATGACCAAACAAAGCTGAAGTAGTTTAACAAGCGAGAAATGATTCCTTTTGATTTCGAAACATAGATCCACGAACGATGTACCGGAACAGAATCGACTACTTCTTCGCGGTTTTTTCCATTTTTGTATGCCTCTTGGACCTCCATTTTTGGATAATTCGGCAAGGCGGTTAACACCTCCACCTCAACACCTATATTTTTTAAACGTACTGCTAACTCGTGCAGCCTATTTTGTGGGGCTCCAATTTCTGGGGGATAATATTGGGTATGAATTAATAATCGAATCATTCTTTTTTAATTATAAACCAAGAAAAGATGAGTGCAAGAAACGGCGCAGAGGATCCAATATCTACAAAATCGTATGCAACTAAAGAAAGTGAACAAGCAATAGAAAAAGAAATTGCATACATTTCTTTTATCCGCCAGGAATGAAGGAAAAATAAACATAGAAAACCTGTAAAGAGCAATAATCCGATGATTCCGTGTTTAAGTGTTATTCTCAAAAATTGATTATGAGGAGCCGTTCTTTCCACAAAATTACACGACATATTTAATTCTTTGTATTTAAGCACTAATTCGTCATTCCAATCTCCAGTGCCCACTCCAAAAATGAGCTTGGTTTTTATAACTTCCAAAGAAGCTTTAGAGGCATTTATTCTAAGTTCTGTAGAATTACATTTATTTAATTTATCTGAGGATTTTTCTGATGCAGCAACGATTTCAGCCTTTTGGTTATTGATAGGCTCAATACGTTGAAATCTCGCATTAAATGAGGGTGAAACACCTAAAAAGAACAATGAAACGACAAAAGAACCTGCAAATAATATCGATGACTTATTTTTCAGATTTAAAAAAAATAGGATTAAAGTGGTGAGTAAAAAAACTATGATTATTATTCTACTTTGAAGCAATAACAGGACAACTATCAAGTTTAAAATAATTAATGCCCCTAAAATCCATTTTCGCTTACCCTGATTATTTTGTCTGAATTTTAATGAAAAAAACAGAAACGAAACTAAAATAAAAAAGGACAAGGAGTTTGTTTCTTTTGCAAGGTTTATGTAGTAAAAGTGTCGAATATTCGCTGTTTCCACAAAACGATAAATTGCTTTTAACAGATAAAAATCAGTTTTTAGTAAAACTCCGATTATAATAGACCATATAAAAGGTTCTTGCCATTTCACTCTTTTTTGGTAGGGAATCGACAGAAATAGAAAGGGGAATTGTAAAAATGGCAATAGGCGCGAAATGTCTTCAAGAGCTTTTGGAGTATTGGATGTGTTAACTATCCCCATGCACGCTAAAATAAAAGGAATTGTTACGAGCAATGCTTTTTTCCAATTAGACCACTCCGGTAATTCAGTCTTATCTTTTTGCTTTACTACATAGTAAATACAAATTAAAGTCATCAACAAGATCGCAAATGGCGCTAACTCAAGGATAGAAATAAAGATTCCGTTCAGCAACAAGATATAAAACCTCCAATCCTTTTCTGGCGAATGTGTTAAGTTGAATGGAACAGCGCTCATTAATAATATCTATTGCGACATATCATGTGTCTAATTTAGGTTGTAATTGAGCCAAATTTACATAAAAATTACCGCACAGATTCGGCGCTAAATTGAAACGACTTTACGAAGGCTCTATTCTTATATTATTGAGGCAGTCTCTTAAACCAAGGCATTTTGATGTAATAACTCGACCAAATCCACGTGAATAAAAATTGGGTAAACATGGCTGTCATAGTTGATAAGGCTGCACCGAGTATTCCATACATAGGAATAAGCCATAAATTTAGAAGCACATTGATTATTGCGGAGGTAAAAGAAATTATTGCGAGCTGTTTTGTTTTCTCCAAGTAGAAGAAATAAACACTGACCATTTTATACATTCCGTTGAATGCGAATCCTAAAGAAATCCAAAAAACTAGGGTAATACTTGAAGCGAAAGCTTTTCCTATTA
>CAMDLY010000085.1 GCA_945902115.1 Lishizhenia tianjinensis | reverse complement strand
ATCAATACTTCTTCATTGAATGAAATGACAGGTTTTGACCAAGTGAAATTATATCCTAATCCAACCAACGGAAATGCGACACTTCAGTTTGTAAATAATTTAGGAACTGAAACGACAATCGTACTTCAAGATCAGTTTGGAAGAATTTTGGAGACCAACACGACTTCAAATATCGGATTAAATGAAGTTGCTGTAAATACTTCAATGCTAAGTGCGGGTCTTTATCAAGTTGTGTTGACTAACTCTACGCAGAAGTCTTTTATCAAATTAAACGTTATCAAGTAAATTTAAATAATACTACCGGGTCAGGAAACTGACCCGGTTTTTTTAATCATCAATACCATGGAAAATCTTAAAGGACATACGATCTTATTAGTTGATGATGAGGCCGATATCCTCGAATTTTTGTCTTACAACATTCGAAAAGAAGGATACAAAGTCTTTACGGCTTCCAATGGTGAAGAAGCAATTAAAATGACACAACAAATCAGTCCTTCTTTAATTCTGTTGGACGTGATGATGCCTAAAATGGATGGTATTGAAACGTGTCAAGTGATTAGAAAAGATTTGAATTTGTCCCAACCAATCATTGCCTTTCTAACATCTAGGGCTGAGGATTATGCGCAAATTGCGGGTTTTGAAGCGGGCGCAGATGACTATATTACAAAACCGATAAGACCAAGATTACTGATAACAAAGATTGAAAGTTTATTGCGGAGATTAGATAAAACTAGAGGCATTGATGTGGAAGTAGGAGAAAGCTCCTTGAGGATTGATAGAGAAAAATATATGGTTGAAGTTAATGGGGAACAGTTGGTACTCCCTAAGAAAGAATTTGAATTGTTGGAACTGCTAGTGAGCAGGCCAGGTAAAGTTTATAACAGAGATCAGATCCTCGCCATAGTTTGGGGTAATGAAACAATAGTCGGAGAGAGAACAATTGACGTCCACATACGTAAATTGAGAGAAAAACTGGGGGATCACTACATTAGAACAATTAAGGGTGTTGGGTACACGTTTAACGATAAATAGATTTTTATTAGAAGTTCACGGTGATTTTATCGTTTTTCAATTAGTTCAACATAGTTGGACTTTTTTGTTTTTATGGCATGGTGTTTGCTAATGTGTAATCGCTGAAACTTACACCTTAGACGCTACTAAACCTCGTTTAAGTGTAATGCATAATTAAATCACACATACTTTTTTCGTTAAAAAGCCCCCACAAGGGGCTTTTTAATTTTAACGAACCTAACCAATCTATATAACTGAAGGAATGTTTACTTTTGAGATAGGAATCACAAATAGTTTCAGCAATATAAATCAGCATATAAATGATTAAAAATATAAGGCCCTTAGGATTTCAATGGGAGACAAAAGATCCCTTCTTGTTTTGTGTGCATCACGAAGATTATTTTCCGAACGGAAACGATAATCTTGGTCCTGACACTGCTTATTTTGTGGGAAGGCATATGGGGCAAGACTTCATTGTAAAGGACGGATTTAGAATGTATCATGGCACAAAAGTTCCTGGATTCCCCGGGCACCCACATCGAGGATTTGAAACTATCACGGTAGTTCAGAAGGGATTAGTTGATCATACTGATTCTACTGGTTCGGCGGGCAGGTATGGTAATGGTGATGTTCAATGGATGACAGCAGGAAAAGGAGTACAGCACGCTGAAATGTTCCCATTATTGAATCAATCTGAGGATAATCCTTTAGAGCTTTTTCAGATTTGGTTGAATTTACCGAAGAAAAGTAAAATGGTAGATCCACATTTTAAAATGTTATGGTCTGAGAATGTACCAAAATTCTCTATTTCAGGAGATGACGGAGGTCTTGTTCATGTTGAGGTTTTAGTTGGGAAATTAGGAAAATATCAATCAGAGTCTGCTCCGCCTGAATCTTGGGCATTTGCGGAAGAAAATCATGTGGGAATATATAACATTCAGTTGGATCCTGGTACTTCATTTACATTAGAGGCCACAGCTCTTGGGGTGAATCGGACGCTTTATTTTTACAAAGGCAACACACTTTCGGTAGGAGATAAATCTATTCCTTACTATCACGCAGTGGATGTTGAGTCAGATATACCAATTCTTTTGCAAAGTGGATCAGAGACGTCCATGGTATTAGTCCTTCAGGGAAAACCATTAAATGAACCTGTTGTGCAACACGGACCTTTTGTTATGAATACACGCGAGGAAATATACCAAGCATTTCAAGAATATCAGCAGACACAATTTGGGGGATGGCCATGGCCCTCATACGACCATGTTCATGACCGAGAAATGGGTCGATTTGCGAAATATGCTGACGGCCGGATAGAAGAGAAATCTTAGTCTAACTCCATTTTTATACCAGCATCTCTCAATTTATTTTCTATTGAAGGAAGGGTATTAGTGATGACCTCCAACTCTTTTTTGGCTTTTTCTAGTAAGGTGACCGCAGCGTTCATGCATTTCAAGTGAGTAGGGGTAGGCCCATAAGTCGCATCTCCAACTCCTGTGCTTACTACTCCTAAATAGTGATAAACTGTCGGATATTCATTTTCTTCTCCAATTTGCTGTTTTATTTTACTTCCGTAGATAATAAGTTCAATGGATAAAAAGTCATCTGAAAATGAGGATAGTTCAGTGAATTCTTCCGCCATAATTTTATTTGAGAGTGTCAGTGCTTTGTGCATAGTTTCAATCCTTCCTTTTACTTGGCTTACTTTCTCGTTGAATAATTCTACGTCACTGTATGTTTGGTCTAGTTTCACCCAAAAAGCAGCTGCCTCGCTTGGGTTCATACCTTTTATACTTGCGGAAAAACCAGGAATTACCTCGATTTCTACAGAAACTTTATTTCCAATTTCGTAACACTTTTGCCCTTCAATTTTCAACAGCTGCACTTGATAAATGCCTGGAGCCACCATCGGGCCTTGATTTTTCCTATCTTTATTTTTAGAGGTTATGGTTCCAACGGCTTTTCCCCTAAGATTCCACGTGATTCGTTGAAATCCTTTACCGTTTTTTGCTTCCAACATTCGAATAAGTTCTCCCGAAGGAGCATAAATAGCCACCATCACTTGCGCATCTCCCTCTATTTCTTCTTTTTCAAGAACCATCCAATCTGGTATCGAGACTTCCTTCTGCGCTTTCAACTGTTCACTTTCTTGTTCTTTTCTTTTATCTTTAGAAGATTTTAAGGCATTTGCCATGTAATAGGTAAGTTGTACCCCGAAGTCAGGATTCTCTGCGATAAAATATTCATCCCCTTGTGATGCTTTACCTCCCTCTCCTAAGACGGATCGTTGCTGATACCAATACCCTTTTCTTGGAGTTGCTATAAACGCTTCCTTTTTTGCAGATTCTTCATCAAACAAACGCAGGGCGCTGAAATCATCAAGTATATATATACCTCTTCCAAATGTTGCCAATACCAAATCGTTTTCTCGTTTCTGAATAGCTAGATCCCTCACAGAAATTGTAGGCAAGCCTGCACTAAACTTCATCCAACTATCACCGCTCGTGAGGGAAATATAAACACCAAACTCAGTACCAAGAAATAGAAGATTTTTCTTCACGTGATCTTGCACAATTCTCCAGGTGATGGTGCGTTCTGCAATCCCTTTAGTGATGAGGGTCCATGTTTTCCCCTTATCAGTACTTTTGTAAACGTAGGCTTTTAGGTCACCACTTTTATGGTTGTCAAATAAGGCATATACGGTATTTTCATCGTGAACATCTGCTTTCACATCATTTACAAATGCTTGAAGAGGTAATCCGGGTAGGGATGAAAACGGGATTTTCCGCCAGGATTTTCCGCCATCCTCTGTAACATGCAAATTGCCGTCATCTGTTCCGACGTAGAGTAATCCCTCCCTTTTTGGAGATTCAGAAATATTGGTGATGCTGCTGTAGTTTGACATGGCATAAACATCCCAGGGATTATCCCAACCTTGTTTTTTACCAAAAAAAGGTGTTTGGGTTCTTGGTGTATTTGTTGTTAAATCTGCCGATATCGGTTCCCAAGTATCCCCTCTATTTTCGGATTTCCACAATCTTTGCGAGGCAAAATAAATTCGTGAAGGCCTGTGTGAACTAACCAAAATTGGAGCATCCCAATTAAAGCGTTCCGTTTTCTCACCTAATTCCGGTTGAGGTTGGATATATACATTTTCTCCAGTAGAACGATCATGTCTAACCAAGTTTCCTTGTTGCCATTGCGCATATACAATAGAGGGATTGCCGGGTTCTGTTGCGGGCTGATGGCCATCGCCGCCAAGAATAATACTCCAGTCCGAATTGCGAATGCCGTTAATATTTTGCGTTCGTGAAGGACCCATTTGAGAGCTGTTGTCTTGTGTACCTCCATAAACATTGTAGAATGGAAGCTGATCATCTACTGCCAATTTATAGAATTGTGTAAGCGGTAAATTAGACATGTATTTCCAAGACTTTGTCTTGTCAAAACTCTCATAAACGCCACCATCTGTTCCTACTAAAATATAATTTGGGTCATTTTTTTTGAAGGCAATGGCATGATTATCCACGTGTTTATTATTTTCATTCATGGTGTAAAAATCTTTACCGCCGTTATCAGAAATAAACATCATATAGCTTACCAAGTAAATACGATCAAATTGGTGTGGATCTGCATACAACTCTTGATAATAGTGCGGTCCCGTTCCGCCCGAAACTGCATCTGACATTTTATTCCAAGAAGCACCTTGGTCTATGCTTTTGAAAACTCCGCCTTTTCTGCGATCTAATTCAATTGCCGCATACACAACATCGGGTTGTTGAGGAGATATTGCCAAACCAATTTTACCAAGATTAGACGAAGGTATCCCATTGCTTAACTTTGTCCAATTTTCACCACCGTCAATAGATTTGTAAATCGCCGTTCCTGGCCCTCCACCCATATATCCTGCGACGGTTCGCTGGCGTTGCCATGTTGCTGCATACAAAACATCTGCATTTCTAGGGTCTATTACCAAATCAGTGGCTCCTACCCAATCGCCTTCACCAAGCGTTTTTTTCCAAGTTTTGCCTCCATCAGTAGATTTATAGACACCGCGTTCTCCACCCGCAGACCAAAGAGGGCCTTGGGCGGCTACCCACATCACTTGGCTATTTTTTGGGTTAATGACAATTTTTGAAATATGTTCACTTGATTTGAGTCCCATATTTTTCCATGATTTTCCGCCGTCTGCGCTATGGTAAATTCCGTCGCCATATCCGACATGACGTCCGCCAACGTTTTCACCTGTTCCTACCCATATTTCGTTGTAATTGCTTGGATTCAAGGCTAAACATCCTATTGAGTAGGATCCTTGCCCTTCGAAAATTGACTGCCACGTAGCACCGGCATTTTCTGTTTTCCAAACACCACCTGAACCCGCAGAAACATACCACCTATTTTCATTGGAAGGATCAATAACGATGTCAGAAATACGCCCTGACATCAAAGCGGGGCCTATACTCCGAAATGCAAAACCTCCGAGTAAATCACTTGATAGGGAGCTTGGTTTAACCTCTGTTTTTTTTGTCTTTTGCGCTACTGCGATATGTGTCACTAGTGACAAGAGAAGAATAAGTTTTTTCATAGATAAAAAAGAAGTGTAAATATAAGAGTATACATACGAGAATTGTATATTGTTCGAGTTGAATTTTGCTAAAAAGTTTTTTAAAATGAAAAATATGACTATTTTTGTCACCCCGAAAACGTCGGAATTTTACAACATATAAGCGAGAATAGCTCAGTTGGTAGAGCACGACCTTGCCAAGGTCGGGGTCGCGGGTTCGAATCCCGTTTCTCGCTCGCCAAACCACGAGAGTTCGAAAGAACAAACGTAACCCGACAGTCGAGTCGGGAATGCTCGAGTGGTGGAATTGGTAGACACGCCGGACTTAAAATCCTGTGCCTGTATGGGCGTGCGGGTTCAAGTCCCGCCTCGAGTACAAAAACCCTGATGTCAAAATCAGGGTTTTTTGTTTGTGAGAAGTTTATATATGGCAACAGTTTACATTCTTTATTCTAAAAAAATTAATCAATACTATATTGGTTCTTGTCTTGATTTGGAAAAAAGATTGGCGGAACATTTGTCTGCTAAAATGGATGTTGCATTTACTAAACGAAGCGATGATTGGATTGTGTGTTTCAAATTTGAAGCTTTGCCCTATGAAATGGCAAGGAATATCGAAGCTCACATAAAACAAATGAAAAGCAGAAAGTACATTGAGAATTTAGTTCGTTTTCCTGAAATTAGTCAAAAGTTAAAAGATAAATATAGTGCGGGTTCATCCCGATAGCTATCGGGACCCGCCTCGAGTACATTTAAAAGCAGAAAACCTTTTATTCTATTAGGATTGAGGGTTTTTTGTAAGGTTCCTGCCCAACTTTTGATTATAATCCTCCAAAACCTCACCACTAAATTTTGATTACTTTTTGTTTTTGTTCTTATTTTTAGCATTCA
>CAMDLY010000084.1 GCA_945902115.1 Lishizhenia tianjinensis | reverse complement strand
TTTGACGGAAAAGAGGCCATTAAAAAAGTAACAAATCATTCTTTCGTAGTAAAAGACATCCTTAGCTTAAGCAATGATAAGAAAACTATTTATTACAGTGCCACTGGTGAAAACCCAACAAATACACTGATCTACCGAACTGATTTTTCTGGAAACCCAGAGCTATTAACGAAAGAAGCTGGCACACACAATTTTCAATTATCGGGAGATGGCGCTTATTGGTATGATGCATTCTCAAGTTTAACTGTTCCTAATAAAACACTTATTTGGACATCAAATGGTAAGATGGCAAAGGGGCTTGGTACCTCAACAGACAAACTTGAAGAGTTTAACATTGGGACAACAGAAATTGGAAAAATTCCTGGGAATGACGGCTCAGACTTGTACTACAGAATGATCAAGCCTGCAAATTTCGATGACTCCAAAAAATACCCGGTCATGGTTTATGTATATGGTGGTCCCCACGCACAGATGGTAACCAATTCTTGGCTTGCGGGAGCAAATTTATGGATGCATTGGATGGCAAACCAAGGGTATGTTGTGTTTACGTTAGATAATAGAGGTTCAGCAGAGAGAGGCTTTGCTTTTGAATCTCAAATTCACCGTCAATTAGGAAATGTAGAAATGGAGGATCAACTTACGGGAGTTAATTATTTGAAATCATTGCCTTTCGTAGATGCGAGTAAAATGGCTGTACATGGCTGGTCTTTTGGTGGATTTATGACGACATCTTTGATGCTACGTAACCCCGGAGTGTTTACAACGGGTGTGGCTGGTGGTCCAGTAACGGATTGGAAATACTACGAAATTATGTATGGAGAACGCTACATGGATAGACCAGAACAGAATCCAAAAGGTTATGACCAAGCATCCTTATTAAATTATGCTTCAAATCTTCAGGGTAAATTATTACTGATTCATGGCACAGTAGACGATGTGGTGGTTTTGCAACACAATTACGCCTTGGTTAAGAAATTTGTTGAGGCCGAGAAACAAATGGATTTCTTCCCCTACCCTATGCACAAACACAATGTTTCAGGTAAAGACCGTGTGCACTTGATAGAAAAAATTCTGACGTATATTTTGGAGAATAATAAATAGGGAAAACTTAAACGTCGTCAAAGAATTTCTCTATTCATAACGGTAAGAGAGTCTTGGTATAAAAAACCTATATTTTTCGACTTATTTCTAAAATAAAGTAGTATATTTGCGAATACAGTCGAGAATAACAGATAAATGTCAATTGAACGGGAAATTTCATTAAGCATCGAAAAAGACTTTTACAAAGGAAAAGTTATCGTTATTCTCGGTGCTAGACAAGTTGGTAAAAGTACACTCATTAGCATGTTGCCAGCGTGTAATTCGAACAAAACCTTATGGTTGGATGGAGAAAATGCGGATGTTCAACAGTTACTCAAAAATATCAATAGCGAACGGTTAAAACAAATTGCAGGTGATCATAAGATCGTGGTTATTGACGAGGCTCAAAAAATCGAAGGAATTGGTTCTATTCTTAAATTATTTGCTGACTACTGCAAAGATATACAAGTAGTTGCCAGCGGTTCGAGTGCATTTGAATTGAGAAACTCATTGAATGAACCATTGACGGGAAGAAAATTTGAATTTGCTCTATTTCCTTTGTCATTTCAAGAAATGGTTCATCACACAAGTTTGTTGGAAGAGCTAAGACAACTTCCGCAACGATTTATTTTTGGATATTATCCTGAAATCGTGATGAATCCTCAAGAAGCTGAACGTAGATTGCGTTTTTTGTCGGAGAGTTATTTATACAAAGATATTTTCTTGTTCAAAGGGTTGAAAAAGCCGGAAAAAATGTTGGAGTTATTGAAATTACTCGCGTGGCAAATCGGATCAGAAGTAAATTACAATGAACTTTCAAAAAACTTAAAAATTGATAATCAAACAGTTGAGAGTTATATTGAAATGTTAATTCAAGCATTTGTCATTTACAAACTACCCGCCTACCACTCAAGTCATCGAACGGAATTGAAAAAATCAAAGAAGATTTATTTTAATGATTTGGGTATACGGAACGCCTTAATTAATGATTTTCGCCCGATTGAAATTCGAAATGACGCAGGAGCACTATTTGAAAATTTCATCATCAATGAATTGAGAAAACAAAATGAGTATAAACAAATTCATGCTAACTTTTATTTTTGGAGAAATAATGACCAACGCGAAATAGATTTGATTCTAGAAAAGAATGGCGCATTGAAAACTGTTGAGATTAAATGGAATAAATCGAAAACCGCACGATTAACAAAGAGTTTTACAAATCTCTACGGTGAAACAAAATTTACAGTAATTAATAGTGATAATTTCTTCGAAGTAATCGATAAGTTCGATTTGGACTCGAATACGTTAAATCAATCTATTCAATGAAATCATTACTATTTTAAAATTATAGTAGCCGAGAAACAAATGGATTTCTTCCCCTACCCTATGTACAAACACAATGTTTCAGGTAAAGACCGTGTGCACTTGATAGAAAAAATTCTGACGTATATTTTGGAGAATAATAAGTAAGGTATTTATTTTTATTTCGAGAAATAGTGATATATCCTTAACATTAGGGTATCTTCGCCAAGAGTAATGCATTAAATCCAAAATAGTTTGAAAAATTGCATTGCTGATTAGTACATATGACATTTAGTGAATTATCTTTAATTGAGCCGATTTTAACAGCGCTCGAAAAAAAGGGATACAAACATCCCACCCCCATTCAAAATAAAGCCATCCCACATATCTTAGCAGGACGCGATGTATTGGGATGCGCACAAACAGGCACAGGAAAAACGGCAGCTTTTGCCATTCCTATTCTTCAGATACTCGACAAGAATATCCCTTCCCAAAAACGATCAATAAGCACGCTGATACTCACCCCAACGAGGGAGTTAGCTATTCAAATTGAGGAAAACATTGTGGATTATGGCGCTTCTCTGAAGTCTTCCTACTGCGTAATTTTTGGTGGAGTTAGTCAACAACAACAAACCCAGAAACTTAGAAAAGGTGTAGATATTTTGATCGCAACACCAGGAAGACTACTTGATTTACATCAACAAGGCTTTATCGATTTAAGACATATCAAGCAATTTGTATTGGATGAGGCAGACCGTATGTTGGATATGGGTTTTATACACGACGTGAAAAAAATTATTCAATTAATACCCAAGAATCGTCAGACACTATTTTTCTCTGCTACGATGCCGAAAACTATTCAGCAGTTGGCAAATTCCATTCTGAACAACCCCGTTACAGTCACGGTAGCACCCGTATCCTCGGCGACAGAAAAAGTAGAACAACGCCTGTATTTTTCCGAGAAAGAAGCAAAAAAAGATACCCTTATTCGCCTTGTAAATGAAAGCAATTGTGACTCCGTTCTCGTGTTTACACGAACGAAACACGGGGCCGATAAAGTTGCGCGCTTTCTCAATAAAGTAAAGATCACTGCCGCAGCCATTCACGGTAACAAAACACAGAATGCCCGACAAAAAGCATTGAACGACTTTAAAGATGGGAAAACAAAAGTATTGGTTGCAACGGATATTGTGGCGCGAGGAATAGACATCGTTGAACTTGAACTTGTCGTTAATTACGAAATTCCCAATATAGCGGAAACATACGTCCACAGGATTGGAAGAACAGGAAGAGCAGGAAAAACTGGACTGGCCATTTCGCTTTGTGAAACTACTGAAAAACCATACGTCAAAGACATTGAAAAAATCTTAGGAACTAAAATTCCCGTATTCAGTTTGTAAATACAAATTCAATTTTATTCCTCCGGTACTACTTGAATTTTTCTATTAACTTTATCCTTAGTGATAAAAAAAGGTGATAAAAAACTTATTCGCGGCTGGATAGCCTATGACTGGGCTAACTCGGTATATAGTTTAGTTGTCTCTTCAGCAATCTTTCCATTGTTTTATGAAACGAGCACACGAAATTTATATGCCAAAGAGAGAGGTTTGGATCCTGAAACTGTGGAAGCAGGGAGCGTAACAGTAAACTTTTTTGGTTACGACGTATCCCCAAGTGTCATCTACTCACTGGTATTATCCGTCGGATTTTTGTGTATAAGCTTTTTGTCTCCCTTGCTTTCTGGGATAGCCGATTACACGGGTACAAAAAAGAAATTCATGAAATTCTTCTGTTACATGGGTTCTTTTTCCTGTGCTTCGCTGTACTTTTTTGATCCTGCGCAGGTTGAATTAGGGATGCTGTCCATATTTCTTGGGACCATAGGTTTTTGGAATAGCTTAGTATTCTACAACGCCTTTTTACCCGAAATTGCGGATACAAAAGATCAAGATCGGATTTCCGCTCAGGGGTACATTATGGGATACTTGGGCAGCATGGCATTACTCATCATTTGTCTGGCACTAATAATGGGAATAGACGCTAGTTTAACAAAGGTAAGCTTCTTGCTCGTTGCCGTTTGGTGGATTGGTTTTGCTCAATTGACGTATCGCGTTTTACCAAACAATGTTTTCGATAAAAAACCGGACAAAGATTATATCTGGAAAGGGTTTCGAGAACTGAAACTCGTATTTAAAGAGTTTATGCAAACGAAAAGGCTCAAGAAATTCCTGTATGCTTTCTTTTTCTTCAACACCGGTGTGCAGACCGTTATGCTCATGGCAACTGTATTTGCGAGCAAAGAAATTGAATGGCCCGACAAAGGAGCTAAAACGGGACTTATCGTAGCTATTTTGCTCATACAATTGCTCGGTGCTGTTGGAGCCAAGTTGTCTTCTATGTTAGCTAAGAAAATTGGCAATATCAAGGTTATCATCGTAAACGTGGTCGTATGGATCATTTTATGCGTTTTTGCATATATCATCACACAACCTGTTGAATTCTACATCTTGGCAGCTTTTGTTGGCTTAGTTATGGGAGGAGTTCAAGCAGTGGCTCGTTCTACATACAGTAAGTTCCTTCCGGAAACTACGGATCATGCGAGTTACTTTTCCTTCTACGACGTTACAGAAAAAATTGGAATGGTTCTCGGGACAGCATTTTTCGGTTTAACGGAATTAATCTTTCAAGACATACGTTATTCGGTATTTTCAGTAGCCCTATTCTTTGTCCTTGGATTCATATTCCTCTTATTTATTCCGAAGGAAGAAAATGCCATTGTTTCATTTACAAAAAACCATCATTCATGAGATCAATGATCGAACAAGCTTGGGAAGATCGCTCCTTGCTCAGCACCCCAGCAACTATAGATGCCATCGAACAGGTAATCGAAGAAATTGACAAAGGAAGATTGCGCGTAGCAGAACCTTTAGAAAATGGCGAATGGCAGGTAAACGAATGGGTCAAAAAAGCTGTCGTTATGTACTTCCCTATCCGAAAAATGGAGACTATTGAAGTTGGCCCTTTTGAGTTCCACGACAAGATGGCGTTGAAGCGCAACTACAAAGAATTGGGAGTGCGAGTTGTTCCGCATGCAATTGCACGGTATGGTGCATTTGTCGCTTCTGGTGTTATTTTGATGCCTTCTTATGTAAATATTGGCGCTTATGTAGATACGGGAACGATGGTTGATACTTGGGCAACTGTGGGAAGTTGTGCGCAAATTGGAAAAAATGTTCATCTCAGCGGTGGTGTTGGAATTGGAGGAGTTTTAGAACCCTTGCAAGCAGCACCTGTCATCATTGAAGACAATGCCTTTATTGGCTCACGATGTATTGTCGTTGAAGGTGTCCGTGTCGGAAAAGAGGCTGTTTTGGGAGCAAATGTCGTTTTGACGAAATCCACCAAAATTATCGACGTTACAGGAAATGAACCCCAAGAATTACGTGGATATGTGCCCGAAAGAAGTGTTGTTATTCCTGGCTCTTACACCAAAAAATTTCCAGCAGGAGATTTTCAAGTACCTTGTGCTTTAATCATCGGTAAAAGAAAGGCATCCACGGATTTAAAAACTTCCTTAAACGATGCGTTAAGAGAGCACAATGTTGCTGTTTAACCAGGAAGTGATTGATGATAAATTTTAGTAGTTATAAAACCCTACTTTATGAGACCAAGCGAACAAATGCTTGTTGGCTTGAAGAGAGATTGTGAGGGTTATAAGTAAGTTATGGGCAAGTTCAAAACAACGATACGATTAAACTAAAGTGTAGATAACAAAGTATATGACACCTTTAAACATTACTAAATTACTTTTCATAGCGCTGATTTACTTACCAATATTTGGATTTTCTCAAGTTTTAACTAATAACACAAGTATTAGCATTACAAAAACATGGACTTCACAACCAAGCGGATATACTTACCCAATAAATATTTTAGTACCTCAGGGTGCTGTTCCTCAAGGCGGATTTCCTGTATGTATACTTCTTCATGGTAATGGCTCTGGAAACCTCTTGAATTTAGCGGGCCCACCAATGCTTTCTCAACAGCAATTTGGCTCTGTGCTTCCGTGTCATATACTTGTTGCCCCAACCGGTTATCAAAACAGTTGGAATATTTGTGCAGAAAACAGCGATGCACCTGATGTTGAGATGATCGATGATCTTGTA
>CAMDLY010000083.1 GCA_945902115.1 Lishizhenia tianjinensis | reverse complement strand
ATTCGTTAAAAACCAGACCAATCGCTCCATTGAATTTTTCGCCTGGATTAAACCAGCATCAATGCCTTTGGCGGTAGCGACTTGAATTAGCTTTTTTACAGTTACCGCATATTTTTTTGAGTCAACATACAATTCATCAAAGCACTCCTCTTCTTTATTGCTTTCAAAGCGCTTCATATCATCCCAAGATAAGGACCACGAATACATATTGGGTGATGAATTTATTGCTTTTCGAATTCCAACATCTTCGTAAAATCGCATGTGCTCTTTCGATGCGTGATAACGATAACCATCTAAATAAACGACCACTTCTTTGTAGGCCATTAATTCGTTTGAATCTTCTACTTGTTCGCCATTTCGCATAATTGATGAGCATTTTATCATAAAATCTGCTCTCGTATTTTTATCAATCCCATGAATTTCTCCCAAAGTTACTTGAGGTGTAATTGTAAGATATATTATATCCTCGTTTTTGGGTAATCCAATTTGGTAACACGTTATTCCGTTGTCTTTAAATGATTTAAATGAGTATTTTTCATCGTCTTTGCGTTCAACGAATTTTTTCAACGCCATCGGAAATTTCTTTTCCAATTCACTTTCTTCAATCATCCCACTTTCGGTAAGTGACGAAATCCCTTGACTTAATGGCTCCCAATCTTTTGCAGATAAAACAATCTTTGAAAACAAGTCTTCCGCTGCACTTCTGCTTAATGACTGCCTAATGTATTGATTCGAATACGACAAAATACAGCGATAACAACCATCTTTCCCTTCTGATTTGCAAGAACAAGTCCTAATTGTATCGTATGCTTGTGTAAGAAGTTGCGTGAATTCAGTCGTGTCAAATAATTTTTGTAGATATCCTGTTCCACCTGGAACGGTATCATACATTACCAAGTACCTATCAAATCTTTCGTTTACAGCATTAAACTCTGAATAAAATTCAAAAGCAATGTGATCAGGATTTCCTTTGTAGTATTTTTTCAAGCCCAACTCAAGTCCAGCCTTAAACATTTCTTGTGTGGCTTCATTCTCAAACTCTTGGACTGGAAGTAAGATTTTAATAGCCTCCGTTTGCATTTGTCTATATAAATAAACTTCTTCAAAAACTGCAAGTGAATCCTTTTTATCAGAATAATCAATGTCTTTATGCTTGCAATAACCGTAGTGGAATTTTTTATCTTTGAATAGAAGTACTTCTCGAGGTTTAGGTGTTGATTTACCGCAATTTTTACAAGTAACAAAACCGTGACGAGGAACATCTTCAATTTGATTAATCGTTAAGTGATTCGAGGTCTGTAAATTGATGCCTAAATTTACTTTTGTTAATTCAACATCCTTAACATACTCAATTCCAAAAGGAATGGATTTCATACCCCATGTACCTTCAATCGAATTTGGATTAAAGTTAAAATGAGTTGAAATCATATAATTCTTCTGATCTCGATCATCTTTGGAATCTTTCAATGCCGAATTATTGCTCGAATTGACTGATTTAACAGAATGCATTCGTGCAAATTTGTGTTTATTCGATGCCGCATTCCATGATTCGTGACCGCATTTAGGACAAGTGCCTTTTTCAGTTACTTTAATTTCTTCTTCTAAATGGTCACAATTGGAACAAAAACGCATTGTTGCAAGACTTGATTTCTCGCCAAACCAATCATATGTGTTCAGACCTGAGATTTCTAATTTATTCCCTTGACTGTAAAAGAAATTATCTGGCGCATATTCTTTCAATGCTGATGAAGCAGAGCGTACGATTTCATAACTTTTTGTTACTGGCTCTTGTTCCGCACCTTCAGGTTTAAAACCATACACTTGAGCATTCAATGTCACACCTGTTTCCGGAAACGCATAATTTGGCAGTACCCCTTCATTGGTTAAAAGTTCAATAATCTGTCTTCTTTGAATTTTATTATTAAACAAAAGAACACTCTTCATCTCTTGTTCAAGTATTTTGCGCTCATCATCTTCTTTTCCAAGATTCTTGTCTTTTATTACCGCCTCAATTTCTTTTTCTTTGTCCAAAAGAAAGAATATTTCTTTTTTTAAATCCTCAAAAACACCTCTCAGACGCTTTGCAAAAGAACTGTCAAAATCTCCTTCCAAAGACTTTCTTATGGAATCCTCAAGAGATTGATCTATTTGCCCCTTGTACAGACTGAAAAAACGATCAAGAATTGCAACATCTTTAACAATGTATGCTACGAGTCGGTTCACAAAAAAAGCAATATCAGTTGTACTGTTTGCGATCAAATTTAAATCAGTTATTCGATTTGGAATTTGGTTTGTTACTGGGTTTGCTTTCGTCCAAGTATCAAAACAATAAGCAGTAAAATGTCTTGATAGAATATCTTTTGCGTTAAGAAAACAACCTGGAGTATTAATATCTCCTTGCATCATTTCCATCGGTTCTTGATAATAAAATAAGTCGTGTGCTTTATTTTGAGCAAATGTCTCAATCAGTGCTGTGCCAGATGAACGACCGGCACGACCAATTCGTTGTAAAAAATTTGAGGTAAGTGGCGGAACACTAGTATTGATTGCCGTATTTAAGGATCCAATATCAATCCCCATTTCCAATGTAGACGTTGCAACTAATACATTGAGTGAATTATAATTTGGCCTATTTTTAAAATCATCTTCTACATTTTCTCTAACTTGTCTTTCCAAGACTCCAGTATGTTCTGAAGCAAAAATACGTGGTGAATTTGTACGATTATAAACTAAATTATAATAGTTCAATTTCTTTTTTGGGGAGAGGGTATATTTTCCTGTACAACGATAATCCATGCAAACAGATCCTTCCAATAGATTATCAGTTGAATGAACTTGAACAGAAGAAGAACATTGATTACATTCAAAAGAAATCACTTCATTTCCAACCTTAATTTTGGACGGATTTATTGCGAAATTTTCTCCTTCTTTGGAAGTATTAACATCTATTAAATCTTGTTCAGATAAAATTTTGAATAACTCTTCGTAGAACTCATTAATCATTGCTGTATTTGACGGAACAAGTTCAAAGGTTTTCACAAAATAAGTATGGAACCAATTCGTTGTTTTTGCGAACGTTGAATCCAACACATTCTTTGTTTTACCATTGGTACATACCAATTTTGGTATTCGAGAATTTTGATCATGATAAGTTCTATTTAAATAATGGGTTTTATCATAACTCCAATTTAAAGCCTTAAAAGATAAATCCTCTTGTCTAAACTTATTGAGGTACGGATGATTCAATGCACCACGAATCCGCATACGATGCAATAATATATTCAAAAATTGAACGAATGAAGATTCTTCTACAACTTCCATATTGTTCGATTTCATCCAATCGAACATTGCTGTAAAGGCCATTTTCAATTCATCCAAATCAAATGAAACCGCAGAAGAACCAGTTTTTTCAAGCGTTCGACCTATTTGTGCATTATAGCCAAACTCCGATAATACCTCCCAATAAACACGCAGATCAAATTCTGTTTCGAACTTTTTTGAGAATAGTTTGGTTTGCTCGTTCCGATACATCTCTACATCTGATTTGCCAATGTAATCCGATGGAAAGAAGCGCTGAAAATATGCATCTAATTGTCCATTTCCTGTTGGGTCAGCATGTGTTTTCCAATAGTTGATAAAGGCTTCTGAAAGTGAATCTAAGTCTATAGGTTTCCCAATTTCATTAATGATTTTCTGGAGAGAAGACCGAAAAGTAAATCGGTAGTTTCTTGCTTGAACAAAACCTGCTTGATGCGCTGCATCTTGAACTCCATTGGTAAATTCTAAAACTTTACGGTATTGCTCTCCTCTTTTGTCCAAATCAGATGATAATACCTGACTTACAGAAACCGAGTTTAACGTAGCAATTCTTGTCCCAATAATACTTAAGGTATTCTGGGTGTTACACTCTGGGCAAACATGAATTGATTTTTGATCTTTTACTTTTCTATAACCTAAAACATGAAGATAATTAGGAGAGTCGGTATCTCTGAATTTAAGATCTACTTGATGTACATACGGTGCTATTCCTTCACCGTCAAAATCATCAACGGCAGCATGTTTTTCAGAATATGTATTTATGAAATAGATATTCTTATGATTGGTAAAATAGTGCTCGTAAATACCAGTTGGATCTCCTTCAAATTTATCGCGATTATCATGTTTTATAGCCATCCATCCGCTGGCGCCGCATTCTCTGCAAAAATAAGGTGGTAAAGCAATATTATCGTCTTCTAAGGATATCTTGTCCTTCCAAGTGAATGAGGGTTCGGCTGAAAATTCACGTAGTAAACCACTTAATTCTCTTACCCAAATTTGTATTTGTAGGAATAGAAAAGGAATCTTTCCCTTTTCATCCATTTTTGCTTCTGCAATTAACGCCAAAATGGAGGTTATCACTTCTTCTTTTGGGGAGTATCCATTTACCTCATCCATTAAAGGCAAGGAAGCATATCCTGGATTTATTGCATTCAATCGATCAATTAATTCTGGTATTGGAAGAATAGATTTAGAACATATATCGCATAAGTCTTTTACGATTTTCAATTGCTTCAGTTGATCTGCAAGGTCATTTGGTTGAATATCTTCAGGTAATTGCCACAATTTCTTTTGACGAACAATATAATCGTGGTAATTTTCATTACTTCCCAGTCGACTTTGTTGAAGTCCAACAATACGAGGGAGAAATGTGTCCAATTGATCATCCGGAATGTTGAAAAATTGATCTGCACTTAAACGGTGCTCAACAATTACTGAATCTACATAAAATGTTTCTCCAAATACGCTCGACGCATATTCTGTCAGTAAGCGCACCGAATCTGCCCCTTTACCAATTGTTGCTGAAGTTCCCACGGGACATAATTGTCCTTGTGGAATATTCAGTTTTAATTTTAAACGACGGATTAGGTTCGCTACATCAGTTCCTTGGGCTCCATCATAGGTATGTAACTCGTCCAGTACTAAAAATTGCAAAAGGGATGGATCGTCGAAATTATATTTCCACAACTTGTGAAATTGGTGGCGCAACAATCCGTAATCCAACATTTTAAAATTGGTCAACAGAATATCCGGAGGATTCTCCAAAATCTCATCTCTATTTTCAATAATGTGAGTATCCCCCATCGTTTTGGGGAATTTCGATTTGTCTTTACCTTCACCAATAAATAATCCAGCCGTGATATTATCCTTCAACAAAGGGTCATTGTAAATGATTTCCGCCAATCGCTTTGCTTGATCGGTTGCAAGGGCATTCATCGGGTACAGAATGATTACTTTAATTCCTGCTCTTCCTTTATTCTTGTAACAATAATCCAAAAGTGGATATAGAAATGATTCCGTTTTCCCAGAGCCTGTACCTGTTGTGAGCAATGTGGGTTCTGGCCGATGCCCATTTTCAGATGTAAGACGTTGGAAGGCTTGAAATTGATGTTTGTACGGCGATAATTTCGGTTTTATTTGAAGTGGAATTTCCTCTCCACCCGTTTCCGTTTCAAAAGGAAGTTTCAATGAAATATATGGCCCCTTGAAAATCCCATCTTTAGGACTTTCAATAAAGTCGTAAAACGCCTTCGAAACAGCCTTTTCTTTAAAATCAAAGGTTGCTTTGAGGTACTCAATAATCGATTGTTTGACTTCGTAAGCCTGTTGTAGTGGGAGCATTTTAGTGATTATTTACAATGTTTAATGAAATGATATAATCTGATGGTATTGCTTTATAGTTTTGGTTATTTTCGAAATCAATATCCTTTCCAAACATATCTTTTAATATGAAAACATCTATCCCTGTTACAAGCGCAATTTCATATTTTTCCGGATATTTACTGCCAAAAGCTTTTTCTTCTCTACTTAAATGAAAGTACTTACCATTAAATGACTTTACCTCAAGATATTTCCAGGTGCCATCAACTTTATAAGCAATGTCAAAATGATATGAATCAGCCTTGTCCATTGAAGTTTCCGAAAATGAAGACATCCATTGAACATTTTCTTCGCCGTATTCGTTCACTAAAGTAGTGTAAGCGATTTTTTCAGCCTTCATCCCAGCATATTTATTCTTGTCCATATCTTTTTTCCCATGTGACCATCCAGAGTTTGCAGTATTTTTTTGAACAGTGAACTTTCCTTTTTTAGCCGCAGCGGTATGCAGATTTCCTACGAAATAGCTTTGTTCTATTTCCTTTTTTTGTTCTTGTTGCTCATTACTGTGTTTTTCAATAAACTGTTTTATCAAGTTTTCATGATCTTCAAAGTACAGAAGGCTTTTTATGTCTTTAGGAATTTCATCGTCTTCAATTTGACTTTCGAGAATTAGATTCTTATAAAGATTAATTGGTTCCACTATAGTTTCACTTATAGTAAAATTTGATAAGCCAAATCTTTCTTCAATTAACTGACGGAAAAACCTCTCTTTTTCCCATGATGTATTTAAGAAATTTTGAGCTAAAACTTCTTGAAAGCTAATTTCATCATTGAAAATATCATTATACTCAATTACTTGAGTAATAAATTTCTTCTGTAGCTCAATTGATTTTGATTGCGATAATTTGTTCCACAATAAACTTTTAAACTCTTTTCGATGGTCTCGAGAAA
>CAMDLY010000082.1 GCA_945902115.1 Lishizhenia tianjinensis | reverse complement strand
TGTATTTACAACTCGTAGCGAACAATTTTAACTCCTTTCTGAAACTGAAATTTTTTAAAAATGTTCTTGCAGAAATTTTAAAAATTAACAGTTTCAGTTCAGTAGCTAAAACCAAGAAATTCAAGGCCGAAGATTGTTCGGTAATATTCACAAAATAGCTCTCGCTTCGATTAAATTATTGATTTTCAATAGTTAAGTATTTTACTGGTACGATTGCGAACACGCATATTAAATTATTCTGATAATTAGTAACCCGCTTTATTACGGACTCTTTGTAAGACCTCATGGGCTACAATTCTAGCTTTTTTAGCGCCAATAGACAAAGACTGGTCAATTCGTTTTTTATCAGCTAATAATTCGTCAAAATTCTTGCGCTCTTCAGCATATTTCGATAGAATAAGCTCAAAAAGGGCTTGTTTGGCATGGCCATATCCATAATTACCGTTGGCATAATTACTCTTCATTGCATTTACCTCATTTTCAGACGCCAGTAATGAATACAAAGCAAATGTATTACAAGTTTTAGTGTTTTTAGGTTGTTCGAGTGGTGTGCTGTCCGACACAATAGACATTATTTGTTTTCGTAACTGTTTTTCAGGTAAAAATATATCGATATGGTTACCCCTTGACTTACTCATTTTTTCGCCATCTATTCCGGGAATGAGCTTTGTATTTTCGTTTATACGTTCCTCAGGTACGACAAAAGTTTCACCATAATGGAGATTGAAACGATTTGCTACATCCCTAGCCATTTCTATGTGTTGTTTCTGATCTTTTCCTACAGGTACAATTTCAGCATCATAGAGTAAGATATCCGCAGCCATCAAAATGGGGTATGAAAATAAGCCACCATTCACGTCTTCCAATCGGTCCGCTTTATCTTTAAAGCTATGCGCGAGGGTCATTCGCTGGTATGGATAAAGGCACATTAGGTACCACATGAGTTCTGTAACTTCGGGAACATCACTTTGACGGTAAAACACACTTTTTTCCGGATTTAGACCGAATGAGAGCCACGTAGCTGCAGTGGCATAGGTATTTTCACGCAAGGTAGAACCATCTTTTACTTGCGTTAAAGAATGCATATCCGCTATAAAAAGGTAGGAGTCGTTTCCTTTCTCATTGGATAACTCAATTGCAGGGATGATAGCACCTAGAATATTACCTAAATGCGGTGTTCCTGTCGATTGTATTCCTGTGAGTATCCTTGCCATGCGGACAAATTTAAGGATTTCTTTGAGTATGAATAGAAGTTACAGCTTTAAATTGTAGATTTGTTGATGCGCTATTTGGTGGGGATTTTCGGTCTGTTATGGAAACTTTACATTGCCATAGTGTTTTCAGTATTAGCCATAATTTTATATCCTTTTTTTTTACTCTTATTGATGAATCCCAAATGGAAAAAGATGAGTTTCAATTTATTCATTTTTTGGAGTTGGCTAATGAGGTTCTTTTGTCTTTACCATGTCAACAAAATCTCGAATAATGGATTACCAGATGGACCCTATGTAATTGTAGCCAATCACAGTTCTTACTTAGATATATTTTTTATGTATTCATTAATACCCAAGCATCCTTTTGTCTTTCTTGGTAAAAGTGAAATACTTAACTATCCTATAATTAGAACATATTTTAAAAATCTTAATATTCCTGTATATCGAAGCGATAAAAGTAAAGCGGGTCAGTCGTTACTCCTTGCTGAAAGGGCTGTGCAACAAGGATGGTCTATAGCCATTTTTCCTGAAGGTGGTATTCCAGATGACGACAATCCCAAGATGATGCCCTTTAAAGATGGTGCCTTTAAATTAGCCAAGACCTTAGAAATTCCTGTGGTGCCAATTACTTTTGTGAATAATTTTTTTCTTTTTTCTGATCCAACCCTCATTTTAGGGCCAGCTCGACCAGGAATAGCGGATGTTATCATTCACGATGTAGTTGCTAAAAGTGACGTACAATCGATGTCTGTGGTTGAATTGAGAGAGCATTGTTTTGAGGTAATAAGTAATCCTTTAGAAAAAAGATACCCCAAACTTCATCAAAATAGTTAATTTTGTGTCATGCAAATTAGCGAGGAAACCATTCTACACATTGCCAAATTAGCGAGATTAGAATTTCGTGGTGAAGAACTAGAGTCTATTCGTAAAGATATGGAAAAGATAATCGGCTTCATGGATAACCTCAGCGCTATAGATACATCGCACGTTGAACCGCTCATCTTTATGTCTGATGAAAGAAATGTTTTACGTGATGACATTGCATCAACTACAGTTTCGAAAGACGAGGCACTAATGAATGCCCCGAAAAAAGACTCGGATTATTTTAGAATTCCCAAAGTGTTGGACAAATAATTTATTTCAGCAAGCCCAAACATATTTTCATTCTTATCACATTTTTTGCTGCAGCATCCACCTTCGATTTGAATGCTTCATCTTTACGGTACATCGCTAATAATTCTGCATGCGTTTTTTTGGCGTCCAGAGGCATTAGAATTATATCACACCCAGCTTGTATGGATTTTGTCGCAGATTGGGGAACTGAGACCACTCCTCCCATGTTCATAGCATCTGTAACTACTAAGCCTTTAAATCCTAATTCCTTTCTTAATAAATCTGTCACAATTTTTTCTGAACATGTAGAAGGTAGTCCATTCGTATTGTACTTTGAGTTATTTTCCACAGCGATATGAGCGACCATGATGGAAAGTACACCGTTCTTTATCAGTTCTGGATAATTTTTTATTTCCTTCAACTCACCATCAATTACTTGCAGCGATTTGTGTGTATCGCCTGAAACTAGTCCATGGCCGGGAAAGTGTTTTGCCGTTGCGACAATTCCTTGCTTTTGTGTTTGTTGAATAAATGCATCAGACCAAGGAATTAGCTGCTCAGGTTTAGAGCCAAATCCGCGATATCCAACTGTTGCATTACCCGCCACATCAACTACAGGGGCAAAATTATAATTGATACCAATAGCATTTAAATCTGTTGAAATAGTCTTTGCCACTTCCAAAACCTCTTCATAGGTACTGATTTCACTTGCTTTTTTTACAATTGTAGAACCATTTATTTTCCTATTTACTAAACTAGGTTCTGCATCTGCGCTATATAAAAATGGGAGATTTCCATATTGCTTATTTTTTTCTTCGAAAGATTTAATCAATCCCGTAAATTCATCTTTGGTTCCGTTTAACATCAAGACCCCACCAATCACTCCATCAAGAATATGCTGTTGAATAGTTTCTTTCGTTTGTCCGTATTTACCCACTGCGGGCATGATTAATTGTGCGATGCGTTGATTTTCGTCTAATTGCTTTAATACCGATTCCACTTGATTATCTAAGGCTTTATTTTCCGTAAGATAATCGGCTAAGGTGAATGTTATTTCAACTTGGGGTCTCTGTTTACTTGAAGCTTTATCAGTATTGGAGGTTACATTCTCTTGAGCACAACTTTGGAACAATAAAAGTGAGATAGAGAGTATAGAAAATAGCGTTTTCATAAAGTAATTTTTTGGTAAAAATAAGTCTGTTGTTCGCATCAGGGTAATTAATTACAGGTTAGTTACAAAATGCAAGATGTCAATAACTATGCCTTAAAAACTAATGGCCTATGACCTTTCTTAAGTAATAATGTAAATCAACATATTTCATTGTTTCGCCTCGATTCATTGGTTTGACCATATCAACTTCATTCTTTTTCATGATAAAGTTGTATCCCATAACGGCATGGTTAGTCTTCTCTGCGGTAATTTTTCCAGATAAACCAAATCTTAAATCATAATAGGATAATGTGTCATTTTTTTGTCTGAGCACGTAATATTCATTCGACATTAAGGAAAGTTTAGGACTATAATTTTCTCCTTTCCAACGAATATTTTCTAACCGCAATTTACCCTTTGGAATGCGCTCTATTACGGGATTTTCGCTATTAAAAATCGAAGAATAATAAACGTAATAGGTTGAGTCATCCTCTCCAAGAGTATACCAATAAAAACTGGTTAGAGGCATTGGAGTTATCATCGCTCGGTTGGCTTGTATGTTCTCTTTGGAAAACACTTCATCTGTCTGTGAAAGTAATATTAATTTAATCACTACTCCCCACATTAAATAGACACATGAATATACTAACCCAATTAAGTTTATTTTATAACGTTTTGGATTGTCTCTTTTAAAAAATAATGCACAAACGAGACAGGTAAGAAATGGAAGCGTATACAATGGATCAATGACGAAAACGGTATTGAAAGTAATTCGAGTATCAAGAGGCCAAAAGAATTGTGTCCCATAGTTGGTAAACATATCTAGCATAGGGTGTGTGATTAATCCCAAGAAAAATAGGTGTAACCACAACTTATAGGTGTATTTTTTACGATACAATTTAAAGAATAGCCATGCTAAAATGGGGCTAAACAGAAACGAAAAAAGAAGAGAATGTGAAAATCCTCTATGAATTAACGCGGCATCTATTGGATGGTAAAATGCCCTAAGGAAAACGTCCAAATCAGGAATGGTACCAGCAACAGCACCCCAAAGTATAGCTTTGTTACCCATTTTTTTTCCCGCTACTAATTCAGCAACTGCTCCTCCTAAAACTATTTGAGTCAAAGAATCCATTCCTTAAATGCTAAGCATAAAATTTAATTTTTACCTTAATATCTTTAAAAAAGTTAACTTTCAGTTTAAATTAAATTAACATAAAGCAATTTTATAGCCTGAAAATATACTAAGAGTGTAAACCTAACAATATGAAACAATTTCTGATTATCTTTTTTACCTTTTTTATTTATTCCCAGTTATTATCGCAGGAATTTTATGATAGGGCTACCGTACAAAAAATCGAAATTTTCTTTTCTTTTTCCAATTGGGATAGTCAATTGGATGCGGCAACTTTAACAGAAAGCTATTTAATAGCCGATTCAGTTATTGTCAATGGAGTAGTATATGATAGTGTAGGTGTTAAGTACAAGGGGAATAGTTCATATAATGCGAATAATAATAAAAACCCTTTACACATTGAATTAGATCATATCATCGGGAGCCAAGATTACCAAGGGTATACGGATATAAAACTTCAAAATGGATATTCGGATCCTTCAATGATTAGGGAAGTTCTGTCATATGCTATTCTAGAACAATATATGGATTGTCCGAAAGCAAATTTCGCCAATGTATACATTAACGGTTCCCTAAGAGGTTTATACTCAAACGCAGAAAGTATTAATAAAAAATTTAATGGCGATAATTACTATTTGAGTGACAAGACATATTTCAAATGTAATCCTCAAGGAGGGGCCGGTCCGGGTTCGACAGGATCACCAGATTTAAAATATATCAACGCAGATAGTTCCTCCTATTTCAATGCTTATGAATTGAAAACGACTTATGGATGGAATAAACTTGTAGACTTAATCAATACGCTCAATAATAATTTTAGCAATATTGAATCTAAGCTCGATATAGACAGAGCCATGTGGATGTTGGCATTCAACAATGTCTTGGTGAATTTGGATTCTTACAATGGCGCTTTCAGGCAGAATTATTACTTGACTTGGGATTTGAATGATCGTTTTGTACCTACTGTGTGGGATTTGAATATGAGTTTTAACAGTTTTCCCGGTGGAACTGGCTCAGGTAGTGGCGGACCTAGCTTGGATCCTATGTCGAATATAAATTCAACTAATCATCCACTAATTAAGAAAATTCTGGCTGACCCCATGTATAAACGCATGTACATGGCTCATATCAGAACTATAGTACAAGAAATTTTTGCAAATCAGGCCTATCTTACCACCGCCAATACATTGCGTTCGACCATTAATGCTTCTGTTCAAGCAGATCCCTATAAATTTTTTACCTACACTCAATTTCAAAATAGCCTCACCACGGCCGTAACCGGAAGTGGGCCGGGAGGAGGTGCGTCTATACCTGGCATACAAACCTTAATGGCTCAAAGAGTAACCTTTTTCTCATCGAATGCCAATTATATGCTCCAAGCGCCGACAATTAATTCGACGAGCACGAGTAACCTGACACCAGCCTTCGGGGAAAATATATTTATTACCGTTTCATGCACGAATGAGTCGCTTGTTTACCTAGGCTATAGATTGGATCATCAGTTAAAATTCAATAGAATACTAATGTACGATGATGGTTTACACGGAGATGGTGCAGCAGGTGATCATGTGTTCGGTGCACAAGTTGCTTTGACTGGATCGGTAGTTGAATATTTTATATATGCTGAAAATGCGAATGCAGGAATATTCAGTCCCCAAAGGGCAGAGCATGAATACCATACGTTAAGTATTGTATTTCCTTTCTGTAATATTGGAGAGGTAGTGATAAATGAAGTGTTATCTTCTAATAATTTAACAAATACAGATTCCAACGGTGAGAATGACGACTGGCTGGAGCTTTTTAATACCACTGGAACATCGATAGATTTGAGTGGCATGTACCTTTCCGATGATGCCTCTAATTGGATGAAATGGTCTATTCCTATTGGAACTATTATTCCTGCCAATGGATATTTATTGGTATGGTGCGACAACGATGTGGAACAAACTGGGTTGCATACAAATTTTAAACTTTCATCGCAGGGAGAAAATGTTATTTTATCGAATGGAGCTATCATATATGATGATGTCGTTTTTGGCATACAAACAACTGACGTTTCTTTTGCAAGATGTCCCGATGGAGGAATAGATTTTGGAACAGTAGGGCCAAGCCCTTCTGCCACAAATAATTGTCAAGCGGGCATGCAAGACATACTGTCAAATCAGCTAATTTTATTTCCGAATCCAACGAGTGGGATATTCACTGTTAAACAGAGCAACAGCAACTATACACGCTATGTAATATATTCTTTGAATGGATCGGAGCTTATGAGTGGAAATCTAAATTCTCAATTTGAATCCATTTCAATTCGCGAATTCTCCCCAGGCTACTATATGTTGCGACTAGAAAGTCATGATATAAAGTTTGTTACTTATCCGATTCTTCTATCTGGAGATTAATGGCAGTAATATAGGATATGGTTAGGTTTAGAATCTGAGGTGAAATTTAGGATGTATCGGCCCGGTAAATAGGATGTGTAGTTTTTTGAAAAAGTTACTTTCCCCGAATCGTCGTAAAACCAAACATCTCCAACAGCTTTTTTAACCACAAAAAACAACTTTCCTGAACTAGTT
>CAMDLY010000081.1 GCA_945902115.1 Lishizhenia tianjinensis | reverse complement strand
ATTGTCTCTAACACCTGTCAACCAACGCTTCGAGGAATCTGCAAACGTAATGGAAGAGGAAATCATATCCGTTGTCTTCGCTGCGATATTTCCTGATCCAGAAGGAAAATAATATTTCTCCTGATATATCTGAACAGAAACTCCCCATTCAGCAATGATTTGTTCATTGTCTACTGCAATCGTCTGTTCGCTACTCACAGAGTCTAAAATTGTTCCTCCTTCGACGTCATAGCGGTAGATAACCCAACTCGCTGTATCTGCACCATTGCCGCTATTCGGAGCCGTATAGTCCCTGAATTTACATTCAAAATATCCCGGCTTTAGGTTCAGTGGATCTACAACCTTCACGTTGATTGGGCCTTGGCCATAATCATATGTCGGGTTTTCCATGTAGCCCTCAGCTAAAATAGTACTCAATGTCGGTGCGGTAAATTCCAAGTCTCTGTTGCCGTTACCATATCCATCAATGCGCGTAATCTGCGGAGATGATCCGTACTCAATAAGCTGCAAGGTTCCACCTGCCTCAGGTATAGGGCTGTGAGGGACGGCCTCAATAATTTTTACTTCTCCAACGGCGGCTTTCCTACTGGCAATATATCGCCTCTGTTGCCCGTCTAATGTATTTGGGTCATTAGGGTTGTACATTTCATAATTATTGTGTGCGTATGCAATAGCAATATAATAGTATTTTTTAAAGTTAACGAGACGTCTATCTCCTTGTGCAAAAGCATCATCCGTTACCCTAAAGCTATGTCGTATTCCCTCATCTTCTCCATTTACTCGCTGAACAGGGATGCTAGCGTTAAGATCATCGTTAAATTCGAAATTGATAATTTTAGATACCCCATCTTTAATGTCACATTGTGCAACCAACCTTGATTTTGTGGCGTCCAATAAATCAGATAATGACACGTTGTTGTCTTTTAATTGAAATAACTGATAACCTTGGAAGCGATAAAACTTATCAGCTGTGGCATCAGTTGAAACGATGAATGGATCAAATTCTTCATACGTTTCTCCGTAATTATTTGAATTGGGTGCATTTGAGATATATAAAATAAGCTCGTTCTCCAATTCTTGTACTGTTAGATCGGGAGCATGTGGACCTTCTAATACCTTGAAACAGTTTTCAAAAAGAGCTTGTGCTTTGTCATCAGCTCTTCTTAGGGCTTCAACAGATTCGAAAGGGTCGCCACCTGAAGACCTCGCCCAAACTACACCCGCGGTAATATTATTTATAGCTCCCGGCTTTAACACAAAAGGCCCAGCCGACTGAACGAATCTTCGGTCATTCGGCGTATTGTTGGCGGTTTGTTCTGTCCAATTTGGTTGTGGCACACCTGCGGTACCCCAGCCAAGAGGGTCGGTAGTTCCAGGAAACATAAATTCACAAGGAATAAGTGGGTTAGCGTCTGGGTCAGAAATATGCCCGCTTCCACCATAAATGAATTTTGTGCCATCTTTCCAAAAACCTCTTAAATAATTGTAGTAATCAGCCGCATAAATAGGATCTGTTTGATTTGGGTTAGCTCCATTAGTTGTATTGGAATAATATAGAAACCTGCGCATACCATAACGCTCGTTATCGACAACGCCATCGCCATATCCTATTCCATTTAACGCCTCTTGTTCCCCAATGCCATAAGCATTGTCAATCCCGTCATTGTCTTGATATGGCCCCTCGAAGAAATCCACCCCCACAGCAGGAGGCGAATAACCGTAGCCTTTCCATCCAGCATTATTTCCATCATAATTGTCACCGTTGTAATAATATGCAAGGCCCCTCATGACATCACAACCTACGTAATCGTCGTATGGATCACCAAGCGCACCATCTGTAAAAAACCCAAAGTACGTGTTGTAAAGTGTTTGTGTTCCTCGGTTTATCAATTCGTAATTGTAAAAAGTCATGTTATTGATGTCATCGTTTGACGCAAACGCGAATGCCTGGGCACGTATTTCCATACCAATAGGGTCTGCACCCGTCTCGGTATGAATGTTTCCTTTGTCATTCATCACCCACCAAAAATTTATATCACCATAAAGGGAAACACGTCGCTCTGTATTACATTCCTTATCTTTTTTAATGTCATACCAGGGAAAATCCCCATCTTCCCAATTGTAATGCCCATCACTATTATAATCGTAAAATGGTGCAAGGAAATAATCTTGTCCAATTGAAACATCTCCATGTGCCGGCCATTCTTTCACTATATCGGGGACTTTGTAATTTGGGAAAAGCTCGTCTTGTGTTTGTGTGCCATTGAGCTGATCATATTCACCAGCCTCGAACCATGCATTAAATTCCCTTACCATATCTTGGGTGCTTACAAAGTGCTTGTCGTATTTACTGCAAACATCATAGTTTGTCTCTGCCGAAACTTTCGTTAGGGGCCCAGTCCAGTAATCTTGCCCATTCCGGTAACGCAGCGCAGCAAGTTTTAATTGATTATTTACGTCTGTACCTCCAAGCCAAAGTGCGGCCGTAAACAAGGCCATTATACCCGAATTTTTAGGAACCTCATACATATTGAGGTTTTGATTTGGAATTTGCCATAGATTTCCTGCAGTGTGCACCATGGCCCGAACATTATTCAATTCCATGTAGGTAGTTGCCGTTGGTGGGGCACAATTTGCCCCTTTCGGATCAGGGGTTTTAATCTTATAGCTACCGTCGTATACTTGGCTATAAAAGCCAAAAGATACACTTACCGATAAGAAAATTATAATGACACGAATCACAAGTTGAAATTACAAATTAAACATCTAGTATACAAGGATAAAAAATATACTGTATCGGTAAGAAATTCAACTAAATTCACGCTGTTTTGTTTTTAAGATTATTTTTGTCCTAAATATTGAATACATATGAAGAAATTATTTTTAGGGTTCGTCGCTTTTGCTGCGTTTTCCCTTCACGCTCAAGTTCAAACTCCTGCATTAAGCCCAGTGGCAAAACTCGAACAAAAAGTTGGCCTTACGGACATAAATATACAGTATTCTAGACCTGGAAAACGAGACAGGATTATATTTGGAGATTTACTACCGTTTGGAGAAATTTGGAGATTTGGTGCAAATGAAAATACAAAAATCACATCGTCAGACCCCCTGATATTTGGGCTAGACACTGTTAAAGCGGGAACGTATGCATTATTCGCAAATGTTGAAAAAGATAGTTGGACAATATATTTTTACAGCGAAACCACCAATTGGGGTGTGCCAGATCCTTGGGATACTAAAAAGGTAGTATATGAAACAAAATTACCTGTTAGCCAACAGAATGATGTAACAGAAACGTTTACGATTTCTATTGAAAAAATTGAAAATAACGGAGCGAGTCTCGTCTTTTTATGGGATAAAATAAAGATTTCTTTACCGTTCACAGTAAATACCAAAGAAAAGGTTTTGTCAAGTGTCAAGAAAACAATGGAAGGACCTTCAGCAAATGACTACCATCGTTCAGCATCCTTCTATTACCAGGAGAAAATAGACATGAAAAAAGCTCTTGAGTGGTCCACGAAAGCATGTGAATTACGCCCAGAAGCTTATTGGATGTTGCGAATGAAGTCTCTTTTGCAAGCGGAGAACGGAGATTTTAAAGGAGCAGTAATAACGGCTAAAAAATCTTTGGAACTAGCCGAAAAAGATGGTGATGGGGCATATGTAAAAATGAATAAGACATCCATAGACGAGTGGAGTAAAAAGAAATAATACATGTACGAAAAGTACAAGTATCATGTACTCATGCACTTCATTATTTTTCTTTGGGGATTCACAGGAATTCTAGGAAAATTAATTGAATTAGAAGCAGTTTTTATAGTTTGGTATCGGGTGTTGATTGCCGCATTATTTTTAGCAGGATATTTTTTATTTACAAAGAAATCTCTTCGATTAGAGAGTAAACATCTTTGGAAGGTAACATTGGTTGGGCTTGTGGTAGTGGCTCATTGGATAACCTTTTATTACGCCATTCAATTGTCTACCGCATCCTTAGGGATATTGTGTTTATCAACGGCTACACTTCATGTGACCTGGCTTGAACCCTTGGTGATGAAAAGAAAATTTTCATGGGTACAGTTTCTCATGGGTTGTTTGGTGATTTATGGAATCTACTTTGTTTCTGGAGATTTTACTCAAACGGAACTTACTGCATTATATATCGGGTTGTTGTCGGCTTTATGTGCCGCGGTTTTCGCAGTATTCAATGCAAAACTTGTTCAAGATATACCTTCATCTCAAATCACCTTTTACGAACTCTCTATTGGCTTTTTAGCACTGTCGGTGTTTTTGATTTGTTCAGATCAATTTTCATATGAACAACTAGCCTTAAGTGGAAGTGATTTTTCGTGGTTATTGTTTTTGGGGATTGTTTGTACCTCCTTCGCATTTTTGGTTACCATTGATATAGTGAAGCGATTAGGGGCATTTACTGTTTCCTTGAGTATAAACTTAGAACCTATTTATACTATTCTACTCGCTATCGTCATTTTAAACGAGCATGAGTTATTGAATGCAAACTTTTACATCGGTGCGTCTGTTATCATTTTCGTGGTGTTGGCAAATGGCATTCTTAAGTATTATCAAGAAAATAAAAAAAATAAAAATGGAGTATACTAATTTAGGTAAGTCAGGGTTGCAAATTTCAAGACTCTCATTAGGTTCTTGGTTAACGTTCGGCAAACAAATAGAAGACAAGACGGCAGAGTCATTAATGGATATGGCTTACGATCATGGAGTAAATTTCTTTGATAATGCAGAAATATATGCGCGAGGAGAAAGTGAACGTGTTATGGGCAAAATTCTTAAGAAAAAAAATTGGTCAAGAGATTCTTACCTAGTGAGCAGCAAAGTGTTTTTTGGTGCTGGAGGACAATTACCTACGCAGAAAGGTTTGAATAGAAAACACATTGTCGAGGCATGTCATCAAGCCTTGGAAAGATTTCAGTTGGATTATTTGGATTTATTTCTTTGTCATCGTCCGGATAAGAAAACACCCATTGAAGAAACAGTTTGGTCCATGCACCAACTGATTATGCAGGGGAAAATACTTTACTGGGGGACGAGCGAATGGAGTGCACAAGAAATCATGGAGGCACACATGTTTGCTAAGCAAAATCATTTGATAGGACCCGTAGTGGAGCAACCAGAATACAATATGTTTGCCAGACAAAAGGTAGAAGTAGAATTTTCTCAATTGTATGAAACCGTAGGGTTGGGGACAACGATATGGTCACCATTAGCAAGTGGGGTGCTTAGCACTAAATATTTGGATAAATTTCCTGTAGGTACCCGTTTAGGCATGGATGGTCTTGAATGGTTAAAAGAGAAGAATTTAACACCTGAAAAGCTAGATAAAGTTAGATTACTTAATGAAATTGCTAGAGAACTGAATATTTCTTTAGCTCAGCTAGGGATTATCTGGTGTTTGAAGAATGAACATGTTAGCACGGTTATTTTAGGAGCAAGTAGTACTAAGCAGCTAGAAGAGAATCTTAAAGTAATTGACCTTACTCATTTACTAACCGATATGTTTTCGGTGAAGATTGAACAAATCTTGGATAATAAACCTTTGCTACCAGCTTTTTAGTATCATTAATAAAGTTTAGTGAAATAAAAAAGGGATGTCATCGACATCCCTTTTTATATATTTTTTAAAATAATTCTACTTGATAACTACGTTTTTAGTTGTAGTAGAACCATTAGAACGAACAGTTACAATGTAACTACCTTTCGCTACATTCTCTGTGGCAAATACGATAGTTTGAGTTCCGTTAGCATTTTCAATCGTTTGAGAAGCAACCGATCTTCCTTGTAAATCAGAAAGAGAAACAAAGTAGTCAGCAGCGCTCGCTTCAAATACCACATTCACCGCATCAGTTGCGGGGTTAGGGAAAACGTTCAGTGCAACTGCATCTAATTCATTTACACTGGCAACACCTGTTTTGAAAGCTGCAATCTCGCTATCAGTAAATTCACTACCTGTGGCTAAAACAGTTCCATTTACATCTTTTACTGAGTAGGAACCATTACCATAGGCACAGCAGATTCCGTCACCATAAGAGTCTAAAATCTCAAATGTATAACACATATTAGGAGTTAAGTTTGCCGTAACAGGAGTTTGAACGGTTGTAGTGTTAGAACTTAGGTCTGTCCAAGGGCCACCAGAGGCAACAACAGTACCAGAGGCATTTTTAATTTTCCATGTTGTCTCTGATCCGTATCTATCTGTAGTAATATTAACGGTTATTACGCTACTTGCAGCGGCAGATGCGGCAGCAACAGTTGTATTAATTGTGTTATTAGCTGCGTTTGCATCTCCAGAAGTTGATGCAGAAACAGATAGTGCTCCTCCTGTAAAATTTGCAATAGGAGTACATGTTACCGTAGCTACGCCATACGTTGCTAAAGAACCTGTGTAAGTACCTGTAGAAACTGTATTTCCGCCTTGAGTGATCGTGATTGACGCCGAAGTTAATGGGGAAGTTCCACTGTTTTGAATGATAACAGATGGAGTATAAGATCCCTCACAATGTACTGCAGCTCCTGCGAATGACAAAGCATTTACGTCAGAAGGTTCCGAAGCCGGTGGAGGGCAAGAGCTTACTGAAGCGTAAAGAGCCGTAGCCGTTCCCTGACCTATTTCTGAAAGAAGTCTATTCGGACAAATTTTATAAACTGTCGGGTAATAACCAATTGCATAATCGTCATTGATTTGACTAGCTAGACCAGAAGCTGGATTGGCCATTGGGAATTGAACTTGACCAAGAGTTGCATTTGGTTCAATCCAGTTTCCTATTGATCCTGAACCATCTAACATCGTTGCATCAGCCGTGCTACCATCTCCTTCAATCCATATTACCATTACATCATCAGATGTCCCAGTAGCCACCCCTGGATATCCAGCAGGGCCATGGTTAATATATAAGTCGTCGAGCGCTCCGGTAAGGTGGTAGTTCCAACACGGACCACACCAAGTTGCTGAAACATCAAGAAATACTGTATATCCTTGATCTAAATAATTGTACAGCGTATATGTTCCGTTGGAACTTGCTCCAGAGGTTGAGAGCCATGTTTGATAGGCGGTTACTGTGAAATTTGGAGCAATACTTCCATCAGGCAATTGAGCTTTTGATGAGAAAATAGATCCAAAAACAGCTACAGAAAGTAATAATTTTTTCATAGTTGATTTGTTTTTGATATTATTAGATTGGTAAATTTAACATAAACTTTCAATAATGAAAAAGAAATTAGTGGTTTTTTCAGGAGCAGGTATGAGTGCTGAAAGTGGTAT
>CAMDLY010000080.1 GCA_945902115.1 Lishizhenia tianjinensis | reverse complement strand
TCATGATGAGGCGCAAATTCAGCCGTTGTAGTTCCAATTGGAAATAAAATAGCTTCGGCATAAGAATGTGCATTGAAAGCCATTTCAAAATTATTGTTTTGAACCAACCACCTCATTGCTTGTGTTTCCGGCTCTGAAAATGCTGAAGGTCCACGATAAGTATCGCTACTGGTAGTCGCACTCGTTCCTGTTGTTCCCCACCCGTAGGAATAATTTCTATTCAAATCAACACCGTAAACGCCTCCTCCATTATTTCTTCTATTTTTACGCCACAGCCCTCCACCGTTAGGATTAGTAGTTTCATTGTACACATAACCATCAGGATTGATGCAAGGCACGAAATACATTTGGGTATTGTTTACCAAATATGTCAACTCCTCATTCGAACCATAATTCTCCAACACATACCACATATAAAATATGGTTTCCATTAAACTCATTGGCTCACGTGCATGATGAATAGCGGTATACAATACTTTAGGTTCGGAAGCCTCATTTGTTGTAGGATTATCTGAAATTTTTACAAAATAAATAGGTCTGTTTCCATGGGTTAAAAAAGTCGAAATTGGCGCTTTAGCCGTTATTAAGTTAGGGTATTGAGCTACCATAGCATCTAATTCAGCAAGCATCTCGTTGTATTTCAAATACCCACCCATTGTTCCTAAATTGAAATTGGATGGCGCAGTGGGTACAAAATTACCACCATTGTTTCCCCCTGTTCCAGTGCAATTAGTATTCTTCAGAACCGCTTGCTCATATTTCTCAGGATTCTTTAATCTGTCGATATAAAATTCCTCAACATCTTCAATAAGCACTTCGTATTGAAAACCATAGGTAGACATGATATTTAATTCATTTTTCGAAAAGTCAGAAATAAAAAAATATCCCTTTTTATGGATACCATGGTCAATAGTTACACCCAAGTCACTTAACTTTTGCAACTCCAATTCATTGGCCAATATTTTAACGCGTGAGTAGTCTTGAGCTATGGAGATGTGGACGGCAAGTGAAAAAAAAATAGATACCGTAAGAAATTTAAGAGTTGTCATTTTATACTAAATTAGTAAGCCAATATTACGAATAAACAAGAAATATAGCTCATTGTTTGCTAAGAAATTATTCTTTGACACATTTTATTTCCATCTTTTTTACATTGTTTAACTTTCGAAGCAACCGAACGACGATTTTGTTGTTTTATACAAAGTATAATAGTTGTATTTTTACCTAAATTGAAGACGTTTCTTTATATATTGTTTTTTTTATTCGCGAATAATTTGGATGCCCAGTCTGTTTGGATGTATCCGAACAGAGGTCAATGGGACAAACGAATTAGCTATTCAGTTGACCTAGAGCTAGGTAAGCTACTCATTGAAAACGGCGGTTTTACTTGTTATTTAACTGATTATTTGCAACATGCTCGGCATGCCGAGCAAGATCATCACGAAACTAATCAAGAGAGTAGCTATAAATACCATGTACTCCGACAGTCTTTCCTAGGGGCAAACCAACAATCAAATAAAATTGAAAAGGGAAGCTCACTTTTCTACTCAAATTATATTTTGGGCAATGATTCCTCTCATTGGAAATCTAATATTCATGCAGTTTCAGAAGTAACCTTTGAAGACTTTTACCCTGGTATAGATATGGTTTATGATTCGAAAGATCATCAATTACGTTATAATTTCGTGGTTTCTCCAGGAGCAACTGTTGAAGATATCAGATTTCAAATTGATGGGGCTGATAAAATTTCGCTCACTAAAAAAGGTGAACTAGAGATATTCAATAGGTTCGGAAAATTAATGGAGTCAATGCCTATTTGTTGGAGCGTTAACAATGAAGGGAAAAGAAAAAATGTAAAGTGTTCTTTTTCCCTCTCCAATAATATCGTTTCATTTGAGGTTGGGCCATATGACAACTCAGAAACCTTATTTATTGACCCTAGCCTAACCTTTTCAACATTTACAGGTTCTACCGCAGATAACTGGGGATTCACAGCAACGCCGGATGCAAATGGAAATCTCTTTGGAGGGGGTATTGTTTTTAGCACTGGATATCCACTTACAACAGGTGCTTATGACGTAAGTTTCAATTCCGGATCGGGCGTGTTTCCCATGGATATTGGGATAACAAAATATTCAGCAAACGGAAATAACTTGCTCTATTCGACTTATTTGGGTGGCTCTGGCAATGAGACACCGCATAGTATTGTTTGTTCCCCGAATGGTGAACTATTTATTTATGGTATAACCTCATCTACTAATTTTCCTATGGCGGGAACACCATTTGATAATTCTTATAATGGTGGACCTTATGAAATTGAGAATTCTCTTGAGTTTAATGGAGCAGATATTTACGTGGCAAGGTTGAATGCTAATGGCACGTCACTTTTATCATCAACATATGTAGGAGGGAGTAACACAGATGGTCTAAATACCTCCATTCTCGATTATAATTACGGCGATCAATTTAGGGGTGAAATCACCTTAGATGAAAACAACAATGTCTATATCTCTAGCACCACAGCTTCTTCAAACTTCCCCACGTTAAATGCTGCTCAAGCTGGACTCAATGGCTTTCAAGACGCGGTAATTTTCAAGTTAAATCAAAACCTAAGTACGATGGCGTGGTCAACGTATTTCGGAGGTACAGGTGATGAAACGGGAAATTCTATCACAGTAGGGAATTCAGGATCGCTGTATGTTGCAGGTGGAACAACTTCTTTTACACTACCGATTTCCGCAGGACAAGATTTGTCTTTCAACGGAGGTTCAAGCGATGGGTATGCCTTACGATTAAATACTGCTAGTGGAGCCATTCAATCAGGCACATACATGGGTTCGAACGAATATGATCAAACTTATTTCGTACAAACAGATCTTTCAGGTAGTGTCTATGTATACGGCCAAACGGAATCCTCTTGGTCTATTAGTCCGGGGTGCTATGGAGTTCCGAATTCTGGTCAATTTATTAGGAAATATACAGCGGACTTATCAACTATTTCGTGGACAACAATGATTGGTTCAGCATCAGGTCATGTAGAGATTTCCCCTACAGCGTTTCTAGTTTCTGATTGTTACGATATTTACCTTGCAGGATGGGGCGGAGTTTTGAATCAGAACGGACAAGCCAGTTTTTCCACTAGTTCCGGTTTTCCAATTACCGCTGACGCATACCAACCTGTTACAAACGGCAGTAATTTTTACCTTGCAGTATTAGACCAAGATGCGACATTTTTAAAATATGCAACATTTATGGGTGGTACAACTAGCAGTTCTAACCACGTCGACGGGGGTACTAGTAGATTTGACAAATCAGGGAGAATTTATCATGCCGTATGTGGGGGGTGCGGGGGAAGTGATTTTGGATTTACCAGTACTCCAGGAAGTTGGTCGCCAACGAACAACAGCACAAATTGCAATATGGCAACATTCAAATTCGAGTTAAGTACCATTGAGGCGGCAGCTGCACAACCCGCTCCACTTATTTGCATTCCTCAATCCGTATTTTTTCAGAATAATAGCACAAATGGAAACTCCTACCTATGGGATTTCGGTGACGGAAATACCTCTACCGAATTCGCACCAATTTATCAATACACCACTCCGGGAATATATGAAGTAACATTAACGGTATCAGATACCAACGGTTGCTTCAGTTCAGACTCTGTGAGTATTACGTTGACAATTGGAGCCTTTGAAGGGGGAGTTGTGCCTCCCGCTTCTCCAATCTGTCCGGGAGGAAGTTTTCAATTTGAAGCCTTTGGAGGAGCAAACTACAGCTGGAGTCCAGCACAATTCTTGAATAACCCATCCATCTACAATCCAGTTGCAACGATAACACAAACTACGCAGTTCAGTGTGACAATTTCAGACAGTTGTGGGTCAGTAACCATCCCTGTAACCCTAGAAGTTTATGATAATTCGATCTCAATTTCTCCTGATACAAGTGTTTGTATTGGCAACTCTGTGCCGCTTCAAGTTAATTCATCCGGTACCATAACTTGGTCACCTCCAACATACTTAAACAATCCTTCATCATTTTCACCCATTAGCACCCCAAATCAGTCCATTACCTATACAGCTAGCGTAGTAAATATATTTGGATGTGAAAATCAAGCTCAAGTTACGGTTGATGTATTTTTTAATCCACCAATTCCTGTGATGGAAGACACCGTTGGAATGTGCCTCGGTGGGGATATTGACCTATTCATTTCGGGTGGGGATAACTATTTATGGCAAAATAGTCCTTACCTAAATACAAATCAAGGAAGTGTGGTTACTGCAAATCCACCAAATGAAAGTTGGTTTTACGTAACTGTAACAAATGCTTGTGGAAGTGCGGAGGACTCGGTCCTTGTTCAGGTGGTGGAAGCAGAAATTTTCGCCGGAAACGATACCATTATTTGTCCAAGAGAAATAGCTACACTGTGGGCAACCGGCGCAAGTTACTATGTATGGAATCCCTCCAGTTCTATCGTGGGAACCTCAGGAAATGAGGTTGAGGTAATGCCTACACAATCTACCAGCTATCAAGTCATTGGTACAGATGATGACGGATGTAAAGATACTGCCTATGTTTTGGTGCAGTTATATCCAAATCCTGCTATATACATGAGTCCCGATGTTTTAGCTTTTTATGGCGACGAAATTCAACTTGAGGCTGTAACAAATACGCCAGGTAGTTTCACCTGGTATCCTAGTGAATTTTTAAGTTGTGCCAACTGCCCTAATCCCATCGCTACACCCAATCAAGATATAACGTATTACGTCAACTTCGAGGATATCAATGGATGCACGTCTACAGCTTGGGTGAATATTAATTACAATGCTGTTGTATATGTCCCGAATACCTTTATCCCCGATAATAACGGAATGAATGATGTCTTTCAAGTTTATGGTGGAAATATCAAAGAAATGGAATGCCTCATTTTCAATCGTTGGGGAGAGTTAATTACCACCCTAAGCTCAACAACAGATTTTTGGGATGGAACATATAAGGGACTTCTATGTCCAGATGGAACATATACCTGGAAACTTATCTATAAAGATTTCCTGAACGATAAATACCAACTTAACGGGCACGTAAATTTATTACGCTAGTCTTTTCATTAACTTTGTGGTATGATTAAAGTAGCTTCTTTTCAATTCAATGCCTTTCAAGAGAATAGTTATGTTTTATCATCGGATTCAAATTATGCTGTTATAATTGATCCTGGCTGTTACGAAAGACCTGAAGAGGAGGAACTTGAGCAATTTATCACACAAAATAATCTGACACCTATTGCTGTGCTCAATACACATGCACATATAGATCATGTTTTAGGGAATTCTTTTTGTACGTCACGCTATAATATTCCCCTATACTTGCATGCAGAAGATAAAAAGACACTGAAAATGGTGGAGAGTTATGCGCACGTATACGGATTTGAAAATTACAAGGTATCGCCCGAACCAAGCCACGAACTATATCATGGGATGAAACTTCAATTGCAAGATATTTTTCTAGAAGTTTTTCATACCCCCGGACATTGCCCTGGACATGTGGTCTTTTACAGTGAAGCAGATAAATTTGTCATTAATGGAGATGTCCTTTTTCAAGGAAGTTTTGGGAGAACTGATCTTCCCGGTGGAGATGTAGAAATCTTGAAAGAGAGTATTTTCAATACAATGTTTCATTTACCAGAAGATACCGCAGTATATTGTGGACATGGTCCTGAAACAACTATAGGTAAAGAAAAACGGTCTAATTATATCCTTCAATTCTAAGGTGAACATTGGCATCAATACACGAAACTTGATCCATGGAAAGATGGAAGGTTTTGGCCGTTATACCTTCGAATTAACCAAACGCATTGTGATTAATCACCCTGAACACACCTTTTATTTCTTTTTTGACCGAAAATATGATCCTTCTTTTGTCTTCGCTGATAATGTAATACCCGTGGTCATTGATCCACCTTCAAGACATCCAATCTTATGGTATATCTGGTTTGAATTGAGAATGGGGAAAGCATTAAAGAAATATTCCATTGACGTGTTTTGGTCACCAGATGGATTTCTAAATCTCCGAACAGAAGTCCCTCAGATTGCCACCATTCACGACATTAATTTCCATGTCTATCCCAAAGACTTGCCAAACAGCGTTTCGTATTATTACAATCGGTTTTTTCCAAAATTCACCCATAAAGCCAATCATATTTTAAGCGTTTCAACGTTTTCGAAAGAAGAACTCATTAAGTATTACCAAGTATCTCCCGAGAAAATTTCTGTTGTATATAACAGTGCAGATGAGCTTTTCAAACCGTTAGATGAAATAGAAATATCCCTTACCCGCGATGCGATAACCAATGGAAAACCTTATTTTCTTTTCGTGGGTTCGCTCCATCCACGAAAAAATGTTCAACGCTTATTGAATGCTTTTGCCATTTTTGCTGACCACAATCTAGGTATCGATCTTGTAATTGTTGGCAGTCCACTTTGGAAGAAACACCGAATCACTATGCCTAAAAACTGTCAAAGCAGGATACATTTTACAGGATATGTAGCACAAGAAGAGCTGGCCAATATTACTGCTTCGGCATGGGCCATAACCTATTTGCCTTACTACGAAGGATTTGGGATTCCTATGGTTGAGGGAATGAAATGTGGCATACCCATCATTGCAGCAAATACAAGTTGTCTACCAGAAATTGTTGGTGACGCAGCATTATTATGTGATCCATTCGATGAAAACGATGCGGCATCCTGCATGCAAAAACTATTGAACAACGAGTTATACAAAGACATGAAGCTAAAATCTTTAGAAAGGGCAAAATTATTTTCTTGGGAAAAAGCAGCGGAAAAAACTTGGGACGCTATTAATAGCGCGATTCCACAAAAGATTGGCTAATTTTACAATCTCTTTCGGTTTCGTAGTTCAACGGATAGAATAGAAGTTTCCTAAACTTTAGATCCAGGTTCGATTCCTGGCGAGACCACTAAATTTCAGAAAGAATTAAGCAATAACCTTCAGTGCTTTACCCACCTTGATGAACGCTGCTATGGCTTTATCTAAATCTGCTTTCGAATGCGCCGCTGAAATTTGTGTTCTTATCCTTGCTTTATCCTTAGCTACTACTGGATAGAAAAATCCGACTGCATACACACCTTCTTCTAACAACATTTCTGCGAATCTCTGAGAAAGTGCTGCATCATACAACATAATAGGGACGATTGGAGAGTCTCCTGGTTTGATATCAAATCCGGCAGCTATAATTCTCTCTTTGAAATAGTTTGTATTACTTTCCAATTTATCTCGTAACTCAGTTGTTGAACTTAATAAATCAAAAACTTTAATGGACGCACCAATGATAGATGGCGCCAAAGAATTGGAGAATAAGTAGGGTCTAGAGCGTTGACGTAATATTTCAATTACTTCCTTCTTTCCTGTAGTGTATCCGCCCATTGCACCACCTAATGCTTTCCCGAGCGTTCCTGTGA
>CAMDLY010000079.1 GCA_945902115.1 Lishizhenia tianjinensis | reverse complement strand
GCAAATGAACAAGTACCCATTGATTTGTAACTAATTTTCAAGTTTTAAAACTGATTATCATGAAAAAATTAAGTTTATTCAGTTCATTTTTAGTGTTGTCCTCACTATGCTTTGCTCAACTAAATGGTCCAGAAAGTATCGATTACGATGCTGCAAACAACCGTTACTTGATTTCTAATAAAAACAATGGTAAGATCATGCAACGCAGCGCGGGCGGAACAATCTCTCAATTTGTGGGCGGCATCTCCCCTAACCCCTATGGACTTGAGGTTGTCGGAAATACGGTGTATGCTTGTTGCAGTGGCATGGTCTTGGGTTTTGACTTAACAACTGGCTTACAAGTTTTTTCTGTTAATCTGGGTGCTAGCTTTTTAAATGGTATCACGCACGACAATTCGGGGAATTTATTTGTTACCGATTTTACTGCTAAGAAAATATTTAGGATAAATATCGCCACCCAAACATTTAATGTCTTTGCTCAAAATTTAACACAATCTCCTAATGGAATTATTTTCGATGAGCCGAGTAACTCACTGGTATTTGTAAATTGGGGTTCAGCAGCAAAAATCAAACGGTGTTCATTGACTGATTCCTCTGTTACAACTATTTTAACTACTTCCTACACCAACCTTGACGGAATAGCACGTAAGGCAAACGGCGATTTTTATATTTGTGCCTGGGGAACAAGTAGCGTATATAAATACAACAATGACTTTACAAGCACCTCAACATTAGTAGGCAGTGGATTAAGCAGCCCTGCAGATATGTATTACAACAATTTGACTGATACCCTAGCCATTCCAAATTCAGGGAATAATACGCTCACCTTTATTGGTCAATCTACTGCTTCACTAATAGATCAATATGACATCGAACTCAGTGTTTATCCAAATCCAAGTGCAAACCTCTTAACCATTACTTCTCCGTCAAGGAAACTCTCTCGCATTGAATTAATAGATGTAAACGGAACACTGCTTACAAATCACCCCCTTGAAAACGTGAATAGTGTGCAACTGAACGTTGAAAGCATAGGTAAAGGGCAGTACTATCTCAGGCTTTATGACTTGGAACAAGCACTAATTTCCACGAGACTATTTATAAAAGCAAATTGAACTATTGAGTGTGCGCTCTCTTACCACCAATTTTTAACATTATAATCCTAATGAAAATCCCAAATTGAGTTAATATTTTCATTTGCCATTCTTTTTCCTTGATCAAAAAGAATCACCACGAAGTAGCAGCGAAGCTAAAAATTCAAGGCCGAAGATTGTTCGGTAATATTCACAAAATAGCTCTTGCTTCGATTAAATTATTGATTTTCAATAGTTAAGTATTTTACTGGTACGATTGCGAACACTCAATTGAACTAAGATCTTAAGCTTTCAATACCTCTGGTGGAAAATGCCCACAATCATTCTTCGTTTTTTTCCGCTAACAAAGAAGTGATCGACTTATTTTTGTGCTTTTCGGGATCGTAGATCAGCTTATACTTTTCTACGCCTTCATGATAATCGAATAGGTAGTGGTAGTTGTTATCAATGTATAATAAATATAGGTCATAACCCTCTCTCGCGCGCTCCGCATACATTAAATACGTAGATTTTTCATCCGCTGGATTAACATAGTAAGAAGCGAAAAATAGATTTCCCCCTTTACGAAATACCAGTTCCTCTTTCGGAAATTTATTCAACTTCATCACTTGCATAATCGCTTTTTTGGTGGCTGCTTCATTTTCTAGGTGTACGAAAAAGTTGCCAGCACCCACTTCCTTGAAATCTTCTATGTCTACGTATTGACTGAAGCTGTTAAAACTTGATAGGGATAGAAATAACATACATAAGGTAAGTTTCACTGCTTGTTGGGATATTTGTCCCTTGATAATTAGATTCTTCATGGCTTTTTATTTTTATGGAGGTTAGCGTTTTTTGACAGGGGTCTCATTTATACTTTCGAGGATAGCGGGATCATAAACTACTGGAATTCTATTTCCTTCAGAATTCACATCGTAAAAATAACGGTAGCGATTTTCGATGTAATAAAACCAAACATCCCAACCTTCTCTGGTGGGAAGACATGTTATGAAATATACATATTCATTGTTCAAGGGATTTACGTGATAGCTGCAGAAATATAAACTGCTTCCGCCGTGAAATTGTAAATGCCGAGAAGGTATCCCGTTTAGCTTTACTTTTTCTGTGATGATTCTTTTTGCATCAGATTCACTGTTCACATGAACGTAATAATTCCCCCCTCCAAACTCATTTAGACTACCCATATTTAGGTATTGCGAAAATGAGGAATTACTTACTAAAAACATGAGCGCGATGAGTGTGGTCCTTAAGGTGCTTGTGCGAAAGGCTCTATTTCCCGGAGAAGGAAAGTCTTTGCCCGTCTTTGAGAAGAAATGGAGTGGCTTCATGATAAGAGGTATTAATTAGGTTTTCGCAGTTTCACGGTGTGCGACTTCACCGTATTTTTCAAATAAACCGAAATGTGTTTCCTAGTTAAGTACTCTTATATCATATAATTGTGTGAGGGTTGACTATAGAATACACTCAGTGCATTTCCGTTACAAAGAAGAATAGTCTTCGGAGAAATTTACCTACAGGCTATGGTTATTTTTACCTGTCATACTGCATACCCCAACACCTCAGATACCTCTGTGAATAAATTGAAATAAAGAATCTTATAATTTCACTTAGGCTAACATTTATTGTGATTTTTTACGAATACTTTTTCTAAAAATTACTTTAACTTCATTTTTTAAAAAAGTTAAAAATGACACTATTTTTATACATCCTCCTTGGTCTTTTCGGTCTTTTTCTCTTGTTTTTGATACTGTTACAATGGATGGTTAGCGAAGCCATGAATAATCGTTTTGGTAAATCAGCTGGGCATAGAGCTACAATCGTTCACCGCATTTTCTTTTGGGTAGTTCGCGAACTAATTGCGCTGGCCAAATACCTCAATTTAAGTTACAATGAAGTCAATATTCTTGTTTTTTACGTGGTCATTCCATTTATGTGGTGTACCCTCTTGGATATGTACTGGGAAATCCATTACCTCAAAATTGGGTATGCGCTGCTTTGCCTGGCAATGCTTCTCATCTACCGTAACTTCAAGACTCTGTCAGATACCATTTATAAGAAATCGGTATACTTTCTGTTGTATTTCGACCGTTTCGGAAGCAACTACATCTTAAGCTCCGTTTTAATATGTCTAGGAGTTCCTCTCGTTGTCTTTGGTGTTTTGGTGAAGTTAGTATTTTGACAAAGGACCTCTCATGTATTGTTTGCGAGGAAAACTCCAATTTGATGAAGATGCTCACGCAGGTAATTCGCCTCTTTGAATTGTTGTTGTGCTGAAAGTTCTTTCACGAGTTCTGAGAGATGTTTACAATCGGCCTGTAACTGACTGCGAAAATCATTGAATAGTTCGCGATACATACTTTTTAACTCTTCGAGGGTACTTATCTCAGTTAATATTTCTTGACATATGGCTTTCAGTTTTATGTTGTATGCAATTGGCGGTAAATTCGCCTGTTGCTTAATAAGCATTAGGCGTTGATCGAGCAATAAATTCGTGAGCCGCTTTTCCTCGATGCGGATATCAGCGGCTTGCTCATAGCGTTGTGATCGTATTATTTCTTCCTTTTGAATGGCAAGCTTGGTCAGTTGCAATTTTACTTCCATCACTTGCTCTTTGATATGCAGCAATTTGGTGATATCGTCCATTTGTGTGGGATCTAGTGTAGACATTTTTTTTGTTTTAAAGATGAGTTAAGTTCAATTCTTAGACCTCTGGACATCCACAGGATGGGGAACAGTTATCCACCTCGAATAATCAACATCATAAAAGTTGAAAAATGTGCCAGGGGCTTGTTTCTCAATGATATTGATTGCCTTGGTGTTTTTTGGTAACGGAGGAAAAATCAAGGTATAGCTGTGAAATTCTCCTTTGCGCTTGAAGTAGTGCTTTATTGGGGCTATAGGTATGCCAATGGCACGCAAAAGAGGATATTTTATATTGGACCCCATGGGAGAAATATACGCCCCTGAATCCAACTGTATCCATCCTCCATTCGCATAATGTAGGCGCTCGATAGATGAAGTCTATTCGTGTGCAGTCGTCCGAGAGCTCAATACTTTTCAGGCGATGCTTCAGGGAAAAATCTAAGGCCCCGGGGTTATACAATTTTTGCTTTTTGGTAGTTTCTGCCTCGCGAACTACTTCATTCTCTTTTTCAATTTTTACTTCCATGTTATTATATTTTTTACAAACTAAATAAATCACTCCGTTTGAGTGATACGGAGTTAAAAAAAATAATTATACATTTGTAAAAAATATTCTCACCATAAAATATCCAAGCCATGCCTTTAAGTAAATTAGGATTTCGCCGACTGCAGATTATTGATAAATGTCTGCGAAGCAATATGTACAAATATCCCAATATGGAATTTCTGATAAAAGCCATAGAAAAGCGCCTACTACTAGACGTTTCTATTGAAACCATTCAAAAAGATATCGCCTACATGAAGATGCCCTCACCCAATGGATTCGATGCCCCGATTTATTACGACCGTGCGAGGAGAGGTTATGCCTATTCAGATCCCTCTTATGTGTTAGCTGGAGTACCCCTGACTGATCATGACTACAACACCATTATCGAATCAGTGGCTATTATTCAAGCAATCGCAGGGTCTCGTATTGGAGATAAATTCACTAGCGCTATGGAAAAGGTACTGTCAATTACCTTAGAAGAATTTCCAAATTCCCCCAAAAGCTACCCTATTTTACAAACCATGAATCCGCAACAATCTAGAGGCTTTGAACACTTTGATATATTTTATGATGCTTGCCAAAATAAGAAACCCGTTTCGGTTATTCATTATTCATATACTAAACGCAGGTTCAGTAGCCTAACAATCCACCCGTTTATGATCAAAGAATTTGAGAACAAGTGGTACGTCCTCGGGTATTCGGAAAAACACGATGAGATACGCACATTCGGCTTCGATCGTATTTACTCACCAATCGCTCTGAAAAAACCATATCGTTACACGGACCGAAAAATAATCGATGAAAAGACTCAAGAATATTATGGGGTCTATCCTATTCCAAACCAAGCGAAACAACAAATAGTTATTCGTGCCAATGCCTTGGCCACAAATTATTTCGAGGCTAACCCTATCCATACCAGCCAGCGCTTGGAAAAAAATGAGAACGGATCATCAACTATCTATTTTCACTTGATACCCACCCTTGAATTATCTCGCTTGTTTTTGTCTTATGGGCGGCATGTTCGCACATTGGAGCCTCAATGGTTATCTTCCTTTATTAATAAACTATAATGCCATGAAAAATAAAATTACCTCCTTACTTTTCGAGTTGAACGTTCCTCTAAACATAAACGAAAACCCTCTCCTGCTAAGAATTATAGTTTCACAAGATGCTACTCGCATAGATTTTGGATATTCCGCCACCTCTCGCTATATTAAAGGAGGATGGATAAGAATGTCGCCAGAAGCATATATCCAACTAGACGGCTCAGCGAAAAAGTACTCCTTAAAAGAAGCCGATGGAATTACTTTAGCCCCTGATCGCATCAATTTCAAATCAACCAAAGATTGGCAGTTTTTCACTCTCTATTTTGAACCTATCCCCCTGAAAGATGCCATTCTAAATATCATTGAAGAGGAGAATCCTAGTCCCAATGATTTCAATTACTATGGTATTAAATTGTGTATGGCAGAGGGTGTCGAATTTTATGATCACGATTGAGGTAGGATACTTTGCCTGCTTTTTTTAGAACCATAAATACGTTACGATCTATCTATTTTCCTTTGCTAAAAATTAACCTCATGACAGATATACAACAACTAAAAAACAACGATTACTTTAGAGAATTACTCCAAAGAGCCGATGAATTTATTGTCCAAACCACAGGAATGTATTATGTGCCTTACCAACAGCAACAGCAAACCCTGCGAGAAAATGAAGAATTTTTTCACGACTGGTTGATGGGGAATTACACCGATTTTGGATTCAGTGAAACGGAAGAAGCATCCTTAATTGATAGCGAAATATCTTTATTTCTCAGCACCCAAAGCCGCGAAGAAAAACTGTATATATACCGCGATTTTATGACTTCCTATGGTGTTATCGAAGACCTCATGTGCCTTAATCCCGATGAACGTTTTGAATTGGTAATGGAACTGGGGCTAAACTAGCATAGTAAATAAGAGACAAAGAATTAACTCTGCCTGTTTCTTTCCTATTTTAAGTGATCTCCAGACGCATTCTCTGGGGGCTAAAAATGTAAGATGATAAAAAAGGTTATATCACACCTAGAGGTGAAAATATCAAATTGGCAGTATTTTTTTGAGCATCTTTGAAGGGAATTATTTATATTTAAAAAAAAAACGTGCTCTACAGAATTACTGCTTACCTAATTTTCTTTTTTGGATTGTGCCAAAACTGTGGGGCACAAGCTATTCACGATGTTGCCCGAAATGGAACGGTTGCCCAAATGCAAGAAATTCTAGCGAAAAAACCGGACGCCCTAGATGAATTGTCTGAAAGAGGCATTACTCCTCTTATCTTGGCTTGTTACAGAGAAAACAACGAAGTCGCCAAATACCTTATGGATAATGGAGCTAATGTTTCCTTTTGTGCTGCTGAAGGTTCCGCAATCTATGGAATGATCTTTAAAGACAACACAGAAATGCTTAAATACATGTTGCTCAAAGGTAATTCGCCCAATGACACCTGTCAATTCAATCAATTCGGTTCCCCATTGCATATGGCCATGAGCTTGAAACGTTATGATATAGTCGATATCTTATTGACTTACGGAGCAAACCAATCGCTTCCCAACCAAGAAGGAAGTACCATACAGCAGCTTTTAATACGCTATGCTGACGAAAAACTTAACGCTATTTTTAAACGCCATGAAAAAAAATAACTTACTTATTATCTTCCTTGCCTGTACATTCGCAACATTTGCCCAAACGTACACCACAGGTACGGTTTCACTATCTACTACTGCGGGTTTAGCTATGTCGGTAAAAATAGATGTTGGAACGAATGTTACACTTACCTTGGGTGGTCCCGCTGACCGTTGGTTTGCTGTTGGGTTTAATGCTAGCTCAATGGCGGTTGGAACTGATGTGGTTGGGGTTCATTCTTCAGGTACATTAACCAATTTTGACGCATCTCTTTCAGGATACGCGGCACCGGTTACGGACGCACAACAGAACTGGACGATTTCTTCGAATCAAGTAAACGCAGGAGTACGCACCATTATTGCAACAAGGGCACTAAATACGGGAGATGCAGCAGATTATGTTTTCACCGCAGGACCTGGCTCTTTATCGTTGATTTGGGCAAGAGGAGCCACACCGAGCAGCTACTTGTACGCCTACCACGGCAGTTCGAATAGAGGTATTACCAATGTTACATTTAGCCTTATGCCTTCTCCTCCTCCGTTGACTGTTACACCAACAAATACAATAATTTGTGCAGGTGCATCAACGACACTGACTGCCTCATCTTCCCAAGGTGCTACTTTTCTGTGGTCTCCGGGAGGTGCTATAACAGCAAGTGTAACGGTGTCACCTACGACTACAACGACCTACACCTGTGTGGCGACGCTCAATGGAGTAAGTTCAACTGCGACAAGTGTTGTAAATGTGCTAGCTGCTCCGGTAGTAAACCAAGTACCCAGCACTGCGTATTGCGACAATCAATATGTGCCACCAACATTGTTCTCTGGAACAGCGGGAGCTACCTATAGTTGGACAAACTCAAATACTTTAAATGGTGTGCAAGCATCTGGAACTGGTAATGTGCCTGGTTATATTGCTACTGTATTGTCAAATTCTCTTGAAACAGGGAATATCACAGTTATACCGAGCCTGAATGGATGTGCTGGAACCCCGATGACGTTCTCGATTTCTTTGATCCCTACTCCGAGTGCCTTACAGTTTGATTGGGATTGGTGTCATGGTCAAACAGCAACTCCAATTACGATTCTTGGAAATTACACAAGCGTTCAATGGACAAATTCCAATACGTCGATCGGCCAAGTGGCCTCAGGATCGGGAGTACTGCCTGCCTTTACTGCCATCAATACGGGAACTTCTACTATCATATCTGTAGTAACAGTCACTCCTTATTACACATTCGGAGGAACAACCTGTACGAGTAATGCACCACCGTTTACGTTTGAATACCGCATATACCCGGTTGGAACGATTAATCCGAATCCAAACATAAACGTTTGTTCAGGATCAGTGATACCTGCCGTAAATTTCACCGG
>CAMDLY010000078.1 GCA_945902115.1 Lishizhenia tianjinensis | reverse complement strand
AACAATGCTATCACTGTAACACAAACCATCACCGTGGACGATACCACCCTGCCAACAGCTAGTAATCCAGCGCCTATTGCCGTTCAATGTTCAGCAGATGTTCCACTATCAGATGTAGCAGTAGTATTTGATGAAGCAGATAACTGTACGGTAAATCCTGTCGTGGCTTTTGTCAGTGATGTTAGCGATGGAAATACCTGTCCTGAAGTAATCACTAGAACATATTCCGTAACAGATGACTGTAACAATGCTATCACTGTCACACAAACCATCACCGTGGACGATACCACCCTGCCAACAGCGAGTAATCCAGCGCCGATTTCAGTTGAATGTCCAGAAGATATACCTGCACCTAATACTAATGTAGTAACTAATGCAAATGATAATTGTGGAAATGTCATAATAAATTGGACAGGAGATCAAGTAATTAATGCCCCTTGCCCAAGTGTGATAAGAACTTACTCTATATCTGATATCTGTGGTAATATAATAACTGTTACACAGACTATTAATGTAGTAGACGATATAGCACCTTCAGCATCAGTTCAAGATACCCTTTTCATACCAAATGGTGGAATTCCACCACCTAACACATCTGTTGTAATAAACATTTTAGATAATTGTAGTGCTTTCCCACAAGTTGCTTTCTTTAGCGAAAATTCAATAGGTACATGTCCTATTTTTATAGATCGGGTTTACAGCATAACCGATAATTGTGGAAATGTAAGTTATGTGACGCACACTTTAGTTATCGGTGATTTAATTAATCCAGTAAATGCAAGTTTCTCATTCAATCCCCCCACATTAAATTCTTTAAATTCTTCTGTCCAATTTATCAATTCAAGTGCCAATGCAATAAATTATCAATGGGATTTTGGAGATAATACAAGTTCTACAGAATTTCAGCCGATACACCAATACGATCCTGTAAATTGCTTAGGCTTTTTAATTACTTTGGTAGCCTCCGACGGAATATGCTATGATACAGTTACCCAAGTAATACAATGTAAAGAGGAAACTATATTTTACGTACCGAATGCATTTACACCCGATGGAGATAACTATAACCAAGTATTCGCTCCGATATTCTATTCTGGATTTGATCCATTCAATTTTGAAATGCTCATCTATAACAGATGGGGAGAGTTAATTTTCGAGACCCACAACGTAGAAATTGGGTGGGACGGCACCTATGGTACTAAAGGACGCATGACACAAGACGATGTGTATACCTGGAAAATATCCTATAAAATACCTGAGAACGATAATAAAAGTGTGGTAATGGGTCATGTTACATTGATTCGTTAAGAAATAATATTACCTTCTTTGCCAAATTGTCGAAACGATATTAGAACTGCGATACTTGCAATAATTACCATAACACAGAAGCTGATAAGATAATACCCCCAATCTAAAGTGCCAGCAATTAACTCTTTTGACGCCAACACTACATTTACTACAGGAACACAAGCAGTAACAAAATCTAACCCAATACCGGGGAAAAACCCTACCATTGCGGGCAATACCATGACAATGTTCAGTGGAGTAATAATACTCTGTGCCTCTTTAAACGATTTAGCATAAATAGCTATTGGTACCATGACACCCGCAAAAAATACGGTAAGTGGGATGAGTAAACCAAACATACCCATCAGAAAAAAAGGGCTCAAAATATCATGGATAATTGCCAAAATACTCGGGTCCTTGACGATATCTAAAAATTCGATTGAAATCCATAAGCCTATTAGTGCAAAGGTCGATGCTGTGAGGCCTGATAAAATAACTACTAACATTTTGCCAATTAAGATTTTCCAGCGTTGAACAGGCGCGGTCAACAAAGTCTCTATTGTCCCTCGTTCTTTTTCCCCTGTAAATAAATCTATTGCGGGATACATACAACCTATAAAACCAAATGCGATGAATAAATAAGGAAGTATTGCCCCTCCGAATTCCCCAATCATCTGTTGAGGAGATGCTGTATTTACATATTCGATTTTTAAGGGTGTTATTTTTTCCATGGTGAGCTGCAACTCGCTTAGTCTTTTCTCTTGTGCTTGCTTTTCAATAAAAGAAGAAATCTGCTTTGCTCTTTCATCCATTCCTACCTCCGTAACATCATAAAAGACCGTGAAAGATGTTGGAATTTTACTGACTATGTTTTTATCATAGGTACTTGAAACATTAAATGCAATATCTACTTGTTTATTCGAAATTCCTTTTAAAAGTGATGTGCTATCTGTGTAAAAAACTAATTCGTGATTGCCCAACATTTCATTGGGGATTTCACTAAACTGCTGGGTAAAAATGGGAGACGTGCTTAATAGACCAATTCGAATTGACTTAGAAGCGGCTGTTTCCTCAAAATAAGAAGACACGGATACAAACATACTCAAGATGATTGGAAACATAAGCATTGGAATGACTAACATAGTCATCAATGTTCTCCTATCGCGCAAGGTATCAAGAAGTTCTTTTTTAAATACTGTCCAAATCATAACTTAACTGTTTACAATGCGAATAAATTCCTGAGTCAAATTATTCTCCAACATATTTTTTCGATACTCTTCCATGCTGCCTTCATATTTTATAATCCCTTTGTGAATTATAGCTAAATCGTCACACAATAAATCCACTTCACTCATGATATGACTGGAAAAAATCACTGTTTTACCTTCCGTCCTGCAATCTTTTATTAGACTGATGATGTTTTCAGCTGTTATGACGTCTAAGCCACTTGTTGGTTCATCAAAAATTAACACTTCCGGGTCATGAATCATAGTTCTAGCAATAGAAACTTTTTGTTTCATTCCCGTACTCAATTTGCCAATTCTTTTATTCATGAAATCCCCCATATTCAAGAGTTCGATTAATTTCAATTTTCGTTTTTGAATATCTGCCTTACTTACGTTATACAGGGCACCAAAATAATCAATTACTTCGTGAGGGGTAAGTCTAGCATATAATCCTGTGGATCCTGTTAAAAATCCGACTTTACTGCGTGCACGCTCAGGTTCCTTAATGGCATCCACCCCACAGATTTCGATGGCCCCTGATGTTGGTGTGAAAATGGTTGATAACATGCGCAGAGTAGTCGTCTTTCCGGCTCCATTTGGTCCAAGTAATGAATAAACCCTTCCTGGGTGACATACAAAAGAAACATGATCAACAGCTCTGTGAATTTGATTAGCTGAATTAATTTCTTTTTGTTGTTGTTTTGTTAATTGAAAATCTTTTACAAGATCTAAAACTTTAATCATGTTGCTTTTTTAAAATACGATCGGAAATTACAATTGCTTTGTTTTTATTAGCCAATTGACCACAAGCTGCATCAATATCTTTTCCTCGACTTCTCCTTACGTTAACAATTATGTTTCGTTCTTCAAGAAATTTTGCAAACAGTTCAACCTTTTGCACGTCGGCTTGAGAAAATTCGCCGCCATCTATGGGATTGTACTCAATTATATTCACCTTACAAGGAACACATTTTGCGAATTCAGCCAATTCAACCGCGTCTTTGATACTATCGTTGAAATCCTTAAAGATGATATATTCAAAAGTTACTCGTGTTCCTGTTTTTTCGTGAAAATACTGCAAGGCTTCCTTTAATTCGCCCAGCGAGTTTGTCTCGTTGATTTCCATTATTTTATTGCGCTTTTCATCATTTGCGGCATGTAAAGACAAGGCTAGGTTAAACCTTACCTCATCATCACCAAGCTTTTTGATCATTTTCGCAATTCCTGCAGTAGAGACTGTTATTCTCCTTGGTGAAATACCTAATCCATCCGAAGAGGTCAAGTAATCAATGCTTTTTAGCACACTCTTATAGTTTAACAAGGGCTCACCCATTCCCATGTACACAATATTTGTTAGTGGAGTTTGGTACCTCGTTTCTGCCTGTTTTTTCAAATAAACAACTTGATCGAAAATTTCACCGTGAGTCAAATTACGAAGCAATTGTAGTCTTCCTGTGGCGCAAAATGTACATGCCAAACTGCACCCTACTTGAGAAGAAATACATGCAGTCATTCGATTAGAAGTTGGAATCAAGACTCCTTCAACGACTTTATTTTTTTCAATTTCAAAAGCGCATTTGATAGTCTTATCTTTGCTGATTTGCTCATCGGTTACATGCAAGGCATCTATATAGAATTTCTCTTGAAGTAAAGTTCTTAGACCAAAGCTTAGATTGGTCATTTCTTCAAAAGAAAGAGCCCCTTTTTTCCACAACCACTCATGGATTTGTTTAGCTCTAAATGACTTTTCCCCGAGTTGAGAAAGTTGCTCTATGAGTTCCTCTTGATTTAGTGAACGTATATTCAAAAGGTCTCCTGTCATCAGGGTACTATCTATTAAGCATTACAGGCATGACTAACATCAAGACATCTTCACTTTCGTTATCCTGTTGCACTGGAGTGAGAATACCCGCTCTACTCGGCTCACTCATAGAAAGTTTTACTTCAGAAGTGTCTAAATTATTAAGCATTTCCAATAAAAATCTAGAATTGAAGCCGATTTCCATATCGTCACCATCGTAATTACAGGTTAAACGTTCGTTAGCCTCATTCGAAAAATCGATATCCTCAGCAAACAATGAAAGTTCAGATCCTGCCAAACGCAACTTGATTTGATATGTAGTTTTGTTCGAGAAGATAGACACCCTTTTGATTGAACTCAAAAATTGTTGGCGATCCACTGTTAATACGTTGGGATTTTCCTTCGGAATTACAGCTTCATAATTGGGATACTTTCCATCTATTAAACGGCAAACCAATACTATATCGTTGAAAGTAAATACCACATTCGCCTCATTGTATTCCATCAATACCTCCTCATCACCCCTTAAATTTCCTTTCAACATGGTTAAAGGCTTTTTAGGAATGATAAAAGAAGCACTACCCTTAGCATCTCCATCTGTCCTTCTATACCTGACTAATTTATGCGCATCAGTCGCTACCAAAGTAATGTCGCTCGGAGAAAACTGAAAATAAACACCGCCCATAACCGGTCTCAGATCATCGTTTCCTGTAGCAAAAAGAGTCTTATTTATTCCTTTAATCAAAACATCTCCTGGCAACCTTATTGAGTTTTTATACTCAATTGAGGGTAATTTAGGGAATTCATCACCATTAAATCCTATCATTTTAGATTTCCCATTGTCATATGCGATTTCAATTTGGCTAGTTTCTTTATTTGATCTAATAGTGCATGGTTGATCGGGTAGATTCTTGAGCACATCAAGAATTAGTTTTGCAGGAATAGCAATTTTACCGTTCTCCTCGGACTGCACTGCGAGTTTTGTGATCATTGTTGTTTCTAAATCTGAGGCGCTAACAGTCAGTTGTCCATTAAGTATATCAAAAAGAAAATTATCTAAAATAGGAAGTGTGTTGCTGGTATTCAATACTCCCGATATGCTTTGAAGGTGACGTAATAAGTGGCTGCTCGATACGATAAAGTTCATAGTACTAATTTGAATAACAAAAATAATAATTGTAGACGTATAGAACGCATCGAGTTATAAAAGATAATTAACAATTTACAACTACCTGAATGAAGGATTTAGTCGAATTAAAATCTTTAATGCTTCACGGTGAAGAATCATATCAGAAAAATCTTCTAAGTCCCCGCCTTTGCTTAGCCATTTCCGCATTTTTTCCTCACCAATATCAACTATGTATGCCAATTGAATGTGTTTATCGGGGGGCATACCACCGAGAAATGATGCTATTTCATTCGTTAACTCACGTTTATCAGATGAATTAAAATTGGCTGCAACGCCGACAGTACGAAAATCTTTATGGATTTGCGCAATTGTCATCGTCCGAAAGGAGACTTCCTCTAATTTTTTGCTTAGGTTTGTCAAATCCACAAGTTAAAGTTAACTAAAAGCGTGAAACGATTGTTCGATATAGTTTTTTCATGTGCCGTGTTGGTATTTTTTTTACCATTCGGATTAATCCTAGCGTTACTTATATTTTTAGAATCGAGGGGTGGTGTATTTTACAGACAAGAGCGTATTGGTCAATGTAAAAAACCATTTCTACTATATAAATTCAGATCCATGAGAACCAACGCTGATAAAGAAGGTAAGTTAACAGTGGGTATGCGCGATAGCAGGATAACAAGAATTGGATATTTTATCAGAAAATATAAATTAGATGAATTTCCTCAATTTATAAATGTCATAAAGGGGGAAATGAGCGTAGTTGGACCTAGACCAGAGGTTAGAGAATATGTGGACCTATATTCTACCGAACAACAAAAAATTCTTTCTGTGAAACCAGGTATTACCGATTATGCTTCATTAGCCTATTTCGAAGAAAATGAGTTACTTGCCAAAAGTGATAACCCGACTGAAACATATATCAAAGAAATTATGCCCGCGAAACTTGAACTCAATAAACGCTATATAGAAAACCCAACAATTGGAGCAGACCTCAAGATTATTTGGCTCACAGTTAAAAAAATAAGCAGCTAATTCAATATTTATTTATTAACCAAAAATTTGATTCTATTCTTGTTTCCGAGAGTATCAGCTATTTCTAAAAAGTAAAATCCATTGGACACGAAAAGAATTCTCATTTCCTCTGTAGAAGATTTGGAATAGAGTAAAGAAACGAGTTTACCGCTTATATCCATCACTTTTAATGAGGCATCAATAGGTAATCCTGTAACCTGAAATTCCCCTTCATTTGGGTTAGGTACCAACTTAATAATGGAAAGCGGATTGTCTTCCAAAGAAGCGCAATCTACGACAGTTATAGACATCGAATTTGAACCTGAACATCCATTTACATCCGTATACAATCCTGTAATCTGAAATACCCCTTGTCCCGAAATAGAAGGATTAAATTGATCTTGTGAAAGTCCCGCAGATGGGGTCATACTGAAAATGGCACCGGCAGGTTGGGAGGCTAATGTTACTATTCCTTGGTCTAAGCAGATTATATTGTCAGCGTCACTAGACGATAATGTTATCGTTGGATTTGGGTATACCACAACCGTTTGCGATGAAGTATTCGATCCTGCTGAGTTAGAAACTGATAAGCTGACATTGTATGTGCCCGCAGTAGTAAAAACATGTTGTGGGTTTTGTTCAGCAGAGGTGGCGTTATCTCCAAAATTCCACAACCAAGATGTTGGGGCATTGCTGGAATTATCGGAAAAGGAAATCGAATTTCCAATACATATCGAATTGCTGTTTGAGGTAAATGAGGCTACTGGCGTTTGTGTGGGGGAATCTTCATTGAACATAATTTTAAAATCGTCAAAATAGAAACCATCCGCAGTGCTTCCACCATCTGATCTCAATTGAAATCTCACCTTGATTTGCTGTCCTAGGTAATCACTTAAATTGATTTCTTCCAACACCCAACTCGATTGAGTGCCTTCAAAGACAGGTTGCCCATTGGGTTGAACGCTATTGTTCGCACTCGTGCCCGGAACTGTATAATTTCCACATTGTCCAATCCAAGTTGTGCCACCATCCGTTGAAACCTGAAATTGCACGAAATCGTAGTCTGTCTCAATTGCCCATTTCGCATAAAAGGTAATCATAGCAGCGCTTGCATTGGTTAAATTGATAATGGGTGTGTAAGTGTATGTCCTATTTACATTGTTCGGGTAGTTTCCTGAAGAATTTTCATAGAAAGACTTCGAGGCAGAAACAAAAGTGGTGCCCGTCGTACCCCAATTACCTGTCCAATTGGCCGCAGATGTTGCGTCCTCTATGACTTGGACCGTCAATGCGCCGAAGGTTTTAGTTATCGTATCTCTTTTAACCCACAAGCCATTGTCAGTTTTTAAGATATATTTGATTTGATCACCAAATTGAATGGACGGGTTTAAAGAATAAGAAATTGCACCCGTTGATGTTTGTTGACTATTCAAATTGTATGTCAATGAATTTCCTACAGAAACAATATTTAACAAGGGTTCAATGGAAACGACCACTGGTCCACCCTGGCGACCTAATCTTTTTATTGAGTGATTAAAATTCCCAGTTATCGTTGCAACTGAAGATGGATCTGTATCCTTGACAATGCTATAATTTCTTGTTAAATGTGCTAAAACTAGATTAGGAAAAACCATATCTTGGCATGTCGAAATTATTTCCGTAGATGGCTGCCAAAAATCCGTTCCAACCTCGGGTGTTTTGGCAAATATGGTATCTTTCTCTCCAACCCCTACATCTACTTTGTACATGTAATCATCTGAATCACCAGATGCAGGGTATAAACCAGAAGATTTAATAGCGTCATAACCATTCATTTCAGTCATGTGATTTGTGTAATCTTGAAAATAATCATGATGAGGCGCAAATTCAGCCGTTGTAGTTCCAATTGGAAATAAAATAGCTTCGGCATAAGAATGTGCATTGAAAGCCATTTCAAAATTATTGTTTTGAACCAACCACCTCATTGCTTGTGTTTCCGGCTCTGAAAATGCTGAAGG
>CAMDLY010000077.1 GCA_945902115.1 Lishizhenia tianjinensis | reverse complement strand
TTAGAGAAAATGCGTGATGCGTTTTCCGAGGCTTTAAAATCCGGTGACCTGGTTAATTACAATTAATAAATCGTCAAAATTTCCGATTGTTTATTGCCAAACTGAAAGTGTTCTCCAGCGCTTTTTCCATTCAATTGTTGTCCAACGGGCGATTTTAGGTGTATACAGGTAAATTCTCCTTCGTAATGATTTATTTTACCTAATCCTACACTGATAAAAAATATTCCTTGAGTGGTTTTTATGTAGCTACCAAGTGAACAACGTGTGTGAATACCTTGAGGGTTTATTTGCTTCAGTGTTTGTTGTTGTAGCTTTAAGGCGGAAAGTTGCTTGTGTAAACGTTCCTGCTCCAATTGATTCATCGCTGTGTCCGTCTCATGTTTATCTCCTGCAGAACTTTTCGCAGAATTTTCCAACGATTTTGTGAGAGATGCTAACTCGCCTTGCAAGAACTCTTCTTTGGTGGCTAATTCTTGAAAAAGTATAGCGAGAATGGCTTTTTTTTCCATTAAGGCAGTTCTTTATCCAATAAATAGATAAAAGCGGCTATTCCGGCGGCACCAAGAGCAAGTTCTCGCTCGTTGACATTTTCAAACACATCACTAGGAGCATGATGAAAATCAAAGTAGCGCTGAGAATCTGGTACAAAACCAAATAAGGGGATACCCGGGTAAGTATTTTTCAGAGGGCCAATGTCTACTCCTCCGTATCCTTTTTCAAACACATGCAGGTCGTAAGGTGCAAAGAGCCCAGAAAAGGAGGATATTAATTGAATATGTTCCTCACTACCATCGCAGGAAAATCCTCGTGGAGCAAAACCTCCTCTATCGCTTTCTAAGGCAGCTACTTGATTTTCTCCCTTTTCTTTCGTCCAAGTCGCATATGCTTTTCCCCCAGCATTTCCGTTTTCTTCATTCATAAAAAATACCACCCTAAGTGTATGTTTTGGCTTATATCCTAATTCTTTCAAGATCCTAAGAGCCTCCATGCAATGTATCACGCCAGCACCATCGTCATGAGCACCTTCTCCGGTATCCCAAGAATCTAAATGCCCTCCGATAGAAATAATGCTGTTTTCGTCCTTTCCTTTCAACTCACCCATCACGTTGAAAGACGGAGCATCGGGATATTCTTTGCAATTTAATTCGATACTTGCATTCAATGTTTCTGTTTCTAACCATTTTGATACAATTTCTGCATCTAACGTAGAGATTGCCGCGGCGGGAATTTTAGGGGTTTCTTTATCGTAACGCATCGAACCCGTGTGAGGATGTTCGTCGATGGGAAGACCAAGAGACCTTATCAATACGGCAATTGCTCCTTTTTTTGCTGCTTCAACAGCTCCTTCTCCACGGATGGCATAACAACCTCCATATGCCTTGAACGTTTGAATGAACGTGGCATCCATCTTTTGATTGATAAAGACTATTTTTCCCGCAACCTTTTGTTTATTTACCTTTTTTAATTCTTCTAAAGATGAAAACTCTATGAGTTGGCCCTTCATTAAGCCATTGGTACTTATAGACCCACCTAAAGCCAATAAGTTCAATTTATGTAAGTTTCCTTCTTTTGAGGATACCCATCCGCTTTCTGTGGTGCCCCTTTCCCAATGTGGAACAATAATCGGTTGTTTGAATACATTGTCAAATTTGTAGGAATTAAATTTTTCTTCACTCCATTCAATAGCCATCTCCGCTTTAGCGGAACCGGAAAGCCTAGGTCCTATATTTTTACACAATTCTCTCAAGTCGTTGTATGCTTGACCTCTTGCCAATGCCTCATCGTAAATAGATTTTATAAACGTGCTATCCTGACAAAAGACAATAGGAGATAGCAGCAATAGAAAAGAAACTAGTAAAATTTTCATGAGGTAAAAATAAGGAAATTATAAGGATGAACTATCACTCAATCATTCACCTCGTGTCTTTTATTATCTTTGCAGAAAAATAATTAAATGTCATTAAAGTGTGGAATTGTTGGCTTACCGAACGTTGGAAAGTCTACCTTATTTAATTGTTTGTCGAATGCGAAAGCACAATCGGCAAATTTTCCATTTTGTACTATCGAACCTAATATTGGAACCATATCCGTTCCAGATACGCGTTTAGAGACGCTAGAATCGATTGTCAACCCGCAAAGAGTAGTTCCAACAACGATGGAAATTGTGGATATCGCAGGCCTGGTTAAAGGGGCCTCCAAAGGAGAGGGATTAGGAAATCAATTTTTGGCAAATATCAGAGAGACAGATGCAATTTTACATGTCTTGAGGTGTTTTGACGATGGTAATATAATACATGTAGACGGTAGTGTAGATCCTATTCGCGACAAAGAAATTATAGATATCGAACTTCAACTTAAGGATTTAGAAACCATAGAAAAGAAAATCCAAAGCTTATCGAGAATATTGAAGTCGGGGGATAAGGATGCGCTCAAAGAAAATGAATTGTCACTAAAAATTAAAGAAGGTCTTGAAAGAGGGATTTCAGTAAGAGGCATGGGATTTTCGAGGGAAGAAATGGATATTATCAAACTATTCAACCTTATTACCTCAAAACCAGTAATGTATGTATGCAACGTCGATGAAGCGTCCGTGAAAACCGGAAATGACTATGTAGAGAGAGTTAAACAAGTTGTTGCCAATGAACAAGCGGAAGTACTGATGATAGGTGCAAAAATTGAAGCAGATATCACCGAGTTAGAGACATACGACGAAAGAAAAATGTTTTTAGATGAATTAGGATTGGAGGAGCCTGGCGTAAATAGATTGATACTTTCTGCCTATGCGCTACTTGAATTGCAAACATATTTCACTGCAGGAGAAAAAGAGGTTCGGGCTTGGACAATCCGCAAAGGCATGACTGCGCCTCAGGCTGCTGGGGTAATACACTCAGATTTCGAGAAAGGATTTATCAGGGCTGAAGTCATGAAATTTCACGATTTCACTACCTTAGGTACGGAACAAGCAGTAAAAGAGGCAGGAAAATTTAAAGTTGAAGGAAAAGAATATATTGTATCAGATGGCGACATCATGCATTTTAGGTTTAACGTTTAAATAAGTTATATGATTAAGGCAAACAACCCAGACTTGACCTCGTGGATCACTGTACCTCAAAACTCAGATTTCCCCATTCAGAATTTACCTTTTGGAATTGCGGAAAATGCAGTCGGAAAGAAATTTGTAGCAACACGGGTAGGTGATACGGTCATCAATTTGTCAGTTCTTTTTCAACACGGATATTTAAATGACTTGGGATTTAATTTGTCGCAGTTTGATACTTATAGATTGAATCCAATGATGAAAAGTGGGAAATTAGCTATAAGGTCATTACGAGACAGATTGTCGCATCTGTTTTCTACAAATACGTCGGAATTGCAATCCAATACACCTCATACGCAAGAAGCAAGTCATGCTCTTTCAGATGTAACGATGTGCATGCCAATTGAGATTGGCGATTACACGGATTTTTATTCGAGTAAGGAACATGCTACCAACGTGGGAACCATGTTTAGGGATCCTAACAATGCCTTGTTGCCAAATTGGTTATGGATTCCTGTGGGATACCATGGAAGGGCATCTTCTGTAATTCTTTCCGGACAAGATATTCACCGGCCAAAAGGACAGATAAAGCCAGATCCTTCTGCTGATCCGATTTTTTCAGCTTCGAGGCAAGTGGATTTTGAGCTAGAAATGGCTTTCGTAACATTTGAAGGTAAAGCTTTAGGTGATTCAATTAATACCACTGAAGCTGAGGACTTTATTTTTGGATTGTGTTTATTTAATGATTGGTCTGCTAGAGATATTCAATCATGGGAATATGTTCCACTAGGGCCATTTTTAGCAAAGAATTTCGCATCTTCCCTTTCAGCTTGGATTGTTACCTTGGATGCACTGCAACCCTATGCGGTTAGCACTCCCGAGCAAAAGCCTGCTGTGCTTTCCTACTTAGAATTTGAAGGGGAAAAGTCATATGACATTAACCTAGAGGTGGCCTTACAGCCCAATAAAGCCGATGAAACCGTAATATGTCGCTCAAATTTCAAGTACATGTATTGGAATATGGCACAACAGCTTGCTCATCATACAGTGAATGGCTGTAATATACGCTGCGGCGATTTAATGGGTTCTGGAACTATTTCTGGGCCAACAGAGGATTCGTATGGTTCCATGTTGGAATTAGCGTGGAAAGGTACCAAGCCATTGAAATTAAGTAAGGGTGAGGAGCGTAAATTTATTCAAGATAACGATACAGTCATCATGCGCGGGCACTGCATGAGAAATGATATAAGAATTGGGTTTGGAGAAGTTAAAGCAAAATTGCTACCTTCGAAGTAGTGCAATACTACGATTCACATACAAAAATAGATTTCGAATTAGAACGCAAAGAGATATTAAATGCGTTTAAGTCCCTTATGCGTGGTCTAAAAGATAGGACCAAAGAAGACTCGCAATTGATAAGGAAGGCTTTCGATGTAGCCCTCGAAGCGCACAAAGATATGCGCCGAAACTCTGGTGAACCCTATATCTACCATCCCATAGCGGTAGCTCGAATATGTGTCGAGGAGATGGGGCTTGGAGCAACAGCAATAGTTTGCGCTTTGCTGCACGATACAGTTGAGGATACACATATTACCTTACAAGATGTAGAAGACTTATTTGGCCCTAAGGTTAGGCTTATCATTGACGGTCTTACAAAAATTCCCGAAGTTTTTGATGAAAACGCCAGTATTCAGGCTGAGAATTTCCGAAAGATGCTTTTAACTATTTCCGACGACCTGAGGGTTGTCTTAATTAAGTTAGCAGACCGCCTTCACAACATGCGAACACTGGATTCCATGCGGCAAGATAAGCAGTTGAAAATTGCATCCGAAACAAAATTTCTATATGCCCCGCTCGCGCACAGGTTGGGATTATATTCCATAAAAATGGAGTTAGAAGACCTTTCTTTAAAATATTGCGAGGCTGACGCGTACCGAGATATAGAGAGTAAGTTAAAAAGCACCGAAGATGTCCGTAACCGCTTCATCAGAAGATTTGTTGCTCCGATTAAAGAAACTTTATTGCACGAGGGATATATTTTTGATTTCAAGGCTAGGACAAAATCTACAGCCTCCATATGGAAGAAAATGCAATCCAAAGACATTCCTTTTGAAGAGGTTTTTGATGTTTTCGCGATTAGAATTATCGTGGACACACCCATTGAACTTGAAAAACCGGATTGCTGGAGAATTTATTCTATTGTTACAGATTTCTACCAACCGAGTCCTGAACGATTGCGAGATTGGATTTCTACACCAAGGGCGAATGGATATGAATCCTTACATACTACGGTTATGTCTCCCTCTGGGAAGTGGGTAGAGGTACAAATCCGATCGAAAAGAATGGATGAAATTGCTGAAAAGGGGCTAGCAGCGCATTACAAATACAAAGAATCATCAAAAGAGGAGAGTAAATTCGATAGGTGGATTGCTGAAATTAGAGATTTATTGGATAATCCGGACTCTTCTGCAATGGATTTTGTAAACGATTTCAAACTTAATTTCTATAACGACGAAATTTATGTATTTACCCCTAAAGGCGAACTACGTGTGCTTCCCTCAGGTTCGACAATTTTAGACTTTGCATATGACATACACAGCGAAATTGGGGATAAGTGCATAGGAGCAAAAGTGAATAATCGGTTAATGCCCTTGAGTTATCAATTGCAAAATGGTGATCAACTAGAAATAATTACTTCGTCGAAACAAAAACCTAACGAAGAATGGTTGAGATTCGTTGTTTCTGCACGAGCAAAACAGAAAATAAAATCATCGTTAAACGAGGAGAGAAAAGCCATCGCACAAGACGGAAAAGAAATTCTTGAAAGAAAATTCAAACAGTTTAATATCCGAATGAATTCTGATAACATCAGTTTTTTAGATAAACACTTTTCCACAGGCAGCGCAACTGAACTTTATTTTCGAATAGCAAAAGGAAAAATAGATTTAGCAAAACTTCGGGAGTTTGATATACAAAATGGACTTATTCAATATGTTAAGAAGGATACGGTAGTAAAATCACTAGAGAAAATTCCAAAACAGGAGAAAATTGATTCCAAATCCGATACGATTTTAATTGGAGATGATTTCAAAGGATTTGAATATCAATTATCGAAATGCTGTAATCCTATTCCGGGGGATAAAGTGTTTGGGTTTATTACTATTGGAGAAGGTATAAAAATACACCGATTCAATTGTCCAAATGCTGTCCACCTGATGTCTAAGATGGCTTATCGATGCATCAAGGCGAAATGGAAATCAGATAAAATGATAGAAAGGGTGGCTGCCATAAAAATCGTCGGAATAGACCAATTAGGCTTAGTCAATAAGTTGACAGATATCATTTCGAAGCAGGAAAATGTAAACATGAAAAGTATTACGTTTGAAACGGAAGACGGAGTTTTTGAAGGTAGGTTAAAAGTAATGGTTTATGATACCGTTCATTTGGATCAATTAACGCGTAAATTTGAGGCAATTGAAGGAGTTCAACGTGTAATGCGTTGGGATACGGAAGAGGACCAACAATAAACTTTTTTGTTAAGTTAAATGAAAAATCAGCAATTAAGCGACTTCTGCTTATCTTTGCCCCACATAAAAACACATGGCACAACAGAAATTTGCAACGAGGGAAGAGGATTATTCCAAATGGTATAACGAGTTAGTTTACAGAGCAGATCTTGCTGAACATTCAGACGTGAGAGGATGCATGATTATTAAACCTTATGGATATGCTATTTGGGAAAAAATAAGAGATATTCTTGATAAAAAATTCAAGGAAACAGGGCATTCAAATGCTTATTTCCCCTTATTTATTCCAAAATCTTACCTAAGCAAAGAAGCAAGCCACGTTGAAGGATTTGCAAAAGAGTGTGCTGTGGTGACACACTACAGATTAAAAAATGCAGAGGATGGTAGTGGTCTGATCGTAGATCCTGCGGCAAAGTTAGAAGAGGAACTCATTGTAAGACCAACCTCAGAGACTATTATTTGGAATTCATATAAGAATTGGATTCAGTCTTATCGTGACCTTCCAATACTGATCAATCAATGGGCGAATGTGGTGCGTTGGGAGATGAGAACAAGATTATTTCTCCGTACCGCAGAGTTTTTGTGGCAGGAGGGACATACCGCGCATGCGACGAAACAAGAAGCTATCGAAGAGGCGCAAACGATGCTGGAGGTATATGCCGAATTTGCAGAAAATTACATGGCAATGCCAGTAATAAAAGGAAGAAAGACAGAATCCGAAAGATTTGCGGGTGCAGAAGACACTTTGTGTATTGAAGCGCTGATGCAAGACGGTAAGGCTTTACAAGCGGGTACCTCACACTTTTTAGGGCAAAATTTCGCGAAAGCCTTTGAGGTGAAGTACACCGATAAGGAAGGGAAGCAAGAATACGTTTGGGCTACCTCATGGGGTGTTTCAACACGGTTAATGGGGGCATTGATAATGACACATTCCGATGATGAAGGCTTGGTGCTACCGCCAGCATTAGCGCCAATTCAAGTAGTTGCAGTTCCAATACATCGTTCGGAAGAGGAGCTCGCTGCGATATCAGAAAAGTTAAATGCCCTTGGACAACAATTAAAGGCAAAAGGGATAACTTTTAAATACGATAACGACGACAATAAACGCCCGGGTTGGAAATTTGCTGAATACGAAGCAAAAGGAGTACCAGTGCGTATTGCAATGGGCCCGAGAGATTTAGAAAACGGCAAAGCGGAGGTAGCGAGAAGAGATACCAAAGAGAAAATCTCAGTTGATTTTGAAGGATTAGATGAATATATTGAGCAATTACTTTCAGATATTCAGCAAAATTTATTGGAAAGAGCAAAGGTATTTCGTTCGGACAATATGAAGAAGTTAGACTCGTACGATCAGTTTAAGATAGAAATTGAAAAAGGAGGTTTCTTTCTTTGCCATTGGGATGGTACCAAGGAGACAGAAGCTAGAATAAAAGAAGAAACACAAGCCACTATTCGATGTATTGCTTTGGATCAAGAACCCGAAGAAGGTATCTGCATGGTTACGGGAAAGCCGTCAACGGGTCGAGTGATTTTTGCAAAAGCATATTGATTCTTGTCTGTATTTCACTTTAAATACTTTACTATTCACCAATCAAATACTCCCTTGAAAGTTGGAACGGATAGTATGTTGTTGGGTGCGTTTGCAGAATCACGCTCGCCAAAGAAAATTCTTGATGTTGGAACAGGTTGTGGTGTATTGGCGTTGATGATGGCGCAACGTTATCCTTCAGCTAAAATTACTGCAATTGAATTAGACGAGAACTCATGCATCGATGCTCGAAAAAATTTTCAGTCAAGTACTTGGTCCAACAGACTCCAATTAATTATAGATGATTTTTTTCAGGATTCATTAGCTTCTAATTTCGATTTGATAATCAGCAATCCTCCGTTTCATTTAGAAAACGTCAACAGCATAAATGAGCGCTTGGATGCTGCGAAACATTGGAGTAAGCGTAACGTTGAATCATTTTACCATAAATGCGCTGCGTTATCAAATACGCGAGGTGAATTACAACTAATTGTACCTTTTATTTGGTATGAAATACATGTTGATTATGCCAAACGGGTAGGGTGGAACCTCTATTCGAAAACGCTTATTCATGGCAATAGTGTAAAAGTGAATTTGCGCACAGTGCTTAAGTTTAAACGAATAGTTGTCGATCAAGTCCAGCTTTCAGAATTGACCATTCGAAATGACGATGGGTCCTATACAAATGAATATCAAGAATTGACTAGAGAGTATCATGGTGTTTCCATTTGATCTAAAGACTAATCTCGTTGTTAGGTGTTGAGAATTGGGGGAAATTATAATTGAGCGATTTGGTTTTAAATGGGGTTCGGATTCTTTCAACTATGGAAAAATGAGCTGGATTATATAAAGTTGGGTATCAATTTTTATATGTAAATAGAGGTTTTAGGCATCGTGGTTTTCCGCGTAGGGTCGGGATATATCCGGAAATAACGGTAATGGGATTTCGAAAATACAAAAGTTAATTTAATATTTTGAGTGTGCGCTTTCTTACCACCAATAGTTAAAATTATAATCCTAATGAAAATCCCAAATTGAGTTAATATTTTCATTTGCCATTCTTTTTCCTTGATGAAAAAGAATCACCACAAAGTAGCAGCGAAGCTAAAAAATCAAGGCTCTGAATTTCTTTTTGTTCGCAAGTTATTGTTAAACATGTATTTACAACTCGTAGCGAACAATTTTAACTCCTTTCTGAAACTGAAATTTTTTAAAAATGTTCTTGCAGAAATTTTAAAAATTAACAGTTTCAGTTCAGTAGCTAAAACCAAGAAATTCAAGGCCGAAGATTGTTCG
>CAMDLY010000076.1 GCA_945902115.1 Lishizhenia tianjinensis | reverse complement strand
GTATATTTTGATTCCCATAGCTTTTGCATGGCTTCATTAATTTCTTTCTCTTTGGAAGAACTACCCGGATGAAAGAAGTTGTGGCCAGCGATATCTTCAGGTAAAAATTCTTGCTGCACAAAATTTCCGGGAAAGTCATGACTGTATTGGTATTTATTTCCATAGCCAAGTTCTTCCATCAGTTTTGTAGGCGCATTTCGAAGGTTAAGAGGCACAGGTAAATCTCCAGTTGCTTTTACTAGCTGTTGCGCTTCGTTAATTGCTTTGTATGCAGAATTTCCTTTAGGCGAGGATGCTAAATATATAACACATTGGGCTAAAATAATTCTTGATTCTGGCCAACCAACGTGCTCTACAGATTGAAAACAGGCATTTGCTATCAGTAGGGCATTCGGATTTGCTAATCCAATATCCTCTGAGGCCAATATCAATAAACGTCTGGCAATAAATTTCGGATCTTCACCGCCTTCCACCATGCGTGCCAACCAATAAACTCCGGCATTCACATCGCTTCCGCGAATAGACTTGATAAAGGCAGATACAATATCGTAATGTTGTTCGCCGTCTTTGTCATACTTCGCTAAGCTTTGCTGAGCGTTATTCAAAACGATATCGTCAGTTATTTCTATAAGCTCTTGTTGCTGAAATGTACCAATGATAATTTCAAATACATTTAACAGTTTACGGGCATCCCCGCCGGATATACGGAGTAGGGCATTGGTGTCTTTTAACACTATTGTTTTTGAGGATAAAAAACTATCTCGAAGTATAGCGCGATCCAACAGGGATAGAAGATCCTCTTTATTATGTTCTTTTAATGTATATACTTGGCAACGAGACAGTAATGCTGAAATCACTTCAAAAGAAGGGTTCTCGGTCGTGGCGCCAATTAAGGTGACGATGCCCTTTTCAACTGCACCCAGCAAGGAATCTTGTTGTGCTTTCGAAAACCGATGAATCTCATCGATAAACAAAATAGTACCTTTCGGCTGAAATAGCCCCCCATTTTCTACTTGATTAATGACTTCTCTCACGTCTTTTACGCCTGAACTTATTGCCGATAAGGTATGAATTGGACGGTTAAGATGCTTTGCGATCAATTGTGCTAAAGTTGTTTTTCCCACCCCAGGTGGTCCCCAAAAAATCATTGAAGGAATAACACCAGCGTCGATAGCCCGGCGTAATGGTGCATCTTGTGATAATAAATGTGCTTGACCAATGTACTCGTCTAAAATTTTAGGACGCATACGTTCGGCCAATGGGGTATTTATCATGGTTCAAATGTACTATTAATTAAATTTTATTATTTCACTATATTCATTTTTTTAATGTCAATTCCCTCATAAAAGATGGAAATGACTAATTTTAGCCAAACTAAAGAATATGTTATTAGAAAACAAAGTAGTACTCATCACCGGTGCATCTCGTGGAATCGGTAAGTCAATTGCAGAAGAATGTGTAAAACAAGGAGCCATTGTAGCTTTTACTTATCTTTCTTCAGAAGAAAAAGCTAGGGCTTTAGAAGCTGAATTAACGGCAAACGGAGGATCTGCAAAAGGATTCAAATCAGATGCTTCAAAGTTAGATGAGGCACAACAGTTAGTAGATGATGTAGTTAGCGCCTTCGGGACTATTGATGTCTTAGTAAATAACGCAGGGATTACTCGTGATACTTTATTGATGCGCATGAGTGAAGAGCAATGGGATGAAGTTATAAATACAAACTTAAAATCTGCATTCAACCTAACCAAAGCGGTGATCAAACCAATGTTGAAAGCTCGCTATGGATCGATAATAAATATGTCATCAGTAGTTGGCGTTAAAGGAAATGCAGGACAATCAAATTATGCAGCCTCCAAGGCTGGTCTTATAGGTTTTACGAAATCTATAGCACAAGAATTAGGATCTAGAAACATACGTTGCAATGCCATAGCACCAGGATTTATTGAGACGGAAATGACGGGTGCACTCGATGAAAAAGTTGTTCAAGAATGGAGAGACAGCATTCCACTTAAAAGAGGAGGCCTACCTACTGATGTGGCAAATGCGACTATTTTTCTTGCTTCGGATATGTCTGCATATGTGACTGGCCAGACCATTCATGTGTGCGGTGGAATGTTAATGTAAACACATGAATAGTAGACCAAGACGGAATAGAAAATCAGCGGTAATCAGAGATATGCTTACTGAAACACACTTAGGTGTAGAACACCTTATTTATCCAATTTTCTTAAAAGACGGGAAGCAGATTAAAGAAGAAATAGACTCTCTACCAGGTAATTACCGGTGGTCAGTGGATAAATTACTTTCAGAGCTCGAAGAGTGTTTGAAGTTGGGAATTAAAACCATTGATATATTCCCTGCTGTCGATGAGGCATTAAAAGACAAAACAGCAAGTTACAGTTATGCTCAAGATAATTTTTACCTTCTTGCAATCAGAACAATCAAAGAAAGATTCCCTGAGTTGACCATTATGACCGATGTGGCAATGGATCCTTATTCTTCCGATGGGCATGATGGATATGTTGAAAACGGAGAAATCATGAACGATGCTACACTTCCTATTTTAGCAAAAATGGCGGTGGCGCAGGCGCAAGCTGGAGCCGATATTATCGGGCCATCAGATATGATGGACGGTAGAGTGGGTGTGATTCGTGAGGCGTTGGATGATGCAGGATTTATAAACACCAGTATCATGTCTTATACGGCAAAATATGCAAGCGCATTTTATGGTCCTTTTCGTGATGCCTTGAATTCAGCGCCTAAACACGGCGATAAAAAGTCATATCAGATGAATCCCGCAAATAGGAGGGAAGCACTTTTGGAAGCACAGCTCGATATTGAAGAAGGAGCAGATATGATCATGGTAAAACCAGCACTTTGTTACCTCGATGTTATCCATGAATTGAAATCAACTTTTCCTATTCCCGTGACAGCTTACAATGTGAGTGGTGAATGTGCCATGGTGATTGCGGCCGCCAGAAACGGTTGGCTTAATTACGACTTGGCAGTTTACGAAATGTTGCTGAGTATAAGAAGGGCAGGGGCAGATGGAATTTTAACCTATTTCGCAAAAGATTTCGCACAATTCACCCGGAAATAATGGCCTTTTTCATCATAAATAACCAAGAATTTTCTATCTCAGCGCTGATTCAACTGGTTAATTCAAATCAACAACTCGAACTTGGAGAAAACGCCAAAGTGGCTATCGTCAAATGTAGAGAGTATTTAGAAAATAAAATACAAGCAGAAAATGCAACGATTTATGGCATTAATACGGGTTTTGGTGCCCTTTGCGATACCAGTATTTCGCAAAATGATTTAGTTGCCCTGCAAAAAAATCTTGTCCTCTCTCATGCCTGTGGAATGGGAGACCGCGTACCAAATCACCTCGTGAAACGTATGCTTTTACTCAAGATTATTGGACTCTCGAAGGGTTACTCGGGAGTACAAATTAGTACAATCGAAAGGTTGATTTATTTTTATAATAACAGTATTTATCCAGTAGTCTATCAATTAGGGAGCCTCGGAGCTTCAGGAGATTTAGCACCATTAGCACACTTAAGTTTGCCATTAATTGGAGAGGGTGAAATTGAGGTGGATGGTATTTTACAAGAGACAGCAACATACTACCAAAAAATGGGAATTTCTCCTCTTTCTTTGCGATCTAAGGAGGGATTAGCTTTGTTGAACGGTACCCAATTCATGAGTGCCTATGCATTTTTTGCGATCGAAGAAGCGGAAAAATTGTTCCATAAATCATTGTTGATAGCCTCTATTTCATTGGAAGCTTTTGACACACGTCTTAACCCATTTCAGGAAAATATCAACGCGATTCGTAGACAAGTCGGTCAAATAGCAGTGGCCGATGAAATTAGATCTATCCTATGTGATAGTGAATTGATGAATGGTCCTAAACAAGCCGTTCAAGATCCGTATTCATTCCGATGTATTCCTCAGGTTCACGGAGCATCTCTTGATACCATTCATTTTGTAAAAGATGTAGTTGAGAGAGAAATCAATGCCGTTACGGATAACCCAACGATTTTTTCAGAGGAAGATGATGTTGTTTCAGCAGGAAATTTCCATGGTCAGCCCTTAGCTTTAGCAATGGATTATTTGTGTATTGCACTTGCCGAATTAGGGAGTATTTCTGAGCGTAGAACCTACAAACTAATTTCGGGCACAAGAGACTTACCCGCATTCTTAACAGATAATCCAGGTTTGAATTCAGGATTTATGATAGCCCATTACACCTGTGCTTCTATTGTTAGCCAAAATAAACAATTATGCTATCCAGCATCTGTGGACACCATCGATTCAAGTAACGGACAAGAGGACCATGTAAGTATGGGGGCAAATGCTGCCACGAAACTATACCGAGTTGTAGATAATATTTGGCGTATTCTAGGAATTGAGATGATGACTTCTTGTCAAGCTATGGATTACCGTGACACAGGAAAAATGAGTAAAGAAACATACAGCTTTTACAAAGCATACAGAAAGGATATTCCATTTTTAGGCTCAGACACATACATGAGTCCTTGGTTAAGGAAAAGTGAGGAGTGGTTGAAGCACCAGAAGAGTTAAAAAAACTGATTTTTAAAATAAGTGAACTCTAAATCTATATTTTACAAGATTACTTTTAGTCATTCTTCCAGCAAATAAATAGTTATTTTAGCAAAAAAAAATCAGATGAAAATTCCAAGAGGACTTTTAATTACTGCAATTCTTTCTTTAATCAATGTAGGTATCTCCTTATTAAGTGCTCTAGCGTCGTTAATTATCGGAAAGCCGGATGAAAAAACCTTAAAAGAAGCTGAATTATCCTTAAAAAAAGAGATGATAGAAATGAAAAAGCTGAATCTTGATTATGCGGCTGAATTGCTAGATAAATTCAATAAAATGAATGAAGCTTTTATGTCATCCTTTTACGCATATCATTTTTTACTTTCCCTAATATTTGCACTTGGTGCCATAGGTGTAGTTCTTATGCTAAAGCGAAATAAGTTAGGATTTCACTTGTATATATGCTACTCTATACTTGGGATAGGGCACATGTACATATTCGCTTCACCGAATATCGTTCCTAGCGTGATGATTATTTTGTCTTCATTTATTTCAGGTCTTTTTATCTTTTTGTTTTCAAGGCATTTACCTTGGATGGGTCTCAACGAAGATTAATGTATAAATGAACAGAGGATTCTTCGTACTTGTTGTCTTATTTGGTATTTATTCTTGTGGCGAAAATGATGAAAAATCCCAAACTAATATCGAGGATAAAGTCCTGAAAATTAAAATGCCCGAACCGGACACTGCCTGGGCCAAAAATGCGCGTTTTGTTGCGGATTCATTTTACCTGAATTATCTAAGTCAACCGGAATTCAATGGCCACTTTTTATTGGCGAAAAATGGCTACATCATATATTCTAAATCTGTGGGTAAGGCGAATTTCGAAAAGAATATTACCCTTTCTGATACTACTCCAATCCATGTAGCGTCAATTAGTAAAGTCGCAACATCATTGGCAATTTTACGACTAGTAGCACAAAAGAAGATAGACTTAGATGCCTCAGTTAAAACGTACTTGCCTAATTTCCCCTACAGAGACATAAGAGTTCGAGATTTATTGAGTCACCGAAGTGGGCTTCCGCATTATCAATATTTCACAGATCAGTATACGGATAGAAAAAAAACACTTAAAAATCAGGATATTTTAAACTTATTAATAGAATATAAAATAGCACTATACTTCAAACCCAACAGTCATTTCACCTATTGCAATACTAATTATGTTATGTTGGCATTAGTAATTGAAAAAGTGACAGGCACTAGCTTCCCCAATGCGATGAAAATGCTAATTTTCGATGTGTTGGGAATGAATCATACCTTTATTTTAAAAGATACTACGCAATTCGAAACGGTAGCGCAATCTTATTCAGCGGGTAAAAAACTACAAAGGTTCAATTACTTGGATCTGATCTATGGGGATAAAAACATGTATACCACGGCAAAAGATCTTTTATTATTGGATAAAGGAACTTATGACGAACGATTTTTACCGAAAGATTTAGAAAAGAAGATGTTCAAAGGCTACAGCTTTGAAAGGAAAGGAAAAAGAAATTACGGATTAGGTATTCGTATGTTCGAGGACCCTTCTCAGCCCACCTTGTTTTTTCATACCGGCTGGTGGCACGGAAACTTAGGAATGTATGCCACCCTGCGTCATGACACTGTATGTATTGTAGCTATTAGCAATGTTTACAACAGAAAAGTCCAAGGAATTAGTCCTTTAATCAATCATTTTAACCGCTATCCCTTCAAGGAAAAATATTTAGTAAAACCAAGAGATCCAAAAGAATGATTATACAACTAGACTTTGATGGAACAGTTGTAAATTTTGATTTCCCCAATATTGGGAGACTAAATGTAGGATGCATAGAGGTTGTTAAGGCGCTTTTTAATGCTGGACATCACATTTACCTGAACACTTATCGCGCCAATATCAGTGAGGAAGCTTTAGCCGAGGCCTTGAATTTTTTAGAAGTTCACGAAATCATCTCTATGCTATCAGGTATCAATCCACAAAAGAAGATCCCACCAGCATGGAACCCTGATGAAAGTATCAAAAATGGAGAATTATTTATTGACGACGATTCAGAGGGAATTGCTTTAAAATGGGACCATACTGGCCAGTTTAAAATGGTAGATTGGCGTGTGGTAAAAAGTCAGCTTATTCAGAAAAATATAATTTATTGATTCACTTTTTTTCTTGGTAATTTAAAAGATTGACTATTGTTTTCAATAGTTATTCAACGTCAACTTGCTGGCTGAAATTTGCACCTAAAAAGAAGCCCTACGTTTTGTAAGGCTTTTGTTCGCCCTGCTTTAATTTTGTCGAACCAATTCATTACAGCTATTAAGCCTCTGATTGCCCTTTATGAGCTTAATACAAAGCAGATCATTGTAACGGTTTCGCGCTTGGAGAAGAAGCCGATTTTCATCACTAAACTTCATACGAAGAACGAATGTTTGTGCCACCACAAATGAGTCTGCGGAGCACTGAATCGTCACTTTTGCCAATTGAAAATCAGCGAAGCTAAACGCGTGTTATGCCTTCGTGCTCTTCTTGTTCATTTTCGAAATGATTACCTCAATGTCATTATTTCAATTTTCATATAGGGATAGTAAGGCAGAGTTGAAAGTTTTTTGTCTACGTCCGATTTGTCGTTAGCAATTAGCACCAAGTATATCCCAGCGATGTCTGCCTTTATATAGGAGGCCAAAAGTGACCCATTTTCTTCCCACTCCTTTATTATTTCTTGCTCTTTTGGTAATAATTTCATTCTTGTTTCATTGTCTAATCCTTGTAAAAGGATATCAATCATAAATTTATTCATTGTTATTATTGTTCTGTTGCCTACTCTATTCGGTTTTCAGCTTTCCCCGTTTTTTATTTTGTCAAAGTTGATTTTTTTGAAGTCAGTTTCATATTTATTGGTCACCCAGGCATGAGGCATAACGGCAGTCTGTGAAAAAATGCGCTTGCAACTTGCACGAATTCCGCATTTTTCATGAGGAGCTGTTATGTGCTGCCTTTCTATTCATTTGGTTCAATATGAATTAACACATGTCCCAATTGTGGTATGTCTTTTCGCAAAGTGTCTTTGAGATTATGTGCTATTTCGTGTCCGTGTTTTACAGTTATATTAGCGTCTACTGTTGCGTGCAAGTCAACGTGATATTTCATTCCTACTTTTCTTATAAAACATTTTTCAGTGGCTACTATTCCGTCAACTGTCAGAGATACTTTTCTGATGTCTTCAACAAGGTCGTCATATAAATGCTCGTCCATTATTTCTCCGAGTGCAGGTCTGAAAATTTTATAACTGTTGTAAAGTATAAAACCTGAAGCAAATAGTGCCGCCCAGTCGTCTGCGGTTTCGTAACCTTTACCAAAATATAAAGCAATAGAAATTCCAATTAATGCAGCAATAGATGTAATCGCATCACTTCTGTGATGCCAAGCATCGGCTTTTAACGAAGAACTATTCGTTTCCTTCGCCTTTTTCATTACCAAGCGAAATGAAATTTCTTTCCAAATAATTAGGGGAATAAGAATAAACAATGTCCAAACTTTTGGCAGTTCGTGTGGTGTCCCAATGTTCTTAATGCTTTCATAAGCAATGATTGTCGCAGAAGTAATTAGAAACCCAACTACTAAAAAAGTAATTAAAGGTTCTGCTCGTCCGTGTCCATAAGGATGATTTTTGTCTGCCGGTCTGTTAGCATATTTAAGACCGAACAAAACTAAAAAAGAAGAGAAAATGTCTGTTGTTGATTCGATGGCGTCTGCAATTAGTGCATATGAATGTCCGAAAAAACCCGCAAGTCCTTTTATTACCGCTAAACTTGTATTTCCTACGATACTAAAATATGTCGTCCTTATTGCTGTTTCTTCGTTGGTCATTGTCGTCTGTTACGCTTGCCTATAAAGGTTTGTAGCTACAAGAAGTTCGTGATTTTTACCACAAATGTTCATTCGAAGAACGAATGTTTGTGCCACCACAAAACTTTCATACGAAGCACTAAACCGCCAATTTTTTGTTGGTGCTGTTAGAGGATCGGCTTTCATTTTCTTATTTAATAGTTAATTTCAAAATCTAATTGTCGTCCCTCATTAAAAGCTTTTTTGTCCATATTGGAACCTACAACACTTCCAATCCCCAATCCAATTGGTAGACCAGCACCTAGCACACCCATGTTTCCAGAAACAGAACCTATTGTAACTCCAATTGGTAATCCAAATGCACCAATTCCAAGAGCAAGCCATCGCTTTCTGTAATAATTTTTAGGAACAAGATTGATTTTTTTCTCAATATGCTTTATGATTTCATTTTCCTTTTCTTTTATTGTTTTCGCAAAATATTTTTCAGAATCTGAAATTGAATTCAAAAGCTCAATATGTTGATTGATGAAGTCAACAATTTCATTTGGCAATTCTCTTTTTTCCAAAGCTTTTAAAAGCTCACCTAGTTGATGATATCGACTTAATACTTTTGTGTTTTCTAAAATGTATTGTCGTTCAATTAGTTTTTTCATAATCATTATTTTGTTTTATGCTGTCCGCTAAAGTTTTGTGCCTAGGCGCTCGGCCGACTCTTTAAATAAATCGTTACAGCGAAGTTAGAATTATTTTCTTTCTAATTTGCCGTTGTTGCGAAGCGAAATCTTGGGCTGGCGCTAGACGGCGGTTAGGGGTTAATTATTCGTAACATTCTCCATTTGGTGCACAAAATAAATCTGGAAGAGATAGATATCGTTTGTTTATTTCTCCGAAAGTTAATCCATTATGTTTTATTGCAGTTGGTAATTCATCAGGCATATTAAATGTATAGATTCTAACTGTTTTTCCATCTTCATCTATAAATATTAATCTACTATGTCCGTGTCTTTTAATTGCA
>CAMDLY010000075.1 GCA_945902115.1 Lishizhenia tianjinensis | reverse complement strand
CTTCCAGAGCATGAGTGGCACGAGTTGGGATTACTGTTTTATCAATTTTTATTGAGAAAACAAGGGGTTGCTTCATTTTATTTAGGGCAAAGTTTACCGTATGACTCATTAGTGAAATCAATTAATTTTCTCCGCCCCACTGTCATTATCAGTTCGTGGTTGTCTGCAGTAGATGAAAGCTTTTTCATAAACTATTTTGAGAAACTCCAGAAAGACGCCCCGAACGCCACAATTTGTTGTGGGGGTGCTCAAGTAAAAATGCACCTTGATAAGCTTCCGAAAGGGATTCATCCAATAGCGAAAGCAATCGAAGTATTACAATTTGTAAGCTAGATAACCAGATTTATAATTTTCCCAGGTACAATTATACACTTCTTTGGAGCCGTTCCGTCAAGCCACTTTTGTGTTTCCTCATTTGCTAGAACGAATTGCTCAATCTCTTCAACTTTCAAATCAAGCGGTAAATTTAACTTAAAGCGCAATTTCCCATTAAATGAAACGGGATAGTCAAACGACGATTCAATTAAATATTGTTTATCGAATACCGGATATTTCGCCTCATTGATACTCCCCGAAGTATTACCTAGCTTTTCCCATATCTCTTCCGTAATATGCGGAGCGTATGGTGCCATCAACACCGTTAATTGTTCTAAAACACGCCTATTATTACATTTTTGATCTGTCAATTCGTTCACACATATCATAAAGCTTGATACACCAGTGTTGAATGAAAACCGATCTAAATCATCGCGTAATTTCTTTATAGTTTTATGCAGCACCTTCATGGATTCCTTGCTTGGTTCGTCCTCAGAAACAGCAAAATCATTGTTGATATGAAATAAGCGCCAGTATTTCTTCAAGAAACTATGTACGCCAGTAATACCTTTTGTATCCCACGGTTTACTTTGTTCTAAAGGTCCCAGAAACATTTCATACATGCGCAGCGTATCTGCTCCAAATTTCTCTACCAATTCGTCAGGTGTCTGCACATTGTACTTCGATTTAGACATTTTTTCAACCTCACTCCCGCACACATAAGTCCCGTTATCTTCTAATATAAACTTGGCATCTTGGAATTCAGAACGCCAGACTTTGAATGCTTCTATATCTAAAACATCGTTATCAACGAGTGAAATATCTACGTGAATAGGAGTAACTTGTAAGCCTTCCTTTTTGGAAAATGATACTAAGGTGTTTTCGTTAGTTAAGCGGTAAACAAAACTGCTTCTCCCGAGGATCATACCTTGATTAATCATTTTCTGGAAAGGTTCTTCAAATGGAATATATCCAAGATCAAAGAGGAATTTAGTCCAAAAACGAGCATAGAGAAGGTGGCCAGTAGCATGTTCTGATCCCCCGATATACAAATCTACATTTTGCCAATAGTTCACTTTTTCTTTTGAGACAAAGGAATTCTCATTATTAGCATCCAAATACCTCAAAAAATACCAAGAACTTCCTGCCCAACCCGGCATGGTGTTATACTCCATTCTTTCCCCGAATGATACATTCCAAGCCGATTTTTCGGCTCTTGCTAGTGGAGGTTCTCCTTCCTCTGTTGGGAGGTAAGCGTCTACCTCAGGTAATTCAACAGGAAGACTCTCATCACCTACAAGTTTTGGAAGTCCATTCTCGTAATATACAGGGAATGGCTCTCCCCAATATCGTTGTCTGGAAAACACGGCATCACGCAGACGGTAATTTGTTTTTCCTTTTCCAAGTGCTCTTTCTTCAATTGCTCCCACAGCCTTTACGATAGCTTCTTTACAAGTTAAGTCATTCAAAAAATCAGAATCTGTAATAACCGCATCTTTTTCAACATAAGCTGAAGCAGAGATGTCTATATCCTTGAAGATGTTTTTTATGGGAATATTGAAATGATTTGCAAAATCCCAGTCTCGTTGATCCCCACAGGGAACAGCCATTACTGCACCGGTGCCATAGGAGGCTAATACATAATCTCCAATCCAAATGGGTATTTTTTCTCGAGTAAATGGGTGAAGGACGTATGCCCCGGTAAATGCGCCCGAAATATTTTTTACATCTGCCTGCCTATCTCTTTCTGATTTTAATGCCGCTGTTTTGATATATGCTTCTATTTCTTCGCGTTGTTCCTCAGTAGTAATTACGTCTACTAGGTGGTGTTCAGGGGCTAATACCATGAAAGAAACGCCAAAGATGGTGTCGGGTCGCGTAGTGAATACCTCAATAAAGGATTCCTTATTGAGTTTTGCAGAGTTACTGGAAATTACAGGATTTTCCTCTTCGACCTGATTATAGAGGGAGAAACGAACAGAGCATCCTTGAGACTTTCCAATCCAATTGCGCTGTTGTTCTTTAATAGAATCTGTCCAATCGAGCGTATCTAGCCCGTTTAACAATCTCTCTGCATACGCCTTAATTCTCATTGACCATTGGCGCATTAGTTTTTGCTCTACCGGAAATCCTCCCCTTTCAGAAACGCCGTTTACAACTTCGTCGTTGGCTAGAACTGTTCCTAAGGCAGGACACCAATTCACCCAGCTGTCTGCTAAATAAGCTATGCGATAAGCTTGTAATACGTCTTCTTTTTCAGCTTCTGAAAAAGCTTTCCATTGTGCTGCAGTGAAGACAGTGTCGTATTCGGTGCACGCTGAAACTCCGCTATTTCCGTCATTTTCGAAAATGGATATAAGAGCAGAAACACGCACAGCTTTATTCAATTTATCATCATAGTAGCAATCAAATAATTGCTTAAAAATCCATTGAGTCCACTTATAATATGTTGGGGAAGAAGTCCTAACTTCCCGAGACCAATCGTAATTAAAGCCGAGTTGATCCAATTGGAATCTGTACCGCGCTATATTTTCTTCTGTGGTAATTGCAGGATGCTGGCCAGTCTGAATGGCATATTGTTCCGCTGGCAATCCGAATGAATCATAGCCCATGGGGTGAAGAACATTATATCCTTCAAGTTTTTTGTAACGTGCGAAAATATCGGAGGCGATGTATCCAAGTGGGTGCCCAACGTGTAATCCTGCCCCAGAAGGATATGGAAACATATCTAATACATAGAACTTTGGTTTGTTTGCATCTTCTTTTACTTGATATGTTTGATGCTTCGCCCAAAATCCTCTCCATTTCTCCTCAATTTTCTTGAACTCGTATTCCATTCATACTGATTTGAGGCAAAGATAAGGAATCAGGTGAAAGAACAACTTGCAATTTCTGCCCCAATAGAGCTACACTGCCAGTTTTACGCAGAGAATTTTGAATGATTGGATGTCCGTGTGCCTCGGCAGCACCTAAATAGCATTTTTAAAGCAGCCGCGAAACAACGAATAATCCTCCTAATACCCAAAGAAGATGGTCGTATATTATTGGCTTTTTTTTAGAGACCAATTCTAACAACATCCAACCAAAGAGGTACAAGATACCAACAATAAAGCCGCTTACGAGCTCTTCGCAAAGTGAAAAAAAAGTAATTGCTAGCAGTGCTAATACAAAGGATAAACGCTTAGAGCTAGTTACCCCTTGAAATACCGGAAAAGTTTCCCATACGGGTGGATCAATAGCTACATCTTTAATATCGGAGAGAATGGCTAAATGTAAGAAATAACAGAAGAATCCTAGAAAAAAGTATGGTTCGGAAGGATAGTCTAGCAATAGTTGGTAAGGAAAAATTGCGATTACATATGTCCAAACGGCAGCGATGATAAATGCTTTAGCTTTTGGTATGCTCCTGAGTGAGAACTTATGGTTAGGTAACATATAACCCATTGTGAGTATAACTATTATTATCAAATAAGGATCAACGATACACTCAAATTCCGAAATCCAAATATATATAGCGACAAGCAAATGAATAATGAGTAATGGAATCATAATTGGTAGGGCTTTTGCGTACCAAAGCACCCATTCATCGGACAGTTGCTTGATCCTCCACTTTAGTATTCTATGAATGCCGTAAACGAAAAAAACAACAGAATAGATAAATATACCTAGGTGAATACATTCCCACGGATTTTTCCGTAATGAAAGTACAAGAACTGCTGAGGATAAGGCCAATAAAATGTTAGATTTGAAAAGATGACTTATTATTCTACTCATTACATAACAATCTTTCCACCTGTGAAACAGGAATAAGTTCAATACATGAGCACTTATTACCTTTTTTACATGAGACACAATTATCGTCAAATGTAATCCAATGACTATTTTTACCTAAGGCATGCCACCTGCCAGGATGAATAGGTTTTCGAGAAGAAAACAATCCAATAGCTTTTATATTGCATAAGCCAGCAATATGGTATGGGCCTGTAGAACAAGCGATCAAAGCGTTAACCTTGGAAATTAACTGGATCAATTGAATAAGTGAAAGTTTTCCGGTAGTATCTATTACCAGCGGATTTTTTGGGAGTTCATGCCGAAATTGATCTCCTTCCTCTTGCGTTCCAGTAAATAAAACGGGAATATTTTTTTCAATCAATACATTACACAAAGCCACGTACGATTGAATTGGCCACTCTTGAGCACTGCCCTTGGATTTAGGATGCAATATAACAGCGTTTAGAAGATTAACTCCCTCCATAAATTGAGGCAATTCAGCTGGGATAGGCCGAAAATCATCTACAAGTTTTTGGATGTCGAAAATTTCAGGTATTCTCTCTAGTCCAAATGGACGAAGTAGATTGAAGTTCAATTGGGACTCATGTAGAGCGGATTTTTTTCGAGTGAAACTGACACGTTTGTTACAAGTAAATAGATGAAATGCTCTATGAGAGGTCCCAACACGTATTGGTATTTTTGCTTTTTTCGCAAGTAGGGCAAGCAACTTATTTGGGAAAACATGAATTATAGCGTCTGATTGTATTGCTTCCAAGCGTTCCGTAGGAGTCATCTTCAGGAGTTGTTCCTCAGAGATAAACTCGTCTATGAGGGAAAAACTTGCTATAATTTGTCGCGTATATTCTTTTCCTAGAAAAATTAATACGGCTGTGGGGAAGCGTTTTTTTAACCAGGCACACATGGGAAGGGTTAATGCAACATCACCGATACTATCTGTTCTTGAGACAATTATTTTATTCATAACTGCTTTTTTGATAGTCGTCTCAGCTCACTGTATTTAAGTGCATTAGATGTAGCGCTAATATAGGCAATGTTAAATCCAGCTTTACCATCTAAGAATCCTAACTTAAATATATACATAGTCACGAAACGAGCTATTGCACTCACCAAGGGACTGAATATCGATGCTTTTTTCCCTTGTCCCGCATATTTTACGGCCGTCATCAATGAGTACTTATCTGCTTTCTGTCTATGCTCTTGAAGAGAATTATATGAATAATGGTGCAGGCGTCCTTGGAGTTTTGTGGCCTTCAGTTCTGCAGGAATGATTAATTCTTCGTGAACTAACTCATTATTCCATTTTACTTTTGTTCTCGGAAAAATTCTAACTTTCCAATCCGGGTTCCAACCTGAAAAATAGATCCATTTTCCGCAGTAGTTTGTCAAGCGATTGAGTGAATAGACCCCTTGAAAGCCGATTTCCTTTAGATCAGCGATTTCTTTTGTGATATTTTCGTCCAAGCATTCGTCAGCATCAATAGATAAAACATACTCGTTATTGACAAAGGAAATCGCTTCGTTTTTTGTTGCAGCGTAGCCTTTCCAATCGGTTGAAACAAACCTTACACCAAAGGAGTTACAAATTTCTTCGGTTTTATCTTGCGAGCGCGAATCCATTACTATTATTTCATCAGCAATTTTAAGCAATGACGTCAAACATCTTGCGATATTTTGTTCTTCGTTAAATGTTATTATGACTACTGAAAGACTGGACGCAGGCATTATATAATTTTGACACTTTTCCAAACAGCTTGCAACTCACGAAGAAAATGCGTCCAACTTGTGGTTGAAGGCGCATCTACGTATCCGCTGATGCAGATGATTTTCTTTGAGCGCGGATGAATAAAGTGGAAGGCCCAAAAGGCTCCACCTGTGGTATGCATTTTTTTACCTACAAAATGAAACATACCCCTCATCTCATATCCTTTAATAGTACCCGATTTATTAGTTGCTGAGGTCATTTCAGGATATACTAATTTCACGTATTGAGTCCCCATATATAGGCCTTCTGTTTCATGGGGAACATTATATCTTAGCATGGTATCTCGTGCCTTTAGTAAATTCTCAAGGCTTAATTGATTAGAATCAATAAAATCATATTGATAAACCATGATGCCCTCCCAAACTGCACCAACGTCTTGTTTTCCTATGTTAGGAAATTCTATTGGGCGAGACGCTGGGGGAAACTCAATTCTATAAAAATTTTTGTTCGCAGAGACAATACCGGAACCATCAGGCAGTTGAATATCAATACCAAATGTTTTACGAATATTCTTTTGTACATAGGTGTTTTCCTCTTCTTGAAAAAGTGCTGATAGCCTTTTCCATTCATTCTCGTCGTAAAACGCATGCATCTTATCGCTCAATTCACCTTTTAAACATTGTATTAATTGGCTTTTATCTTTTGCATTAATCTCCATAATAGATTGGTCGTATGCCCATCCGTCTTTGATAATCTTTAGTTCAGCTGTTTTTTCTGTAAATCCAGGAATAATATTTATCAATAGAACATTACGATGTCTTTTAATTCCTCCATCGAAGGTGATATGATTCCTGTGTACCAATTCAAAAGTAGTTACATCAGGAAAATAGGGCATTATATATCGAGTAAAAGACGAATCTAGGGCTTTTTTTACCTCAGAAGAATTCCATATATCGTCATCTGCAACTATAAGTAATTCTCCTATCTTTCCTGTAAGATGTAAACTCTCGTCCTTATATTGTCCACAGGCAGTCAAAAAATAGACGAAGCAACAGAAATAAAGCAGTTTCATTTTACCCTAATTTTTTGTCCTACTTGAATTCTATTTATTTTAACTCCGGGATTTAATTTCTGCAATTGACTAACGGTCATATTATGTTTTTGGGCAATTTTATTGAAATTATCACCAGATCGTACGCTATAGTATTTCTTTTTAGGAGTGGGACTAGGCGTTGAGTTATTAGTAGGGGACGGGCTAGCTTGATTCTGAACAGCTACTTCATCGCTGTATACTTTAAGTCTTTGACCTACGTAAATATTGGTGGTTCGAAGACCGTTCCACTCCATTATCTGTTGCATACTTACATTGTATTTCAATGAGATGTTTTTTAAATTATCTCCAGGTTTAACTTTATAGTATTGAAGTTTTTTGTTCAAATTACTGGTTGTATCCTGGCTGACGGTGGAGTCAGGAATTATTATTGAAGTATCCCTAATTACCAGAGGAGTTACCACATCTGGGCTGTAAATGCTTTTTTCCAATGCATACAGAGAGTCTTCCAAACTAACCAACAGTGATATTTGCTGAAAAGGACCTGTAATACATCTTGGCTGCTTAGTTTTCGGAATAAAAGTAGTTTTATAGACGGGATTTAGTGATTTAATTTCCTCGAGATCCCAAGAAATTAATTTTGCAATAGTCGTCATGTGAACGGCTTGCTTCAAGCACATGGTATCCAATTCCGCATTATGTACTTTAGCCTCTAAGGGAATGATATTATGTTCGGCATGATAGGTCATCAAATAAGCTGCAGCGATAAAGTTTGGAACATAACCTTGTGTTTCGCTAGGTAAAAAAGGCCGAACAGCCCAGTAGGTAGTCTTATTGCCTGATTTTCTGATAGCTTTATTTACCGTTCCAGGCCCTGCATTATATGCCGCCAGGGCAAGATCCCAGTTTCCATATATCCCATATAACTGACGTAAATAACGACAGGCTGCATCTGTTGCTTTTTCAGGATCCATACGTTCGTCTATGTAGGAGTTTTCTTCAAGCCCAAAATATAGTCCTGTTTTATACATGAACTGCCAAAGACCTAATGCTCCAGCTTTGGATTTAACTTGTGGACGAAGACCGCTTTCAATTACACTCAAAAATCTTAATTCAATCGGTAAACCGTATTCTGCTAATTTTTCACGATACATGTCAAAATATAAGGCAGAACGCCCCATGGCGATACGAATGAAACTTCGTCTTTCTCTGGCAAAAAAACGAATTGTCGAAATGGTTGCTTGATTACACTCTAACTTAAACGGAGTCATTTCGTTCATTTTTTGGAGTCTTTCACAAACTTCCTCATCCGTGAAGTTCGGAATTTCCCCTGGCTCGTATTTGAGAGAACTAATTATTGAATCATAACTCAAGTCATTGACATAATCTGCATAAAAAATTTTTAGCGATTGTTCTACCGTATTGATAAAAGCTTCGTTTTTCAGCGAGTCGTTCGGATTTCGCATATGAGAAGGTTTCTGCCCAATTCCAACAAGGACATTAATTAGGAATAATAGGAGAAGAGGGTACTTCATAATTCTTTTTCTAGTGTTTTTGCAAGTTCTAAGAGAAACCCATCCTTAAAGTCATCTGCCATCAACTGTAATCCAAAAGGCAAGCCATTTGAATGATTCTTCCAAGGCATACTGAGAGCTGGATTTCCAGATAAATTAGCATGAACAGTAAAAATATCTTGTAAATACATTTGAATAGGATCAGAAATTGCATTTAGTGCAAATGCCGTACCAGGTGTTGTTGGCATGAGTATCGCATCGCAATTTGCTAAAATATATTTTGTTTTTTCTTTGATAAGTCTTCGTACTTGCTGTGCTTTAGCATAGTAAGCATCGTAGTAACCGTGAGATAATACAAACGTTCCCGCCATAATTCTTCGTTTCACCTCTTTTCCAAACCCTTCTGACCTTGATTTTGTATAAGTCTCTTGTACCCCTTTAGCCTCAGTGCTTCTGTAACCGTAGTGCACTCCATCAAACCGAGACAAATTTGAAGAAGCTTCTGCGGTTGAAAGTACATAGTAAGTTGGAACTAATTGATCCATCAGTGAGAAACTATGTTCTTCAATGGTATATCCTGCTGTTTTTAACCGTTCAATGGTTGAATGAAGTGCCGTTTTAACTTCTGCATCTAATCCAGGGTGGTTCAAGTATTCAGAAATTACGGCTATACGTTGTTTTGCATTACCTGGCTGATCCCAATTTTTCGACGATGAAGTACTATCGAATGGGTCTTTTCCAGCCATAATGTATGTAACTAATTCTAAATCATCAAGAGAATTTGTAAAAGGCCCTATTTGATCGAATGATGAAGCGTAGGCGATTAAGCCATAGCGGCTGATGCGACCGTAGCTAGGTTTGAAACCATAGGTCCTAGTCCAAGATGCCGGCTGTCTAATTGATCCCCCCGTGTCACTACCTAGGGAAAATGTACATAAGCCAGCAGATGTGGCTACAGCAGAACCCCCCGAAGAACCCCCAGGGACTTTCGTGTTATCCAAATTGTTTTTTACGGAGCCGTAATAGGAAGTCTCATTTGAACTACCCATGGCGAATTCGTCGCAGTTAAGTCGCCCAATGACAATAACATCTTGGTCAAGTAATCTTTGGAGTGCAGTTGCTGTGAAAAGGGACTCAAATCCCTCTAGAATCTGAGAGGATGCAGAGACTTTATGGCCTTTGTAACAAAGGTTATCCTTAATTGCCACCACGCATCCAGCCAACTTTCCAGCTGTACCATTTTGAATTTTTACATCAATTTCTTTGGCCCTACTGACGGCTTCTTCCTCGAAAATTTCAATGAAGGCATTAAGATGCTGGTGTTCTTTTATGCGGTTTAGGTAATTTTCTGTAATAGACAAAGCAGATTCTCCGGAATGCAGTGCTTCCCTAATCTCACTTATCGTTCGGTAAGCCATTATTTTTCCTCTGCTTCTGTTTTAGAGACTTCTGAAGTCTGTGTAGTTTCTTCTCCTTTGGAAGCACTCTTAAACTCTCTAATTCCTTTACCTAGTCCTCTCATTAATTCTGGAATTTTCTTTCCTCCAAAAAATAATAATAATATCACAAGAACCAAAATTATCTCAGTAACACCAAATTTCCCCATTATTTCTATTTATAATAATTTCAAAACTAACAATTAATATCCAATTGGGTTTACCAATGAATATTATAATTTTCTTGCCACCTCTACTTCTTCAAAGGCCTCAATAATATCGCCAATTTGAATGTCATTGTATTTATCAATATTCAATCCACATTCGTAATTGTTTTTCACTTCTT
>CAMDLY010000074.1 GCA_945902115.1 Lishizhenia tianjinensis | reverse complement strand
TCGTTAAACTCCATAAACAGTTTGGCTGTCGCAGGACTACAATTTGCCTTTAAGTATGGTTTTGGTTTAGAGGATTTATCATTTGGTCCTAGATAGGCCATAGCATTTGAACTTACAAATGTTAACCCTAAAATTGTTGCAAATAATTGCTTTTTCATTGCTTCTTCTGTTTAATCTATTAGAAATCTATTTTTACACCTAAACGTATTGTTCTAGGAGAACTAATGTTGAATGGATTCTGAACTTTCATGGAATAGAAATCCCTGAATGATTGCTCATCAATTTGGTTTTGAATCGATGTTTGACTTGAAGCCGCTGCTAAGAACCCGTCATCATCCCAGTTTCCTGTCGCTCGGTAAACATTCAAGATATTGAATTGATTAAATAAGTTTGTTACTCTTAAGTATACATTCAAAAATGCCATTTTCTTTTTGTCCTTCTCTCCACCAAACTCCAAATTGAAAGTTTTATCAAACTGAAGATCTAACCTATACTGCCATGGAAGTCTGGATCCGTTCAAGGTGCCATTCAAACCTGCATTAAGATTTCCAATACCTTCATCCGTAATAAATGTTTGGTTAGAATATGGTGAGCCAGAATTAATATTTGTAAATAAGTTAAGCCCCGTATTTTCAAGAAGTTTCAATTTACCAATTCTTGGTCCGTTGTAATCTTCTCCTTCGCCATAACGATAATCGAATGTTATAGCAAATGCATGTCTCTGATCAAAATCATAAGGAAAAATATTGCGAAGATTAGGTAATCCTGCATTCACTAATCCTGATGCAGAGGCAGCGTTCGAACCAGTACCGTCTGCAAATTGAAGTGTATATGCAGCTGTAAATCGAATATTACCCGTTTGACGCAAATCGTAATTAATGGTCATACCTTTAACTGTTCCGAAATCTCTATTTCCGAAAGTCTTGTAGGTTGCGGGATATGCTTCAAAAATATTCACAAGTTGCACATTATTACGTTGTTCTCTATAGAACGCTTCTATTTTAACTGAGGAGGTGCGCGATATTACTTGTTGGAATCCTAATGCATAGTCAACGGTAGTTTCTGGCTTAAGATTAGCATTATTAATTACAGCATTTCTGTTATTTATGAACTGATATTCATACGGATCAAAACGGAAACCAGAAGTTGGTCTCTTTGTTAAGACGTCATAATGCGCAAAGAAAGAGGCTTTCTCTGAAATAGGGAAAGAAAAGGCAATGCGTGGCATAAAGTTTATCTGTGCTTTATAATCTTCAAAGGCACTAGCATCAGGCGTTTCTTGAGATGGATCCAACAACCAAGGAGCAATACCTGAGGCACCTCTGATAACTTTAGGGTCTTCTACTGGTGTTCCTGCAGCATTATACCAGTTCACTCCTGTACGGAAACCGTTTATAGCTGAAGGGTTAGTTACGTCATTCACATAAACAATATAATCATCTCCCATACTTACAGGTAAGTCAATCCAGCTGTATGCGTTAGGGTCAGCTTCTTTGAGTGCACGAACCTCTTTCACAGTTCTCGCGTTGTAAAACAAGTATTGATCTTTTAATACCGGTTGGTTGGCATCAAATAAGTCAACACGTAATCCTACGTTGAAAACGATATCGTTAAAGGCAAATTTATCCATGATGTAACCTGCCATATAAATAGGCTGAAAGGCACCTACAAACCTTATAAAGTTTCCATTGTCGTCGTATTCATTGAAATACTTATTAATATCAGTAGCTCCTCGAGTTAATTTACCCGTATGGTCGTAACCATAATAGGATACAAAAGACTGCCCACTATTTAATAGCTCATCCGGAGAAAACATATCAAATTGATACAATGACGGATCATATTGGTCTATGTCTACGAAGTCATTTCCTCCCGCGTTTAAGCCTAATTTTTTTCTCAAGTTATAGTCAAAGAAAGATTGATTGTCATTTTCTATTTGACCACCGTATTCTTCGTTATTTGCGCTCGCGTAACCTGAATTTAGTCGCTGATACGTAATTGCTTTGAAAGAACCGGAATCTGATATTACACCAGAAGTTAAATCGAGTTCACGTATATGAAAATTTGTTAACTGACGAGCAATAGACCAAATTTCAAGAGGACCTTGATCACCACTAGACCAACTTCTGTCTACACGTTGCTCATATTCAAATCCCAGGGAGATACTATGGTCTCCAATAACAACTGAACCAGCTCCCGTTACACGGAATTGATCTGCCATAGATTTACCGAAACCATTGTAAGGTGAGCCAATATTACTCCATATCCCATATACACTTGACGGCGCATCTCCATTTCTCAACGCATTTCCTTGTTGAATTTGAAATAAGTTTTCATAACGACCCGTTGGATTTCCTTCGTATATATTAAAGTATTGGGTGGTAATCGACGCCAATGCTGCATTCGTCTCAGAAGGAGTAAAAGCAACTTCAACATCTTTGAAACCGTTGTGAATGTATGTTTGCGTAACCGGGTCGAACTCATAAGACGGTCGTCTTGTCGTCTCGAATTTACCCACATGGCCGTAGTTGAATAAATTGAATTTGTGTTTCGGATCATAAAATTCATTTTGAGACCTTGAGAAATCCACCATTATGTTGTACAGGGCAGATTTAATTTTTGAACTAGAACCTTCCCTTGTATTATTGAATCGTTGAGTGAAACGTCCAAATAATCGCCAATCCAAGGATTTTGACTCACCAAAATTCGAAAAATTAAATAAAGAACCTGTGTAGGAATAGCTACTTCCAGCTGAGTAATTCAAAGATCCTCCGAACTGCAAGTTCACTGAAGGCCCTGTATTGACGTCTATCTTCGTCTGCGCCGAAAAAACTGTTCTACCAGCGTTCATTCTCCAAGCAACTTTCTCGAAATCCTCTTGTCTTAAAAAGAGCGCGTTATGAAAAGTTCCAAAGCCTGTTGATGTTGGTCTTAATGGATTGTTTAAAAGCTCATCTCTCTTTTCTTTTTTTATACGGTATCCGCCTCCGGCAAGAGGCCTAGAGTCAAGTTCATCTGTTAAATTGGCAGAAATAAGAAAACCTAGTCGAGGACGAGTTTTTTTACCTGTAGAATCTCTTTGCATCCAAAGCGGCCCTGATAACATTCCTTCAAGAAGATTATACCCATACTTATCGAGACCAAAAACTTTACCGTCATATCCATCTGGATCATTCCCTTTGATGTAAACCCCGGATGACACTGCCTCGAAACTTCCAAAGTATTTTGCCGAAGGCCCTCTTGTCGTAATGGAAATGATACCACCGGTAACGTCACCATAGTTAGCGGGAACACCCCCAGTAATTACGGAGACCTCCTCAAGAGCAGATTTCGGAATATTGGAAGAACCACGAACTTTAATACCGTCAATGTAGAAATAAGTACCGTCAGAACGAGAACCACGAACTGAAATTTCACCTGTACCTTCGTTGGAACTAACCCCTCCTACGGTTGCAGCAACCCCTGCAGCAGAACGAACGGGTAACCTTGAGATATCTTCACGTGTAACCGTTGCCCCTGAAGAACCACCATCTTTATCGATTAATGGAACTTTATAGGCAACTAATTTTACCTCTCCTAAATCTTTATTTTTTTCAGGCTTAGCAAGCGTTAAATTATCAAGAAAAGTAATTCTATCTGGAGAAATTGCCACTCCTGAAATTATAGAAGTTTGATACTCAACCATGCTTACCTCAACATCATAAGTTCCTGGCTGAACGCCATTAATTTGAAATTTTCCATCAAAGTCAGTTTGTGCACCACCTTTTGTTGTTCCATTTTGAACAATTTTCACTTTACAAAGCGGCATTGCCTGCTTGGTTTTTTCATCTTTCACGGAACCTTTAATAGATCCTAAACCAGACTGTGCGTGAGCAAAAGTCCCTGAAATTAAGAGACTTAAAGCAATTATCTTCAATTTAACCATCATAATCTTATAATATAATGTTGTTGTTATGGAAACTTAAGGTCGTAAATATATGAAAAAACATGGTGACTAACCAACTAGTTAAAAAAATTTAAATTGAAAATAAATTAACATATTTGTCGGTAACATTTCATTTTCTAATTTGATGCAAAATAGTTTTCATTCCATAAAACTTATCAATCGTAATAATTTCCGTCTAACGTTCTCTAATATTGATGATTTATTGGCAAAGTCCTGCCAAAGTTTCAATTATACTAAACGAATGAAAGAAAAAGTTGGGGTGCAATTCTTAAAAAAATATTTACTTCCTAGTTCAGGACAAATCATATATGAAAAAACTGGTAGACCCCGCCTCGAAGGTGATTCAACAAATATCTCCATCAGTCACTCTAAGAATTATGTTGCTTTAGCGGAGGCTGCTTATCGCATAGGCATCGATATTGAGGAAATTAATTTACGTGTGTTGAAAGTTAGAAATCGTTTTTTGAATAACGGAGAAAAGGAACTGTTTCGAGAAGATAGCAGTTTATCGAACACCATAGCTTGGACTATTAAAGAATCATTATTCAAGTTATCCCACGACGGAGGCTTGGCATTTAATACAGATTTGTTAATTTTAGAAGAAATATCTCCCCAAACAAGATATCGCTGCTCAATGAAAGATGGTGGAGTGTTTGTTGAGGTCATTGTTGAAATCGTCCAAATGGAAAATTTAATTATTGCATTCAATGTTCAAGACTGATTTGCTGAAAAAGATTGAGTCCATGAATAACGGATTAGCCATCTTGGTGGATCCCGATAAGTTTGTGGGCTTAGAAAAAAAAGAAGAGTGGATACGTAAGATTAATTTTTTAAAACCCGACTTTCTATTCATTGGGGGAAGTGTAGTTGCAAAAAACGATTTCGATAAATGTATTGAGTTGCTTCATGCTAAGGTTGATGTTCCATTAATAATATTTCCTGGCAACTATGATCAAATTCATCCCAGCGCACAGGGATTATTGTTTCTATCCCTGTTGTCTGGTAAAAATCCTGAATACCTCATCACCCAGCACGTCAAAGCAGTTGATTACCTCGAGGGCTTGGACATTGAGATTCTTCCTACAGCATACCTTCTAATTGATGGAGGAATACAAACAGCTGTTGCATATGTTTCACAAACACAACCAATTCCCCAATATGGAAAATCCATTGCGGCAAAAATTTCCCTAGCTGGCAAATACCAAGGGAAAAAGTTGATTTATCTCGATGCGGGGAGTGGAGCAAAATCTGCCGTGCCATTGGAAATGATCATAGAAGTTAAAAAAGTTGGTTTGCCATTAATCGTAGGTGGTGGCATAAAGACAATAGATGACATAAAGAAAAATCACTTAGCTGGAGCAAATATTGTGGTAATTGGCAACAAGATTGAAGAAGACGTGGATTTTTTAATGGATTTAGCAGAATACCGATCTGCATGTGCAATTACAACAGCGCCTTTAAACTAAGATCTAAACTTTTTACGGAGTGCGTAAGAGCCCCCACGGAAATATACTGCACGCCTGTTTCGGCATATTCTCTTATATTCATTAAAGTAATTCCACCTGAGGCTTCAGTTTCAATATCTTCAGGGATTAGCGTTAAGGCTTCCTTCAATTCAAAAGGATTAAAATTATCTAACATAATTCTCATAATACCCCCCTCTTTAATAGCCTCCTCAAGTTCCGCTAAATTTCTTACTTCCACGATTATACCAAGTGACTTTTTGGAGTTTTTTAGGTATTCCTTCGTTTTTTGAATTGCCTTGGCTACACCACCCGCATAATCTATGTGGTTATCCTTCAGCATGATTAAATCATAAAGCCCAAATCTATGGTTTTCTCCGCCACCTATCTTGACAGCCCATTTTTCCAAATAGCGAATTCCTGGTGTTGTTTTTCGGGTGTCCAGCAATTTTGTCCGGCAACCTTCAATTACTTTTAAAATTTCATGCGTCTGTGTGGCAATCCCGCTCATTCGTTGCATAAAATTCAACACAAGTCGTTCCGATGTTAATATTGAACGCGAAGGACCCGTAACGACAAATGCTATATCTCCGTTTTGCACATTATCACCATCTTTTTTATAGGCAACCATTTCGAGTTTGGGGTCAACCAATTGATAAATTCTCTTGGCAACCTCCATGCCCGCAATTACGCCATTATCCTTAACCAATAATCTTGCGGCTCCCATCACATTCGCTGGAACGCAAGCGAGAGTTGAGTGGTCTCCTTCACCTATATCTTCTGACAAGGCATTTCGAATAATTTGATCTAACATGATTACAAAGATACATTGTTCTCTGAAAACCATTCATTTCTTTTTAACTTTAGTGTTCAGTATGAGAGTGACATTATCCGACCAATTAAAGCAACTTCCTGAAAGCCCAGGAGTATATCAATATTTTAATGCAATTGGTGATATCTTATACGTTGGTAAGGCAAAAAACCTAAAAAAAAGAGTGTTATCTTACTTTAACAGAGACTCTGATTCTTTCAAAACAAAAGTCCTAGTAAGTCAAATCAAAAGTGTCAGCTATACAGTTGTTGAAACAGAGCTTGATGCACTGCTCCTTGAAAATAGCTTAATCAAAACCTACCAGCCTAAATATAATATTCTTTTAAAAGACGATAAAACGTACCCATGGATTGTGATAAAAAAAGAACCTTTTCCAAGGATTTTTTACACGAGAAAAAAAATTGCGGATGGTTCGCTGTACTTTGGCCCATATCCCAATGTCAAAACTATGCAGGCCTTGCTCAAGCTAGTGCAGGACCTATTTAAATTTCGTTCGTGTAGTTTGGATTTGTCCGAGATAAAGCTAAAAAAAGCCTCGTATAAGGCCTGTCTAGAATATCATCTCAAGCGATGTTTGGCGCCATGCGAAAGCCTACAAACAAGCGGAGATTACGATAAAAAGATTGAGGAGGCTATTCACATTATTAAGGGTGAAATAAATCCTCTGCTAAAATCTTTGATAGAACAAATGAATGTGTTTGCTGAAGTGCAGCAGTTTGAAAAAGCACAAGAAATTAAGGAGCTTATTCATCAACTGAAAAGCTATAAATCAAAATCCTCTGTGGTTTCTTCGCTATCTGCAGATTTAGATGTATTCACCTGGCAACAGATCGATACGAAAGTATATGCAAATTTTATGGTAATTAAAGAGGGGGTCATAGTACATGCCTACACCTCCCACATCTTCATTGTCCTGGAAGAGCAATTAGACGAAGAATTGAAGACCTTACTCTTCGAAATGAAACAACGCTTTAACAGCAATAACAAGGTAGTTATCTCCAACCATATATTAAATTTCGAACTTGATGCTTTCAAAGTAGAAGTTCCACAAAAAGGAGAAAAAAAACAACTACTCGATCTATCCTTAAAAAACGTACAGTTTGACCGACTCAGGTATGAAAGAAAAAAATCGATTTCAACGGCAGATGTAAAAGTCGATGAGCTTCTAAAAGAGGTTCAATTAGATTTTCGGCTCAAAGAATTACCCATACATATTGAGTGTTTCGATAACTCTAATTTACAGGGGACGAATGCCGTTTCCGCTTGTGTGGTATTTAAAAATGGGATGCCGAGTAAAAAAGATTATCGACATTTCAATGTAAAAACAGTAGAAGGAGCCGATGATTTCTCAACAATGAAAGAGGTAGTTCACAGAAGGTATAGCCGACTAATAGCGGAACAACAAAGCTTACCTCAGTTAATTGTCATAGACGGGGGTAAAGGTCAACTAAGTTCGGCACTTGAAGCCCTAGAGAGTTTAGGGATAAGAGGTGAAATCGCCATCGTTGGGATTGCTAAAAAATTCGAGGAAATATTTTTTCCTGGGGACCAATATCCCATAATTATAAACCGAAGATCACAAAGCCTAAAGTTAATTCAATACCTAAGAAATGAGGCACATAGATTTGGAATCACCCATCATCGCAAAAAAAGAAGTACTCAAGCTGTTGTGAGTGAACTTGACGCAATAACTGGTATCGGTGAAAAAACAAGAGTTCTACTCATGAAAGAGTTTAAATCATTATCCAATGTTAAAAAAGCTGGATTGGAGCAGTTAACAAAAAAAATAGGACAATCGAAAGCGACCATCCTATTTAATTATTTCAATTCTGAAGACTAGTTTTTTATAACAAATGGCGTCGTAAAAGTATATTGATTTGACTCCAATTTGATGTAGTAGATGCCTGAAGACATTGTAGAGGTATTGTACATGATAACATTCGGCCCTTCCACTCCTTTCACCACCTTTCTTTCAATTAATTTACCTGAATAGTCATAAACAGTAAATAGCACCTCTTGACTAGACATCAGAGAAAATGAAACATTTGTTTCGTTCTCCGCGGGATTAGGGTATACTTCTACTCCAGAGAATTCCTGATTACCACTCAAACCTAAAACAAGTTCATCTGAAGGGTCGCCGTCATAAAGATTTATGTCATCCAAGTATATATTATTGCCCCCTTCACCCTCAAATTTAAATTTCATCTTAAAGTTAGAAGAGAAGTAATTACTGGTTACATTAATCATGTGAACAGTCGTCCAATCTGATACCTGCGTTGGCTTCCACGAAGTTGAAGACGTTAGGTTTGATAAATTATTTCCTGCCAATGTTTTACGTTGCGCCCAATTCGCTCCGCAATCAGCGGATACAAAAACTTTCAAGTATTCGTAATCTGCAGCTGTTTTTTTCCTGTATGCATAACGGAAACTTAAGGTAACATTCCCTGTCGATGGAATAACAGACAAATCTATTGGCGCGGAAGTAAGCTCATCAATATTGCTAGGTACTTGGCCAAAATTTACCAGTTTCGCACATTGACTTCCAGAGTGTGAAGTCGTATTTTCAATCGTCCATGCATTGTTGTTGTTCGGGTTATAAACTTCCCAATTCGTTAAATTAGCCAATGAAGTATACGATTCAAATCCTTCCCAATAAGGTAAAACAGAAGCCTCAGGTAAGACACGAATGAAATTGTTTTTGATTTCTTCATCAGTTGTAGTGCCATCCGTAGCGGTTAACTTTATAGTATACAATCCTGAAGTAGAAAAATATATTTTTGGGTTTTGTGATGTTGAGGTAGATCCTGGTGCATAGGTCCATCCGGTAGCGGGGGTAATTTGCCAGGACCAACCAATAGCCTCGTTATAAGAGTCATCTGTTAACTGAATAGAATCATTTGCACAAATGGTTGTTCTATCGGCTTGAAAATTAGCCTTGCACAAGTAAATATCTCCTGTGGCACCTGTTGCATTTATATTTGCTGTCTGCCATAAATTGAATCTTCCGGTATTTGTTACCTGTAAAGCCGCTCTCATTCTATCAACTTGTCCCGGTGTATACATTTTGGAGCAGTAAGAGTAATCCATATAATTTTCTACATTATCACGAACATCAAAATTCCAAAAGCTATTTACTGAATTGCACGTATTGGCATTTAAAACGCAGGCTGTGACACCTATGCAATTTGGCGTGTCTTCTACATCGTCATCCGTTGAACAAGAAGAAGCATTTCCTGGATTATTATTAGGCCCCCAAGTGTGATCCAGATTCAACCAGTGACCAACCTCATGGGTCATGGCTCTAGAACCACCCGTTGATCCGGTACCTATGGAACCGACGTAATTATGTAAAATCCAAATACCATTGGTCATACTGGTCGCAGACCAAGTTGACGGATTTGTTGTATATCCTGCAGCACCTCCAATTTCCCCACAAATGAACACGTTTAAGTATTTGTTTCCAGGCCAACTGTTTTGATAAACATCATTGCCATTTCGAATTGCTGTTACTTGTGCATTTCCGTCATCTCCTTGATAAGAAAGTGGGGACATAGTTCTTGTAATCCCTTTGAAGCAAACTCCATTTGGCGCTTTTGTTGCCAAAACAAATTCCACCTCAACATCGGCTGGTAAACCTTCGAAATCAGCATTTACAGTCGCAGTATCGGCATTCAATTTTCTAAAGTCTCGATTCAAAATAGCTACTGCATCGTATATTTGCTCGTCTGAAATATTCTCTATGCCGTTGTTATGCAAGACATGAAAAACAACGGGGATTTTATACACTACACCTTTGGGTATTGGTTTATTTTTTGCTTTCTGAAAGGCAATTTTATCCTGTTCGTACATGGCTGCAAACTCAGGGTCTTTCATCAATTCAGCCATCTTTAAGTGCTGATGACAAAACTCTACTTTTTCCCCCTCACGAGCATTAGTAGGGTCGAACTGCCTGGCTGTCTTTTGACTGTAAACCTGACATGTAGTCAATA
>CAMDLY010000073.1 GCA_945902115.1 Lishizhenia tianjinensis | reverse complement strand
TTATTTCAAGCACTTGAAGTAATCGTAAGGTTCTTTGCACGTATTACACTGGTAATGAGCTTTACACGCAGTGCTTCCGAACTGACTAACCATTCGTGTATCAGTCGAGCCACATTTCGGGCAAGGAACTTTCGTGGGTTCCGAAAACAATACGCTTTTATCCACCTCGTTTTCTGGAGGAGCGATTCCATATTCTTTTAATTTTCTTCTTCCGTTTTCTGATAACCAATCGGTGGTCCAGGCAGGGGACAACACGGTATTTATAGTTACATTTTCAACTTGGTGGTCGGAGAGCTTCTTGCGTATATCGTCTTCCATGGTTTTCATGGCTGGACAACCAGAATAGGTCGGCGTAATCGTTATTGTTATGCTTTGTTCATTTACCTCGACCTGCCTAGCGACACCCAAATCTACAACCGAAAGTACAGGGACTTCTGGGTCACTCACCTCCTCAAGCAACTCCCATATGTAGGAGGCAGTTACCATTCCATATTTGGGTAAGCTCGTTGCATGTATTGTAAATCGGAAAGTATGAATCCCATGTACTCTGAATGCCGTCCTAGTCTACCACCTTCAAACTTCCAATTGTTGTCAGGGAATTTCAGGGTAGCTTCGTGAAAAACTTCTTTGACTGTTTTATCCCACTCGTTTTTAATCTCGATAAGTGAACAGGCAATCCCCTGTTGCTGCAAGTGTTCATCCACAGCATCTTCATAGAAAAGCTCTGCTGTGTAGCGCATCAATTGTTCAACCGATGCTTGGATTTTTTCATGCGATTCTTCCGTTCCATCACCCAATCGAATTACCCATTCTGAGGAGTGCTTCAAGTGATAGCGTGTTTCTTTAAGTGATTTTTCAGCAATTGCTGAAAGTTGCTTATCTTTTGAGTGGATGAGGCGTTCAAACAAAGGCTTTCTAAAGGCATCGAAGAAAAATTGCCTCATAAGTGTATCTCCAAAATGACCATTTGGTTGTTCCACCAAGAGAGCATTTACATATTCGTTTTCATAGCGTAAAAAAGCCAACTTGTCGCCGTCACGACCTTTTCCCTCTACTTCTCCTGCATAGTGGAGTACGCTTGTAGCCTGGCCAATTAAATCTAGTGAAATATTGGTTAAGGCAATATCCTCCTCAAGAATAGGCCCATGACCGCACCATTCTGCCAATCGTTGTCCTAGAATAAGGCTATCGTCTCCGAGACGAAGTAGGTATTGAAACAAGGCTTCTTGCATGTTACATGTGTTTTACGCCGTCTGGCACGTCGTAGAAAGTTGGGTGACGATAAATTTTAGTGTCGGAAGGCTCAAAGTATGCATCTGCATCTGCAGGATCGTTAGCATGTACGCTATTCGATTCTACTACCCAAATACTGATACCCTCGGATCTTCTTGTGTATACATCTCTGGCATTTTCCAAAGCCATTTGAGAATCTGCAGCACGCAGACTTCCGACATGCTTATGATTTAGTCCTTGCTTGCTTCGAATGAAGACTTCCCATAGGGGCCATTCCTTTGCCATAATTAAAAGATTAAGCAGTTTTTCTTAAAGCGCGTTTTTCGGCAAATGCAAGTGCTGCGTTGCGCACCCACTCCCCATTCTCTTTGGCGGCTTTTCTTGCGTTTATGCGTTCCTTGTTGCAAGGCCCGTTTCCTTCTAGCACTTGCCAAAATTCATCCCAATTGATTTCCCCGAAATCGTAATGTTGGCGTTCTTCGTTCCATTTTAGGTTGTTGTCTGGAATAGTTAAGCCGAGAATATCAGCTTGAGGGACCGACGCGTCTACAAATTGTTGCCTTAATTCGTCGTTGGTAAATCGTTTGATTTTCCATCTGATAGATTGCTCCGAATTTGGGGATTCAGCATCGCTAGGTCCAAACATCATCAATGACGGCCACCAGAAACGGTTTAAGGCATCTTGTGCCATTGCTTTTTGTTGAGGTGTTCCCCTACACAGGGTAGTAAGTATTTCGTATCCTTGACGTTGGTGGAAGGATTCTTCTTTACAAATCTTTACCATTGCTCTGGCATAAGGCCCGTAAGAAGTTCTGCACAAGGCCACCTGATTCATGATGGCAGCGCCGTCAACAAGCCAACCAACAGCGCCCATATCAGCCCATGTAACGGCTGGATAGTTGAAAATGGACGAATACTTTGCCTTGCCTTCGTGCATATCGTCAATCGTTTGTTCTCTGTTAGCACCGAGTGTTTCGCAGGCAGAGTATAAGTACAAGCCGTGACCTGCTTCATCTTGAACTTTCGCTAATAATACTGCTTTTCTTCTCAGATTTGGTGCGCGGGTTATCCAATTACCCTCAGGCAACATTCCCACCACTTCCGAATGAGCATGTTGCGATATCTGACGAATCAATGATTTTCTGTATGCGTCAGGCATCCAATCGTTAGGTTCGATTTTGATATCTTTATCGATTTTTTCTTGAAATCGTTTCTCGAGTTCTTCGTTGCTGAGATTTTTCATAACATGAGCTTCTACACAAAAATAACAAATTGAAGGGATAATGGTTTTTCTAGAGGGCAAAACTTATGTTAGAAGCACAAAAATACTGTCGTTTTTACTCAGATTAATGAAAATTCCGTATCTTAATGTAAACTAAGATGAATGACACACGATGAGTTGGGTATATGGGGAGAAAGAAAAGCGGTGGAGTATTTAATGAAACGCAGGTTCAGTATTTTGGATCAGAACGTGCGCTTTCGAAGGAACGAAATTGATATTGTAGCCATCGATAGTGATAGTAATGAATTGGTGGTAGTAGAGGTAAAAACACGCCAAACAGCTCAGATTGGCCCGCCTTGGAAAGCAGTAACACGCTCAAAACAGCGGCAAATAATTCAAGTTGCTGATTGGTTGGTAAAAGATCGTCAGATATATCGGAACTTACGTTTTGATATCGTTTCGATTGTACATAATTCACACCGCACTGAAATTGAGCATATTCGAAATGCGTTTGGGCCGTGACGAAATTATTTGATTACTCTTTGTTTTTGGAGTCCATACATATGGTAACTGGTCCATCATTTACAAGCGAAATCTTCATATCAGCTCCGAAAACTCCTGTTTCAATCTGTTCAGGTAAAACAGTTTGACAAGACTGAACAAACTTTTCATACAAGGGTATGGCTTGCTCGGGTCGCGCTGCACGAATATAGCTCGGCCTATTTCCTTTCTTGGTGGAAGCATGCAAAGTAAATTGACTCACTAACAAAAGCGAACCATTTACTTCCTTAATCGAACGATTCATTTTACCCTCATCGTCACTGAAAATACGCAAGGATATAAGTTTTGTCACCAAGTAGTCTATATCGCTAAGGCCATCTTCGTGTTCAATACCGATCAACACCACTAAGCCTTGGGTTATTCTCGCATGAACTACCCCTTCAATAGCAAGAGAGGCCTCAGATACACGTTGAATGACTAGTCTCATGCGTAATCATTTCTTCGGTAAGGATCATCGGAGTCTTCCATCATCAGTTGCACGTATGTTTGGTAGCGAGTCAAGGCGATTTCTCCACTCTCTACTGCTTTTTTTATAGCACAGTGTGGCTCGTTGAGGTGCTGGCAATTGTGGAATTTACATCCTTCCATACGCTCACGCATTTCGGGGAAGTAATGGGAATAATGTGCCTTTTCTAAGTCTACTAGGCCGAAAGCACGTATTCCAGGTGTGTCGATGATATATCCTCCACTTTTCAGTGCATGCATTTCTGCAAATGTCGTGGTGTGCTTACCTTGCTCGTGTGCTTGGGAAATTTCTCCTGTTCGCAGCAAAAGACTAGAGTCCAAACTATTCACCAATGTACTTTTTCCAACACCTGAATTACCGGTGATAAGCACCTGTTTCCCCTCAATTCCCTTTCGTAAAAATGCTACATCGGTCTCTTGATCGCCACGAATAGCATGACACCGATAACCAATGCCTTCATATAGGTGTTGCAACCGCTCAAGTTGCTGTAGATCTCCGGACTGGTATAAATCAATTTTATTGAATAAAAGGGTAACGGGTATGCGAAAAGATTCTGCTGAAACGAGCATTCGATCCACAAATGCGAGCTGAGTTACCGGGGATCTAAGTGTCACCACCAAATACATTCTATCGATATTTGCAGCAATAATTTGCATTTGCTTACTTAAGTTAGTGGACTTACGTACGATGTAATTTTCTCTCGGTACAACCTCACAAATAGCAAATTCACTGGACTCATCCTCGTAATGGAATTCTCTTTTTTCAAGTAATACCCTATCGCCAGCAGCAACAGGGTTCGTGGTTTTCAATCCATCAAGACGAAGTTTACCTTTAATTCCCGCGGAAATAATTTCTCCTGAAGGCAGAAGTATTGAGTACCATTTCCCAGTAGATTTTAAAACTAGCCCTTGCATAGAACAAAGTTAAAATTCTTGACGATGAAAGCCTCATCCTTTGTAACAATCTCAGGAGAATTTTAGCGTTTATACCCACAAGGTAGTATCTTCGTTTCGTATGCTGAGAATCATTGGTTTCATTTTCATTGCTTTTACCATGCATACTTCTTGGGCGCAACTCAGTTCATGGAGAATGAAAAAGGTGTATGTGGCAAAAACTATTGATATAGATAGCTTAAGTATTGTTCCAGGATCGTTGGGTGTTTATCAGGCTGGAGTTGAGTTACAGTCTAATGAATATTCGGTGTCAGAGATAAATGCTACAATCGTTTTTCGAAAACAAATTAATGACACCTTATTCTTCCGTTACCAAGTTTTCCCCTATGATTACGGGAAAATTTATCAGTTGAGGGACACCAGTAGGATATTTACACAAGAGAAAGGAAATCGTGAATTGTTTTTGATTAACACCTCATCTTACTCCATTCAAGATGTATTTGGGGGAAAAGAATTGAATAAGAACGGAAGTATTTCAAGGGGAGTGAATTTTGGGAATAATCAGAATTTAGGACTGAACAGTTCCTTGAACCTAGAATTGGCTGGAGATATTGCACCAAATTTAAAATTACTCGCCTCTGTATCGGACGCAAACATACCTATTCAGCCGGATGGAAACACCAATAAGTTACAGGAATTCGACCAATTATTTATTCAAGTATATAACGATCGTTTGAAGCTAATCGTTGGCGATTTTTGGTTAGATCGTCCAAAAGGATATTTTTTGAATTATAGAAAACGGGGTCAAGGATTAACATTTAATTATGCTTGGAAAGATTCATGGGGGGGAACATGGAAGACACAAGAGAGTGTCGCATTATCAAAAGGAAAATTCAACAGGCAGTTGATTCAGGGGCGCGAGGCGAATCAAGGTCCTTATCGGATGATTGGTGCCGACAATGAACCCTTCATCATCATTTTAGCCGGAACTGAACGTGTATACATTGACGGAAAACTCCTCGAACGTGGGCAAGATCGCGACTACATCATTGACTACAATAGCAGTGAATTAGTCTTTACCACCCGTAATTTGATTACCAAAGACACTCGAATTGCCATAGAATTTCAATATTCCGATCAAAGTTATGCGCGTTCCTTGTTACAATCCTCTTCTCAGTATCAACGAAAAGGCATGACTGTGTGGTTGAATGCCTACCAGGAACAAGATGCAAAAAATCAAAATTTGCAACAGGAGTTATCCCTTTCACAAAAGTCTTTCCTTGGAAGTTTAGGCGACAGTATTCAACTTGCACGCGTGTCAAGCGCCAATAATGTTGGATATATCGAGAACCAGTTGCTTTATGCGATGGTGGATTCCTTGGGGTATGATTCGGTATTTGTTTTCTCGAATGAACCCGCCTCGGCCGCATACCGAGTATACTTTCAATACGTGGGACCCAATAAAGGTGATTACGTATTTAACGAACAACTCGCCTTAGGAAAAACATATAAATGGTTAGCCCCAGCTTCGGGAATTTCACAAGGAGATTATGCCCCTTCACGTCAATTGATAACACCAAGGAAACGTAGATTTTTATCCTCGGGGGCGAATATTCAATTGAATAAACGCAATGTCCTCGAAACTGAATTTGCCCTGAGTGAATACGATGTCAATACATTTTCGTCCTTAAATAATGAGGACGATATTGGCCAAGCGGGAAAAATTTTGTGGGAAAATATCCAAAACTGGAAAAATGACAGTTCTGTTATTCGCTGGAAAAACACCCTCGACGTGGAATGGTTATCTTCTACCTTTACCCCCATTGAACAGTTTCGAACGGTAGAATTTGACCGAGACTGGAACGTACGCGGACAAAAATATTTTGGCAATCAGTACCAAGCACAGTATAAATCTAGTTTAGAAAGCCAGAAAAATGGGAAAATAAGTTTGTCGGGCCAATACTATCAAGTGGGTGATCAATTCAAGGGGAAGCGTTTATATTCGGAGGGAAATTGGCGACAAAAAGGATGGAATACTACTTGGGATGCAAGTTACCTAAGAGCGGTTACTACTGTGGATAACGGTTTTATTCGCCATCGTGCATCTATTTCTAAAGATATCGGTAGAATTACGGTCGGATTTACTGACGACCAAGAGCTCAATACCTTCTCCTCCCTACAACTATTGAGTCCTCGCAGCTATGCTTTCTACGATTACCAATTTTATGTTTCAGCGGGTGACACATCGCTTCAGCAGGTTAAAATTTTTTACCGAGAGCGCTACGATTGGCGTCCGGATAGTCTTTCTTCTTTGAGAACCGCAGCTAAAGCAATTTCATCAGGCGTTGATTACAAAGTGAAAGGATTAAAACGTTTCCAGTTGAGTTCTCTTATTGGTTGGCGGAGACTAGAAATCTTGGACAGTACAATTCTTGATCAAGACCCAGAGAATACCGCAATTGGGCGTTTAGATATGCAGTATAAATCGAAAAAAGGCGATATTACCTTGAATACTTTTTACGAAATTGGCGCTGGTTTGGAACAAAAAAGAGATTTTGTTTATATAAAGGTAAATGATGGACAAGGGGTGTACACTTGGATAGATTACGATGGCGATGGGGTAGAGGATTTGAATGAGTTTGAAGTTGCTCAATTTATTGATCAAGCCAGTTATATACGTGTATTTACCCCAAGTAGTGAATATTCTAAAACGTATAATAACGAGTTCAATGCAGGATTTTTTTGGAGGCCCGAAAGAAGGTGGGACAATGAGGCAGGAATACTGAAGGGGCTCAGTCTATTCTCCGATCAAGCGCGCCTTAGGGTAAATAAAAAAGTAGGATCTTCAGATTGGGCAAGTTTATTAAACCCCTTTGATGCAGCCTTAAATTCACAAGATTTGATCAGCACCAATTCAAGTATAAGAAATAGCTTATTTTTCAATAGGACCTCAGCGGTATTTTCAGGAGAATACGTAATCAATCAAAATCAAACGAAAATACTGTTAGCAACGGGTTATGATGCTAAGTCCACAGAAAGTCAAGAACTAAATCTGCGTTGGAATTTTCTACGAAAGTTAACCTCAGAATTCAAGGGTGCGCTTGGACGAAAGGTATCAGCAGTGGATTACACACAAAATAGAAATTACACCTTAAAATTTTGGAATATTCAAACAGAATTTGCTTTTCAACCCTCCACTAATTTACGTTATGGGTTTATTTACCGGCGAGGAGATAAAGAAAATACGCAGGGGGGCGAAAAACTCCAACTACAGGAATTTTCTGGAAATGCCAAATGGAACCAAACACAAAAAGGCAGCTTACAAGGAGAGGTGAAGTATGTACGCATGAACTTTACCGGTAATGCCAATTCAGCGGTTGGTTTTGATATGTTGGAAGCTCTGCAGCCGGGTAATAATATTGTTTGGAATATAAGTTATCAGCGGTTTGTTTCAAAAAACTTACAACTTACCTTTCAGTACCTCGGACGTAAAAACGAAAATACACGCGCTATACACACGGGAGGAATGGAGTTGCGGGCATTTTTTTAGAGGGATTATAGCTATCATTGAGCTAATTTAGAATAATATGATAAGCAACTCTGCTTAATAACTCTTATTCCGAATAAAGTTGACAACGAAAATAATATTATAGTTGTTAATGGGGAGCATTTAGTTGGGGAGCATTTACCTTTCTTCTATATGAAAGATAAAGTTAGCTTGAGGTTCGAATTAAAGCAGTTTAAAAAGTTGTTTACGAACAAGTTCTGCCATGTTTTGGCACTTTAGAAATGAATCGTCTGAATGATGAATACTGAGTTCTTTTTTTAGTAATTGTATTTTTTCAAGTGGTGATAATTCCTCTTTTCGCATGGTATCGAAAAGGTCTTTGAGCATGTATCTAGAGTATTTGATTCTTCTTACTAATCTTGACCGTTCTTCAATTTGATATTGATTGATTGTTCGTTCATTCAGTGTGCCCAAAGCTATTTGAACAAAAGAATTGTTTTCTTTATAAAATTGAGGTAAATAAAGATTTTTTTTACCCTCGTAGCACTGCTGATCAAAATCAATCGATCTTATTCTGTATTGCACATCGTCGAAGTCATGGGTTATTTCAATAACAAAATTGTAAGACCGCATATCTCCCAGTAAGGTGTAAAAGCATCTTTCATTGAATTTGATGAACTCTTTTGCTAATCTCGTTTTATTGGTTTTAGGGTGCTTAATTTCTGTTTTTAAAAAGTCGTCTCCTGGTATTCCTGAAATATGTTCCTCGATTAAGGTGTTATCGTTAACGAAATAGCTAATGGTATTTGGGGAAAGTATATCTTCTAATTCTAATCCAAAAATCCTCGATACGTCTGTTTTTTTGACATAAAAGTAATCGTAGTTGTCGTTGAAATTATTAATTATTCGCACCCTAAACGGATTTGAATTTCCGAAAAGGCAATAATCTACTCGTTCTACTCGCAGGTGTTCAATAACGTCTGTATCTCCTTCTGTTTTAAGAAGGGAATAGATTTGACACAATCCTCGGTTAATTTCAACCAAATCTTCTTGATCATAAACGATTGTTGCCCACAATGTATTCCCTAAAGGAAAGGAATCCCGGTAGCGGAGTAAATCTGCATAGGATAATGGAAGATTTACTTTTCGGTTGTATTTAACAAGGTATTTCTCAACATTGGAAGTTAAGGGATAACACTTCTTTTTATGAGACATTTCGTTCACAGGTAATCTAGATTTGCTTAAAATTAATATTTTAAAAACTTTGTTGTTCGTTTAGGGTAATATATTTTAACGTACTCTATTGTCAATATTGCTGCTCACATCTCGAATGGTGTTTAGACTAAAATTTAGCTTAGAGCATACTTTCATTGCCTTTGGAAATGCAAAAAGCCAGTCAATTTTGACTAGCTTTTCCTTGTAGAGAGGAGTATCGAATTATCGAACCTGATACGCGTCGGATTGGAAAAAATTGAATCTATTTATTAACCCAAAAGATTAAAGTTAACCGAGGTTGTTAATTTCAATCCAAAATTCATCAGTCAAATAAAACACCGTATCGATGAAATAAAGAAGACCATCCTTTGTTAACACATTTTCATCGTGAAGATCTTCAAGGATCAATCCTAATTCTTGATTGTAATAGTCGTTATTTCTGGTGTTTGAGAACCCATTTTTAAGTAGAAATTCTTTAATATGTTCGAGATTCGTTGTCGAAGTTACCTCAACAAAGGGTTGTTCAACTATAGCAAATAAATTGTCATTTTCAGTATGAAAGCCCATTAACTGATAGGCCGTATCTTCAAAAAAAGTATTGTGCAAGAGTAAGTTATGAAAATAATCTTCCCAAGAAGTATAATAAATAGAATCATTTAATTTGATTACAGATTTTTGGTCATTTAAATAAACCTTCTGTTCGGCACCTTCGCTAACGTATTGATTGAAATCTATTTGGTTTACCCATAGTTGATGAGTAGAAATATAGGCTTCTAACTCCTGCCTTTCTTGCTCTTTGTAGTGCTTTGTTCCTTTAAGCGCTGTGCTTGTGCTCTGGCTTTCTCTAAGGTGGTTGGCGATTGCTTGGATAACTTTTCCATGCCTAACTTCGCTCTTTCCTGAAATGATTGCATAAAGGTGATTTTTAAATGAATTTGACACTCAATCAAAGTTACGAAAAAAACGGAAAAAGTAACAGGTCCATTTTTCAGTATTACAAAAAATAAGTCATCCGCCACTGTTGACGACTTTTCTTTTCAGTAGCGGGGACAAGAATATCCTGACGCTCACTTCTTTCGGTCAGGATGGACGTTATTGGGGTTTACAAGGAAACTGACTTGATTCGCAACTCTTTTATGCCTTTATCCTTCGTTCAATCCTTCGGCTTAATTGAGTTTACGGCATAAAAAAACCCGAGCCAAATGACTCAGGTTTTCTTTGTAGAGAGGGGTATCGAAATATCGAACCTTGAAGCTATCTACGAAAGGTAAAGACTAGCTGATTTTAGAAGGTGTTAGGATATCGAACTCCATGAATTGAATTCTTCAGATTCTGTTTATGAACAAAGACTTACTCATGCTTCCTCCAATATAGCCGATATTCACCTTCAGTTTCATAAATAAGTATATCAAACACAAATATTCCTTCTTTCTTTTTCTTTGATTTCGTTCCACAAGGAGTTAAATTCAAGGGTCTTTTTTTTCCTTCAATAATCCCGAATGGTAGATGTAAAGGAACATCTCCGAGTAATGTAATTTCA
>CAMDLY010000072.1 GCA_945902115.1 Lishizhenia tianjinensis | reverse complement strand
TGGCAAACAGCCTCTGAGTTCAACAGCGAGCATTTCGATGTGGAGAAATCCAGAGACGGTGAAAACTGGCTCTTGCTCACCACTATGCCAGCTGCAGGTACCTCAAATGAATTGATTACTTACCAATACGGCGATGATCAGGCAACAGATGGTAACAACTACTTCCGCTTACGTCAAGTAGATATCGATGGCACAGAAAAGCTTTACGACCCAATCAACGTAAGTTGTAAAGAAGTAACAACGGGATACTTCACAAGTTACCCTAATCCATCCGGTAATTCATTCCAAATAATTGTGAACAATAAGGAGTTGCTTGGAAACTGCGTGATGAATATCGTGGATGCTTCCGGTAAAGTGATCGAACAACTCAACATAGAAGTGAAGGAAGGGATCAACCTATTTATGATCAACCAAACGTTGAATCCAGGTATCTACTTCTTGAACATCACTAACGGTGATAAATCAACACCTGTTGTGAGACATGCAGTAAACTAAGCTCTGCGGCTGTTGAGCAGGATTTTGAAATCCTGCTCAACAGCCAAAGTAAAAAAGTCATTCGACCACCTATAAACGAAACGGCTAGGGCAACCTAGCCGTTTTTTTTGTCCTTAGAAAGCTAGTGACAACAGGAATTAAGGCTATTTTTGTTTATCATGAATATAAAAAATGCCCACTATACCGGCGCAGCAGGCAGAAATAGCTTGATCGATTTGGAAATACCCGCTGATTGGAATGAGGAAGTGCTGGTGTTTATTCATGGATTTATGGGCTTCAAAGATTGGGGAGCATGGAATTTAGTCCAAGCGTATTTCGTCGGCAAGGGTTTTGGTTTTTGTAAGTTCAATTTATCGCATAATGGCGCTACAACGGCATGCGCAGAGGATTTTCCTGACAAAGAGGCCTTTGCGCAAAATCGCTATTCTTATGAAGTAGAAGATGTAAAATTTGCCACAAAATGGCTGGAGCAACACGTAAGTACTAAAAAAATTCACCTCATAGGACACTCAAGAGGTGGTGGCGTGGCCTTATTGGCTGGCAAGCACCTAACGAATATAGCCAGTATCACTACTTGGGCAGCTATTTCTTGCATAGAAAATCGTTTTCCAAAAGGAGAGGAGCTCGACAAGTGGCGTCAGGATGGCGTTCGCTTTGTACAAAATAGCAGGACCAAAGAGACATTGCCACAGTATTATTCCTTGTATGCCGATTTCAAAGAATATCAGCAAGATTTGTCTATTGATGCCGCCATCAGAGAATTGACAATACCCGTTTGCCTTATTCATGGATCAGATGACGAAGCCGTATCCATGGAAGACGGTCGTCAATTGGCCAGTTGGGGCAAGGTGTCTTTGCATGAAATAGCCGGTGCAAACCATGTGTTTGGGGCTGCACATCCTTATACCGATGCGATGCTTCCAGAACATTTAAGCAAGGTGTGTTACCTGACACTGCAAGCGATGTTTTCCGTTAAATAACAGGTCGTTGGGGTATGAAATTTTTAAATATACGTAGTTATACGTAGTGCTTCCTAGTTAACAAAACGTATTTCCCTTAATTTTTAGTCAATTTGCATAATTATTTCCTCCCAAAATATCACTTTTGATTATCGCTTTACTAACGAAAAAATTTGAATATCAGCAGTTTGAGTTCAAATGTAATCCATTAGAGTGATAAGTTAACATGCGCAACTCCTATTTTCTGTTTCTCCAACTCAAGGGCCTATTAGGCCCTTTTTTAGTTCCAGGATTACTTGTTTTCATCCCCTCAGACGGAGTTTTACACTCGTCAGAGTCGTCAGACCTCAATGCCCCTTCGAAGGGGGAGGTTATAGTTCTTCCCTCCTTGAGGAGGGATAAAGGGAGGTGATAGTTCTTACTATATAAATACAAGTACCGGAAACTTAAGTCAAAATAATAATAATTGATTCAATTAAGCGATGCATTGGCATCAATTTTGTAATTTGCTGAAAAACAAAATATATGAAAAAGAACCTTTTATTCTTCTTAGGAGTAGCTATGATATTTTTCTCTTTCAGTTCTTATCCGGTAAGCACTTCAAAACAACTCGAAAAACAATGTGTGAAAATCAAATGTGGAAAAAAGGCACATTATGAGGTTTTTACAGGAGTTGACGAAGCCGATATTGCCAGTCAAGTGAAAATTAAGTATAACACCTGTATTTGGAGTAAAGTGCCAAGTAGAAATTGTAAAACAGGCAAAGAATCAAAGTTTTAATAACTAAGCGATTTTCCCCCAATTGGGCTTTATAGCCAAAAGATGAAGCAGTCGTTGTCTCATCTTTTGGTGATCGTCCCTCACTAATTCAGCATCTAAAGCCCTCAATTCTTGTACTGTATTTCGTGCAAGTTGTATTATTTGTCCATCTTTTGCCAAATTAGCAATCTTGAATTGTAATGCGCCGCTCTGTTGGGTACCCATTAAATCTCCGGGACCACGAAGTTGTAAATCTACCTCTGAAATTTCGAATCCATCTTGTGTGGCCACCATTGTTTCCATGCGTTTTTTAGATTCTTTCGAGATGTTGTCACCCGTCATCAAAATACAATAAGACTTTTCAGCGCCTCTACCGACTCTACCCCTCAATTGATGCAACTGCGATAAGCCAAATCTCTCCGCACTTTCAATAACCATCACAGAGGCATTTGGGACATTCACGCCTACTTCAATTACTGTTGTCGCCACCATAATATGCGTTTCTCCTTTCACAAAACGCTGCATTTCGTATTCTTTAACTTCTGCTTTAAGCTTCCCGTGAACGATACTCACCTGAAACTGCGGGAGAGGAAAATATCGCGATATCGCTTCAAATCCGTCCATTAAATTATGGAAATCCATCTTTTCAGATTCTTTGATTAGCGGAAACACCACATATACTTGCCGTCCTTTTTCAATTTCTTTTTTCATGAAACCTAACAATGCTACACGGTGGCTTTCGTAGCGATGAATGGTACTGATAGGCTTTCGCCCTGGCGGTAATTCATCAATTACGGATACGTCTAAATCACCATAAAATGTCATGGCCAAGGTACGCGGAATGGGTGTGGCCGTCATGATTAGCACATGCGGCGGTACCGTATTTTTTGCGCGCATGCGCGCCCGTTGTGCTACGCCAAAGCGATGCTGCTCATCAATTACAACAAGACCTAGATTTTGAAACTGAACGGGGTCCTCCAACAAAGCATGCGTACCGATTAACAGATGACAAGAGCCATTATTAAGGTCTTCGTGAATTTTCGCGCGGGCAGCTTTTTTTGTGGATCCTGTAAGTAAATGTATACCAATGGACATTTCGCCCAAAAGCTCGCAGATGTTTTCATAGTGCTGTGTGGCCAATATCTCCGTTGGAGCCATCAGCGCTGATTGAAACCCATTTCCTCCGGCTATCAGCATACACAATAAGGCCACCAGGGTTTTTCCGCTACCCACATCACCTTGAACCAATCGGTTCATGTGTCGGCCAGACCCGAGGTCTTTGCGTATCTCCTTGATAACACGCTTTTGAGCATTCGTTAATTCAAAGGGTAAGTGATGGGCATAAAAATCGTTAAAGTAATCTCCCGTAGTCTGAAAAACATGGCCACGTATTTCTTTTTCACTCTTGCCTTTACGCATTAAGAGCTCGAGCTGCAAAAAGAACATCTCTTCAAATTTCAACCTAAACCTCCCACGTTCTATTTCTTGTAGACTGCTCGGTTGATGAGTTTTAAAAATAGCCTCTTCCTTCCTTAAGAGCCGATGCTCCTCTATGATCCACGGAGAAAAGGGCTCTTCTATTTTTCCTACTAGTTGAGGCAGCAACGTGTTTATGATTTTTTCAATTCCACGGGAATGGAGACTTTTCGCACTTAATTTCTCCGTGCTCGGATACAAAGGTTGAAAACCTGTATGCCTTACCACCTCAGAGAATGGAGTGAGCTCAGGATGTGGAATGTTCCAAGCGTTACCATACAATTTTGGTTTACCAAATAATTGGTAGGTTTCACTGATCTTAAGTTGTGATTTTATCCAATGACCGCCTTGAAACCAAATTAAGTCAATAGAGCCTGTTTCATCTTTAAATCGTGCAATTAATTTCTTGGATCTTCCGATACCTATTTCCTTGATGGAATCAATCCATCCTTTTACTTGTACATAGTTATCAACGTAGGGTAAATCTTTAATCGATGTGTATGTGCTGCGATCGATGTAGCGATAGGGATAATGTTCTAATAATTCTTGATAGGTAGTTATTCCCAGTTCATTGCGCAACAATTCAGCACGATGGGGTCCAACGCCTTTTAGGAATTCAATAGCAGTGTCTAGGATGTTAGGCATGCTTGGACATTCACTTAATGCCAAACACCCATTTGTGAGAATTTTTCGATGCGGTCGTTAACCCTCTTTTGCGCATCCACGCCTTTCAATTCTTTAAGGTATGCCTTGATGTTTTCCTTTACTATTGCAAACATTTCTTTCTGACTTCTGTGAGCACCATTTATAGGTTCTTTAATCACTTCATCAACAAGTCCGTGACTTTTCATATCCGTAGAAGTTAATTTCAACGCATCAGCGGCCAGTTCTTTGAAATCCCAAGATCTCCACAATATGGAAGAACAGCTTTCAGGAGAGATTACCGAGTACCAGGTATTTTCTAACATCACCACTTTATCTCCTACACCTATTCCCAAAGCGCCACCAGAAGCTCCTTCCCCAATGATGATACAAATAACAGGAACTTTCAATCGCATCATTTCATAGATGTTGCGTGCAATAGCTTCTCCTTGCCCTCTTTCTTCTGCTTCCAACCCAGGATATGCTCCAGGGGTGTCAATAAATGTTACTATGGGCTTGTTAAATTTCTCAGCCAACTTCATCAAACGCAAGGCTTTTCGGTATCCTTCAGGGTTGGCCATCCCGAAATTACGGTATTGGCGCATTTTAGTATTTATTCCCTTTTGTTGGCCTATAAACATTACACTTTCTCCATCGATTAGTCCGAAGCCACCGACCATGGCTTTATCGTCTTTTACACTTCTGTCACCGTGCAACTCTTGAAAATTTCCTCCAGTTATTGCATCAATATATGCTAGTGTATATGGTCTATCTGGGTGTCTAGACAATTGTACCCGCTGCCATGGGCTCAAATTGCTATAAATTTCTTTGCTTTTTTCTGATAGCTTTTTCTCTAATTCCTTAATCTTATCGCTCATTTCCACCTCTGTCGACTCAGAAATCTCCTTTGTTTTTTCAATTTGCTCCTCTAAGGCCTTTATTGGTTCTTCAAAATCAAGATAAGTTGCCATATGATTAAATTTTTACAAAGTTAATTTTTTTCTTTGAGACCAAACGCAACAATTTCTATCGACTCCATTCTTTACATTACTTCATTGTGTACCTTTGTTAGGTGATAAGTTTTCCGCCAGCGAAAATTAATGTGGGTTTAAGTATCCAATCAAAACGCCCTGATGGTTACCATGAGATAGCGACTATCATGACCCAAATCCCTTTGTTTGATATACTCGAAGTTCAAAAAAGCGACCGTTTTAGCTTTATGCAATCGGGTTTGTTGTTACCCGCAGACGGAAATTTAAACTTATGCGAACGTGCATTTGCGTTGATGAATGATCGGTATGACATTTCTCCTGTGAATATTCACCTAAGGAAGCAAATTCCTATCGGTGCAGGGCTTGGTGGCGGATCTTCCGATGCAGCCTACGTATTGAAAGCCCTTAACGAACTATTCAGCTTGTATTTAGCTAATACTGAATTGGAAAACCTGGCTGCTGAATTGGGTAGCGATTGTCCATTCTTCATAGAGGAAACACCAAAGTTGGCAACAGGCAGAGGAGAAAAACTTTCCTCAGTCCCGGATCGCTTAAAAGGGAATAGGTTGGTGTTATTGAATCCGAAGATTCATGTAAGCACAGCTTTTGCCTATGGGCAGGTAACACCAAAAGAAAATGAACTGAATTGGAAAAATGCTTGGGATTCTCCTGTTTCGCAGTGGCAAAAAACACTTGTGAATGATTTTGAGAAACCCATCGGGGAGCATTTCCCTCGAATAGCCGAAATTATCAGAGAACTTAAGAATCAAGGGGCTTTGTATGCCGCCATGTCCGGAAGTGGATCTTCGGTTTTTGGAATTTTTGACAAGGAAGCAACGCTAGATCTGAGAAAATACCAAGAATTTGTGCTCCTAGATAAGGAAATACTTTAGGGTACTTTGTGAAAAGTTCCAATATAAAGCACAAGTTAAAAATAAATTCCTTACTTTTAACTTGTCATTTAGACACTAAGTATCGTTAACTTAATAAATAAACTATGAAAAGAATTTTTACATTATTAACAGTGCTATTAATGAGCACACTATCTTATGCCCAAACGATGGGCCTTGTAGGTAATTTTACGAACTGGGGAGCCGATCCAGATATCGTTATGACGAGCTCTGATGGAATCCAATGGGATGCTTCGGGAGTTGTAGTTGGAGTAGATGGTGGAATCAAATTTCGATTAGACAATGATTGGGCAAGCAACTGGGGAGGTTTAGATTTTCCTAACGGCACGGCTGAGGCTGGGGGGTTTGGAAACGATATCCCAGGACTCGCAGGAACTTATGATGTTTCATTCAATACACAAACGTTGGAGTATTCATTTACAGCCATAGCAACTGGAAATGATGAAATTGGATTTGTAGGTGGATTTAACAGTTATGCTGCAGTGGTTCCTTTAGCCACTATAGATGGTGTAACATATTTTAAAGAAAATTTCTTTTTTAGTGCGCCAAATGTTTTATTTAAAAGAACTGCCCCAACTGAAACATTGTGGGGAGGGACTAGCTTTCCTTCTGGAACTGCGGTAGAAGTTCCAGGTGCCTCAGATATTCCTCTAACGGTCGGGTACTACAATGTGACGTTTAATACAAATGCCTCAGTGTATACCTTTGATCAAGTTCCTGTTGGCTTGATTGGTTCAGCAATTCCGCCATTTGATTGGTCAGTAGATGTGCCAATGACTTCAACAGATGGTGGTATTACCCATTACTTGTACAACTTCACTATTGGTGATGGTGTAGCCAAATTCCGTGCGAACGGTGGTTGGGCAGTGAACTGGGGTGGCCCAGCGGAATTCCCTGCTGATACGGTATTTTTAAATGGTTCAGATTTCGCAGTGGCTGCTGGTACCTACGATACTATTTCGTTTAATCGGTATACAGGTCAATTCAGCTTCGGAGGATCGGTACAACCAGGGTTAGGAATCGATCAATTGGAGAAAATTAATGCTTCTGCCTACCCAGTGCCAGCGGAAGACCTCATTACGTTTGTGGCAGATGTTGATGGATTTGAAATAATAATCACTGACCTTACAGGAAAAGTGCTTATGAAGACTAACAGCAATACAGTGAATATTTCAGGACTTACTGCAGGAACATACCTTTATAGATTGACTTCTGGAAACCGATCAGGTTCTGGAAAGTTAATTAAACAATAATTTCATTTTTAAAAGAGAAGGCCCGAGTATTAAAAGCTTGGGCTTTTTTTGTAAATACAAAGAATTATGAAGTATTCAATCTTAGTTTTTTCAATTTGTTTGACATTCTTGGCTAAATCTCAAGTGCTTACTGTTAATCCAGCATTCCCAACGGTTAATGATGTTGTAACCATTACGTATGATGCAACACTAGGAAATGCGGCGCTGATTAACCAAAGTCAAATTTATTGTCATACAGGATTGATTACATCAACGAGTACTTCACCTGCCAATTGGCAATATGTACAAGGAACGTGGGGAACTGCCGATCTTGATGTTGCCATGAACTATGTCGGCAACAATAAGCACCAAATCACCATTGATATTGATCAGTTTTACGGATTTCCTGGAAACATTACAGTATTAAAATTAGCATTTGTTTTCAGAACTGCAAACGGATCAATCGTCGGTAGAGAAGCTGATGGTTCAGATATTTATTACGAGTTGGTACAACCTGGAAGTGGGTTACAAGCACAACTTTTCAGTCCAAATAACAATTCAACCATTTTAAACATTGCGGAAACATTTTCAATTAATGGTCAATCCAGTCAAGCATGTACATTATCCTTATACGAAGATGGTCAGCTACTAACATCAACAAGTGCTGCAACAATTTTAAACTATACTTTAACAGCAACCACGCAAGGAACTCACCTCCTTAAATTAGTTGCCGATAATGGAACAGAGGTGGTTGAGGATAGTGCTTATTACACCGTAAATCCATCAATAGCTTATCAAAACCCACCTACTGGAACAAAAAATGGAATCAACTATATCAATGATTCAACTGTTGTTTTACGTTTATATGCTCCTGAAAAGGAACACGTTTATGTCATTGGTGATTTTAATCAATGGGTTCCATCAGCAAATTACTACATGAATTTATCCTTAGATTCAACAACCTGGTGGCTAACAATCGATGGTCTAACACCGGAACAACGTTATGGCTATCAGTATTTAATTGATGGAAATTTAAAATTAGCTGATCCACTCAGTCCATTGGTTTTAGATAAAAATAATGACGCTGCAATAAGCGCGTTAACTAATCCAAATCCACATCCCTACCCGACGGGTTTGACAACAGGTTTTGTAACGGTTATGCAACCAGGTACCCCGAGCTTCACTTGGCAGCACGATGGGTATACAGCACCTGCTAATAAAGACTTGGTTATTTATGAAATACTTGTCCGAGATTTCGTTCAAAAAAGAAATTACCAAACCTTGATTGATACCCTCGATTATTTGGAAAAACTAGGAATTAATGCCATTGAATTAATGCCTCCTGGGGAATTTGAGAATAACGAAAGTTGGGGATACAACCCTTCTTTCCATATGGCCCTGGATAAATATTATGGAACCCCACAAAAGTTCAAAGAATTTGTGGATTCTTGCCACGCAAGAGGTATTGCCGTTATTGTCGACATGGTGCTTAATCATGCCTTCGGTCAAAATCCTATGGTAAATATGTATTGGGATGCTGTAAACAATAGACCTGCAGCTAATAACCCTTGGTTCAATGCAATTTGCCCACATGAACCATTTTGTTGGGGTTATGATTTAGACCATACCCGACAAGCTACGAAAGATTATATCGACAGAATTAATACATTTTGGATAGAGGAATACCACATTGATGGATTTCGTTTTGATTACACCAAAGGATTTATTAATAACGGAAATGGCTTCAGTACAGATCGCATCAATATATTGAAACGCCTGGCTGATACCATATGGTCAGTTAAACCAAATGCCTATGTTATTTTAGAACATTGGTGCGACAACGCCGAAGAAAAACAGTTGGCGGAATACGGGATGATGCTTTGGGGTAATCTAACTCATGCATACAATGAAGCGACCATGGGTTTCACTTCTACGTCCAATATCAGCAATGGGATATATACTGCCAGATCATGGGCAGTGCCACATTTGGTTACGTACATGGAAAGTCATGACGAAGAACGCCTGATGTATAAGAATATCACTTTTGGAAGTACGGCAAACCCCGATCACAATACCAAGAACGAATACATTGCCTTGGGAAGAATGCAAACAGCCGCGGTCATTTTCTTGTCACAACCTGGACCTAAAATGATTTGGCAGTTTGGTGAAATGGGATACGATATTTCTATAGACTACCCATGTCGTGTTTGCAATAAGCCAATTTTATGGAATTATTTCACCGAAGCTAGAAGAAGACAACTGTTCGATGTATATGCCGCAATGCTGCATTTACGTAAAAACTATCCTACGTTTACCACTTTAGATTTCAACTATTTACTTGCTGGGGCAGTGAAGCGCATGAAACTCAATGACCCCGTAATGAATGCTGTGGTGTTGACGAATTTCAGTGTGTATAATCAAAGCGCCACGCCTTCTTTTCATCACACGGGAACGTGGTATGAATATTTTACCGGGGATAGTCTCGTAGTTACCGACGTGGATGCAGTACTTCCTATGTTACCAGCTGAATACCGAGTGTATACAGACGTAAAATTAGATCAACCTGAAATTACAGATGCACCATTATCAGTGGAGGAATTAGTAATTGAGGAGGAATCGTTAATTCTTTATCCAAATCCTAGTAAGGAGGAAGTTTCGGTTAGTTTTAAATCAAATTCTACTAGCGCTATTCAGATTGTTGTTATCGATACGCAAGGAAAAACGATACTTGAGAAGAAATTGCCTGTTTTGTTCGGAGAAAACACAGAAAAACTTAATCTGAATGGCATTTCTGCGGGTACTTATTCCGTATTAGTAATTCAAGGCAATAACATTCAAACTGCCCAATTGAATATTGCTCCATGAGGCAGTTTTTCTTTATTTTCATTTTAATTCTCTCAAATAGTGGAAATGGACAACTTGTTCATCCTGCTAATAATGAAGGTTTTTTGCAAGATGAAGTAGCATCTATTTTCATTGTTCTTCCTGCAACACAACTTGACTTATTGTTGGGAGACAGTTTGTATACCGATCATGAGTTTTTAGCCCAATTTACGTATCAAAGTACGAATTTCAACCTAACTCTGGCTCAAGTTGGCTTTCGTGTTAGAGGGAACACATCTAGAAATGCTGGGAAAAAGTCATTTAATATTGATTTTAATGAGTTTGTTGCTGGTCAAAAATTCCTTGATATTGATGATATGAACTTATTGGGTAATCACAATGACCCCTCTCAATTACGTGCCTGGTTATCTGGTAAAATCGTTCAACAAGCTGATTTACCGGCCTCAAG
>CAMDLY010000071.1 GCA_945902115.1 Lishizhenia tianjinensis | reverse complement strand
TCACGCGCAATTTTCCCTAAACCAGAAAAAACTTTTGGATAAAACTCTAGCTTTTCGAATGAATCTACTTGGAAGGTTACCGGAGGCTCTAGAATCAAGGTTCCATCTCGGTCGATAAAAAGTACCTTTTTCATTTTCTATAGTTTGATAATGCGTTAATTAATTCATTATTTTCTTCTTCAGTACCAATGGTAAATCGCAAGGTGTTTTCACATAAAGTTTGCGTAGAACGATTTCTGACTACAATTCCTTTTGAAAGTAGGTAATCATACAAGTCGTTTGCCTCATCGATTCGCGCCAAAATAAAATTCGCGTCACTCGGAAAAACTTTCTTGATAAATGGAAATTGTCCAAGACTTGCTGTTACTTTGCTGCGTTCTCGGATGATTTCTTTTGTCTGCTTCTCCACCAATTCGATCTTTTCTAAATAGTTCAAAGCAACTTCTTGAGTCAATTGGTTGATGTTGTAAGGAGGTTTAATCTTATTGAGCCATGCAACAATCTCTTCTGAAGCGAACAACATCCCCAAGCGAATTCCGGCAAGTCCAACGGCTTTAGAAAGTGTCTGACAAACAACTAAGTTTGGAAATTCTGACAACAAGGAAAGTAAGCTTCTTTGGGATGAAAAATCAATATAAGCTTCGTCTATAACAACTATTCCCTGGTGAGCTTCTAAGACTTCGACAACATCAGACTCGGGTATAGAAAATCCTGTTGGATTATTCGGAGAGCATAAAAACAAGAGTTTTGCTCCTTTGGATTCGCTGATTATTTTTTTGGTGGGAAAAGTAAAATCTTCATTCAGTAAAATCTCCCTTAATCGACAATTGTTAATACGTGACGAAACTGCGTACATTCCATAAGAAGGAGCCATCGCAGCCACCTCATCTTTTCCTGCGGTACAAAATAGACGAATCAACAAGTCTATACATTCGTCGGAGCCATTTCCCAAGAAAATTTTATCGGAGGATACTTTTTTCCACTGGCGGATACGATTCTTTAAACTACTCTGAAGCGGGTCAGGATAGCGATTCACACCGTTGTTGTTCGGATTTTCGTTTGCATCCAAGAATATACTAGCCGCTCCTTCGAACTCATCTCTCGCGGAGGAATATGCCTTCATACCTTTCAAATCTTGTCGAATAAGTGATTTTATATTCATACATTAGTATTTAAGCGAATGGATACAGCATTTTTATGTGCAAGGAGTTCTTCTGCTTCCGCCATGCATTCGATCGCAGGGCCAATATTTCTGAGCCCTTCCTCACTGATTTTCTGGTAAGTAATTTTCTTCACAAAGGAATCTAAGGATACCCCGGAATATTGGCGTGCGTAGCCATTGGTTGGCAAAGTATGGTTTGTACCAGAAGCATAATCACCTGCACTCTCCGGAGTAAAATTTCCTATAAAAACGGAACCTGCATTGACGATTTGTTCGATTAACTCTTCGTTTATTGAGGTCGCTAATATCAAGTGTTCGGGGGCATATGCGTTTATCAATTCAGCAAAACTTGAAGAATCCACGACTAAAATACGCGAGTTTTCGAGCGCTTGAGAGGCTAATTCCTTACGGGGTAATTTTTCCAATTGCTTGGCCACCTCATCCTGCACTAAATCTGCTAAAAGTTCCGTATCCGTGAGTAAGAGAACTTGCGAATCGGCACCGTGCTCTGCTTGTGAGAGAAGATCGGCAGCAACAAACGAAGGGTAAGCACTATCGTCGGCCACGACCATTACTTCCGAAGGACCGGCAGGCATATCTATAGCTACATGAAATTGCTGCGCATATTGTTTGGCAGCAGTGACATATTGATTTCCGGGGCCAAAAATTTTATACACGGCAGGAATACTCTCCGTACCGAATGTCATGGCAGCAATTGCTTGTATACCCCCCACTTTGAATACTTTCGTGACGCCCACCAATTCTGCAGCGAATAGAATCGCCGGATGTACCTCACCGTCTTGGTTACAAGGAGTGCATAAAACAATTTCATCACATCCTGCCAGTTTAGCGGGAATCCCTAACATCAGCACGGTAGAAAACAAAGGTGCCGTTCCTCCAGGAATGTACAAGCCTACTTTTTGAATTGGTTTGGATTTTCTCCAACACTCTACTCCTGGCATAGTTTCTAGGCACATACCGTCTTCAGCTTGTAATGCGTGAAACCGTAAAATATTATCAGCCGCTAACTTAATGGATGACATAAGTTCTTCTGATAAGGTGTTTTTTGCTAACGAGACTTCCTCATTAGACACTTCGAACAATCCACCAAAACCTTGAAATTTTTGATTGAATAGCTTTACTGCCGCATCTCCATCTTTGCTTACAGCCTCAAACACATCCTTCACTATTACTTCCAAATTAGGTTTATCCAATTCAGGTCGTTGCAACAGCATTTTCCAAGCTGATTTATCTGGGTTTAGTATTTTTTTCATTGGGTATTTTTATATGCATGGAATTTCGACTTCAAAGCACTATTATATTCATAACTCATCTGACCATCTTCTCAATGGGAACAACCAAAATACCTTCTGCTCCAGCATCTTTGAGTGCATCAATTTTATCCCAAAACTGATCCTCAGATATGACCGAATGAAGAGAGCTCCACCCTTTTTCTGCTAAAGGTAACACCGTTGGACTTTTCATACCTGGTAATATTTTCAGCACTTCAGCAATAGCCTCGTCGGGTACATTCATCAAAATGTATTTAGAATTACGAGAAGCAAGCACTGCTTTGATGCGAAAAATTAGTTTGGATAGAAGATCATTTTTTTCTAAACTTAATACTGGTGCCTCAACAAGAACAGCCTCTGACCGTAAGATTGTTTCTAATTCCACTAGGCCATTCATAAAAAGTGTATTTCCGGACGAAACTATATCACAAATCCCGTCAGCGAGGCCAATTGTTGGCGCAATCTCTACTGATCCAGAAATGGTATGCACCTCGGCAGTAATTCCGTTCTGTGCCAAGAAATCATTTACTGTATTTGGATAGGAAGTTGCTATTTTCTTACCCTGGAAATCTTGAATAGATTTAATTGTGCTATTTTTGGGTGCGGCAAGTGATACGCGACATTTAGAAAAATTGAGTTTACAAGTCATTTTCAATTTACTTCTATCTTCGATGAGTAAATTTTCACCTACAATACCACAATCCACGACACCATCTTGCACATACTGCGGTATATCTGAATTTCGCAAGAATAAAACTTCCAGAGGAAAACCAGAAGCTATTGACTTTAATTTTCCGTTCGAAGCATCTACCTTAACACCACATTCTTTTAATAATTGAAGGGAATCTTCAAATAACCTACCCGACTTCTGTACTGCAATTCGTAGCATACTTATTTCTTTTTTTTAGAATTAAAAAACCCGCTTGAAAAACAAGCGGGTCAAATCTTTATTACAGACATACCATCACCGCTTGGTTAACCAAGTAATAGATGATGACGTGTATTTGTTACAAACATGTCACAAATTTACAAGCAAATTCTGGATTGACAAAAAAATAAATAATAAGTTGATGAAAGAAGTTTAAAACATTCATTATTCATCACAAGACTTCAGCCTGCCTCTTCTTAGCTTTTATAATTGTATTAAAAATCACACCCAACAAAATGATTGAAACACCAATTACAACGGGAGTATTTAAGCGTTCATCAAGAATTAGGTATCCAACCAAAAAAGCATAAACTGATCCCAGGTATTGGAAAGGCATTATCAATGAGGAGCTTTCTACATGTAATGCTCTAGTAAGACACACTTGGGCAACTTGCGTACAAAGGCCAATCAACAATAAAATAAGCCACTCTATTCCAATTGGCATGACAAAATCAAACAAACACCAGAAAGACATCACAGGAATAGCCATCATTGGAAAATAACTCACAATGTTTATAGGCTCATCCGTTGGTTTTAATTTTACTATTGCAACATAGGCAAGCCCTGAAAAAGCTGCTGAAACAACCCCTAATCCTATCCACATAGGATTCAACTCCACCGGGCTACTAGATTCTAGAAACCCGTTAAATCCAATTAATAATACCCCAAAAAATGCCATAACTACAAACAGCCACTGAATATGTAAGATTCTTTCCTTGAGCATAAACATTGCTAAAATCATGGTAAAAATAGGTGCCAAATATTGAATTGTGGAGGCTACAGCTATAGGCATTTGTTGAATGGATTGAAAAAAAATGGTAAGCGCAACCATTCCACTGAAACCTCTCACAGTTAACCATTTTTTATTCGTGCCAAAAAAAGGTAAACCTCTGTATAAGATAATGCCGGAGCTAATAGAAAAAGAAATAATGGAGCGAGCCAACACTAGTTCATGCGCAGGAATCTTTTGTAAACCGGGTATAACATTATTTTCTGGACCTGTTCCGAATAACTTGACAAAAAAATTCACCACAACAAAAGACAAACCCGACAGAACGATGTAGAAAATTCCTTTTTTCACTTGCGAACAAAAGTAATCGTATTTTTCGTTCTACAGAATGAGTTTTGCCGAATAGAATAAATAAAGGAAAATTGCTAATTGCCGCCTTTTTTTTTCGTTTGAGAATAACCCTCTTTAAGCAATAAGTCAAAAACTTTATCTCTAAAATTTCCTTGTATTAAGATTTCATTTTCTTTAACTGTTCCCCCAACACCGCATTTTGTTTTGACCAATTTACCAAGCTCTTTTAGATCCTCCTCATTTCCAATAAATCCTTCGATGAGAGTTACCTCTTTACCAGCTCTCTGTTTCCTATCGATACTTACATACAAGCGTTGAACATTTTTAGCAAGTGTTTCAGTTTGTTCAGTTGCCTCCTCCTCGTAGTTAAAATTCGGATTGGTAGAATATACCACATTCACCCAGTTTTTGTTCTTTTTTGACATGCGAATAATAAAATGTTTGAAAATCCATCAAAATTACTTAAATTCAAGTGATGTTGAGTGAGAGAGAAAAAAGTTTGACGTGGCAAGGTGTCACGCCAAACATCGAGATGGAAGAACAGCTTTACGATGTGACCTTGTTGGCGCAATGGATTGACCCAGAACACCCTTTGGAGGTGTCTGATATAGCTGCAGTAATATTGAAACATATTGAATTCAATTGGAATAGGCTTGCTTGTTTTAGTAAAGCAGAATATAAATCTTTATTTGGTGTATCCACAAAGCAAGCGCAGCGTTTAAAAATCATGATAGCTATTAGTAAACGTATGCAATATAACGTGAGTGAGTCAATTACACATATTACGTCACCACATAATGTATTTGATATTATGAAGCCATTTTTACTTCATTTAATGCATGAAGAGTTCTATGCTTTGTACTTGAATAATGCCAAAACACTTTTAGAAATCGTATGTATATCGAGAGGTGGGATTAATGCCACAGTAGCAGATGGAAGGATAATTTTCAACAAAGCATTAAATCTTCAAGCTACGGGAATAATTCTTTGCCACAACCACCCATCTGGACAATTGAAAGAGAGTAAATCAGATATTGAACTGACAAGAAACCTGCAACAATTTGGGAAATTCATAGACGTAAGCATTTTGGATCACCTCATCTTCACAGATAATGGCTATCTTAGCTTTTTAGAAAAAGGACTATTATCATGATTAAAAAGCGGATTGTTACGATTATTGGGGCTAGACCGCAAATTATTAAATCCTCCGCAATAAGCAGGGCAATTCGTCAACATTTTGCAGATAAATTAGAGGAAGTGATTGTCCATACAGGTCAGCACTATGACGAGAACATGTCCGAAGTGTTTTTTAATGAAATGCAAATACCCAGGCCAAAATATAATTTAGAGGTTGGGAGTGGTAATCACGGAGCCATGACTGCGAAAATGCTTGAAGGGTTGGAAGCAATTTTTCAGCAAGAAAAACCAGATGCCGTGGTAATTTACGGTGATACTAATTCTACTATTGCGGGAGCGCTTGCTGCTGCGAAAATTCATATACCAGTCGTGCATATTGAAGCAGGGCTTAGATCCTTCAACAAAGCGATGCCAGAGGAATTGAATAGGATTTCAAGTGACCATATGTCAACATTCTTATTTACTCCTACAAAAACAGGGCTTAAAAATCTTGAGAGAGAAGGATTCAATTTGTCACTACTCAGCAAGGCAACAATCGATAAACCCCACGTTTATTTGTGTGGAGACATCATGTATGACAATAGCATGTATTTCTCTGATTATTCTCAACACAATTCTAATATACTGAAAGATGTGGGTGTTAGTGATAACGAATTTGTATTGTGTACCATTCATAGAGACTCAAATACGGATAATTCCGATAATTTAACAGCTATTTTTACAGCTTTACAGCACATAGCGAAATCACATCACCTGCCAATTGTTTTGCCAATTCATCCACGCACCAGACACAAGCTAAAAGATCAACTGGATAGTGCATTTTACGAAGAACTGATGAGTAATCCCTCTATAAAAGTAATACCACCAGCAGGATTTATAGACATTATTGCTCTTGAAAAAAATGCTCGACTGATTATTACGGATAGCGGAGGATTACAAAAAGAAGCCTTCTTTTTTAAAAAGCCTTGTGTAATCATGCGAGAACAAACTGAGTGGATTGAAATTGTAGACAATGGAAATGCTCTCCTCGCTGGTGCTGACTCTGAGAAAATAATTCGAAGTGCTAATTTATTGATTCAAAAAACCGATTTCACTTTTCCAAATTTCTACGGTGACGGTAAAGCTGCAGAATTTATCTTAGAAAAAATACTGAAGGAATTATAGCGTATGCTCCATATTTTTGTAACGGACTTAAACGAGCGAATGAAATATACATTCGAATTCATCTTTAAAGAAAGGGGTGTTCGTTACAAGTTATGGTTTAATTATAACGAGTTTATAGAAATCACTGAACCGCGACTTAATTATTCAACTACCCGAATAAAGGAAGTGCTTTCAATTGATCCAGCCCTTGTACTTTACGACAAGGATATCGGAAATTATGCAATCGATAAAGATATTTTTCACCACGAAGAGTGTTTAACTTTTAACGGAAAAACTGACCCCATTGCAAGTATATTTTATATCCTCAGCCGAATGGAAGAATATACCTCAATTCATCGGGATAAATTTGGACGTTTTCAAGGGGTAAACAGTGTACTGTATCGTTTTGGTTGGCTTGAGAAAGTGATTTGCGATCGTTGGGCTATGGATATTATAAATTGGTTGAAAGAAAAACAAATATTAAAGCCCCACCTAAAAAAACAGCATGTTAGTTTACTGCCCACCTTTGATATAGACAATGCATACGCATACAAACACAAGGGAATATGGAGAACAATTTTGTCTAATAGTAAAGATTTTTTACTTGGCCGACAAAAAAGATTGATAGAAAGACAAAAAGTTCAAACGGGAAGCTACAGAGATCCGTATGACACGTATGATAAAATATATGAACTGAAAAATAAGGGATTGCCCTTCAAGATGTTCTGGTTATTGGGGGATTTTGCGAAATATGATCGAAATATATCATATCGGCACAAAAGACATCGGAGATTAATAAAACGAATGCACACAGCTTGTGATATAGGCATTCATCCAAGTGTGAAATCTAATAATTACGAATACTTTCTCCATAATGAGATTGAGCGACTAGAAAAAATCATCGATAATAGAGTCTGCTTTTCAAGACAGCATTACCTTGTCGTTAAGCTTCCAATCACTTATGAAACGTTGATAGAACAGGAAATAAAAGATGATTACACCATGGGTTATGCAGACATTTGTGGTTTTCGTTTGGGAACTGCTAAACCCATTAATTGGTTTAATTTGAAAATAAATAAACCTACAAAATTAATACTTCATCCATTTGCTTTCATGGATGGCACACTCAATGAATATATGAAGTTAAGTCCATTGGAAGCCATAGCAAAAATTGCCTCTCTATATGGAGAAGTGGCTGAATTTGGGGGAGAATTTTCATTTATATGGCATAACGAAACCATAGGAAATTATGGGATCTGGAAAGGATGGTCAGATGTATACGATTTTTCCATTAATTTGAATGATTCCTTGTGATCGAAATTAGAAACGATAAAGTATTGGCCTCTATCCATAGCGTTGGTGCTGAACTTCAAGAATTATGTCTCGTAGGTAAAGAGAATGTAATTTGGAGAAAAAACAATAAGGATTGGAATAGATTCGCACCTATATTATTTCCCATAGTTGGAAGACTTCTAAACGATCGGTATTCACACCTCGGAATTTTTTACGAAATGAAACAACACGGTTTTGCGAGAGATTGTGAGTTTACTGTCATACATAAGGAAAGGGATAGCGTAAGTCTTCTTCTAACTTCTAACGAAAAAACAAAAATCCACTATCCATTTGATTTTGAATTAATTCAACGTTTTGAATTATGTAACAATACATTAAAAATTTCCTCGAACATAATTAATACAGGCGAAACACCTATGCTATACAGTATAGGCGGACATCCCGGTTTTCATGTGGAAGGAAATCTCGAAGATTACTACTTAGATTTTGGTGGTCAAATGTTATTAGATCAGCACTTACTTAGCGGAAATTTTTACAACGGGGAAGTAAAACCATTGGAACTGTCTAGAGAATTTTATCTTTCTAAAGAATTGTTTGAAGTCGATGCCATAGTTTTCAAACAAGTTCCATTTAATCATATTAGTTTTTGCCATACAAAAATTGGTAAAATTTTAACTATTTCATGCAAGGACTGGACAGCTTTGGGTTTATGGACAAAAGCAGAAGCACCTTTTTTCTGCATTGAACCCTGGTGGGGCTGGGCTGATGATTTAAGCAGTAACGGAAATCTTGAAAGCAAAAATGGAATAATTGCCCTTTCTCAACATGAGCAAAGAGCTCATGAATTTTGTATTGAGTTAGCCTAACAATTATCGGATTATACCCAACACAAAAGAACTTTGCACTTGGGAAATATTAGAAAGCGTTGCCAACTTTTGTTTTAGAAATCCCTCGTATGCTTCCATATCTTTTACCTCTACGGAAAGTAAATAATCAAAATTACCCGCTATATGTAAACATTCAGAAACCTCATTCAGGGACTGAATTTCATTTTCAAAAAGATTTATTTGTTTTTCGTTATGTTCTTTTAAAGACACCTGACAAAGAACCCTCAAACCTTTATCAATAAATTTTTTCTCCACCAACAGTGTATAGCCTTTTATAACACCGAGACGTTCAAGCCGTTTTATCCTTTCAAACGTAGGCGTAATGGTTAAACCTATTTTAGAGGCAATTTCTTTTACCGTAAATCTTGCATTTTCGGTTAACTTCTTCATTATCTGAATGTCTAATTCATCAATTTTCATCTGGAAGATTTATCTTTTATTTAGTAATATATTCAAAAATAACTTATTTATTTTCTCTTATATAACATTTTTTTAGATTATTTTTCTTTATTTAAATTTATATATAGTATTTACTTAGGTTTGATGAAAATATAGACATGAAACCAGAAAGTTTAATGATGAGTTATGGATACGATCCAAAGCTATCGGAAGGAGCCCTTAAGTGCCCGATATTCCAAACCTCAACTTTTGTATTCAATTCTGCGCAAGAAGGTAAGCGTTTCTTTGAGCTCGCATATGGAATCAGTGAGGCAAAAGAAAATGAGCAATTAGGCCTTATATACAGCCGATTGAATAACCCAGATTTAGAAATCTTGGAGAATCGGTTGTGTTTATGGGATGGCGCTTCAGATTGTGCTGTTTTCGAGAGTGGTATGTCTGCAATATCTACTGCCATGCTAGAATTCTTAAGCCCTGGAGATTTACTTTTGTATTCACGTCCTGTTTATGGGGGTACTGACCATTTTATCAATCACTTCCTGAAGAAACTTCAAGTTGATGCCATTGGATTCTACCCAGGAGAAAAGTTAGATACCATTATAGATAGAATTGATTCTTCGGGAATGGGAGAAAAACTAAAAATGATTCATGTTGAAACGCCCGCTAATCCTACAAATGCGCTAATTGACATAGAAATGTGTGTTAACATAAAAAAACACTTCGAAAAAACAAATGGTCAAGTTATTGTCTCCATTGATAATACATACATGGGGCCTATTTGGCAACACCCACTTAAACATGGTGCCGATCTCGTTTTATACTCTGCAACTAAATATATAGGCGGTCATTCTGATGTTATTGCCGGGGCATGTTTAGGCTCAAAAGAGCTCATCACACGCATAAAAGGTTTAAGAACTTTTTTAGGGAATATGGCTGGACCATGGAATGGATGGTTACTGATGCGAAGCCTCGAAACCCTCAAAGTAAGAATGGATCAACAAGCTAAAAACGCCATGGAAGTTGCCAAATTTTTACAAAGTCATCCAAAAGTAGAGTTTGTGTATTATCTCGGGTTCATTCACCAAACAGGGTCTCCCGAAGAAATAGCAATTTTTGAAAGACAGTGTACGACTGGAGGTGCTATGATTAGTTTTGATATTAAAGGGGGTGAAAAAGAAGCATTTGACTTTTTAAATGCTTTGAAATTGATAAAGCTAGCTGTATCCTTGGGAGGTACTGAAAGTTTGGCTGAACATCCTCAAACAATGACACACGCTGATGTGCCATACGAAGATAAGGAACGTATGTTTATTACCGAAAAATTAATCCGATTATCAATAGGTGTTGAGTATTATGAGGATATTATCTCTGATATCGAAATGGCTCTAGAAAAAGTATAATTTTTTAACCTATTTCAACAAATTGATATGCCCATAAAAGTCATAGGTGCGGTAATCGTACCAGGTGAATAGCAAGGACCACGTATAGGCTCCATCCTGACTCGGTAAGCCATTATAGGTGCCGTCCCATCCTGTGTTGGGATCTTGTGTATCAAAAACCACCTGTCCCCAGCGGTTGAAGATCCTTAGGGCATATTTCTTCAAGTACTCAGGATTTGAGAATACAACATTCCACACATCGTTGCGCCCATCTCCATCCGGGATAAATGTATTGGGAGCATAATAAAACGGGTCGTTGTT
>CAMDLY010000070.1 GCA_945902115.1 Lishizhenia tianjinensis | reverse complement strand
GCTTGCACGCTGTTATGAGAATCAAAACTTAGGTGCGGAAAATAATGCAATACTTTCTCTAGTGCCCGCCAGAATCTTTTTAACACCGTGTTTGTTTGTACACTTAGCTACTAGTAATTCATTTGGTTTAAGTTCTATTTCAATAATTTCGCCATCATCTTTTGTGAATAGTATATTCCCTCCTTCAAATGATTTCATTTCATTGTATCCGTTGTTAATTTCGTCTGTATCCTCATCAGGAGATGGTGGTTCAGGAATATCAATTATTACAACGTATCCTTCAATATCTTTATGCATTGAGACAGAATCATTTTTATGTAAAACATTTTTTCTTACTGCCAGTAATTCAAGTTCTCCTAAACAAGTTTCTTTTTCAATTATATGCCTTAAATCATTTAAAAAGTGTTCATTAACAATGTCAAAAGTAGATTGACCAATTTTTTTTATTTGACCATTAATTTGGTTTACAGGAATCCATACTTTCTCATATGGTTCATTAATACCATAATCTTCATTCACTGCTCTTTCAATTTGACTCAATGAATTAGCAAAGCATTTCTTGTCAAGAATGAAGTATTGGTCGTTCTTGAATGTTGGTGGTTTTAAGTTATTCATTTGTATTTTTTTTGTTTTATTTCTCATAACGTTTGGCGTGTAGGCGCATACCCGGAGGGTTGCGTTTACACGCTGTTATGGGCTGGTTTATTCTTTAATTATTTTAAATGTCTGTTTATGATTTTCACCAACATTTAAAAAATAAATACCCTTTTCTAAATTGCTCAATTCAAGGATTGTTTTCTCCGAAGTTAATTTTCCTGTTAAAACTGATTTGCCAGTGTAGTCATAAACATTGTAAAAAGATCCAATTAGTCCTAAATTTGCACTTACATTTATTTGGTTAGTAGTTGGATTTGGAAAAACAGAAATGATACTATTAGTAACAATATCGTGAATATCCGTTGATAAATTTAAGCTAGAAAGTGGAAATCTAAAAACTCCCTGGGTGTTTGTCGCTGCAATTATATAATTATCATTTAGTTCTAAATCAAAAATCGTCAAATCGGTTAAGCCAGTATTAATTGTAGTCCAATTGTCTCCATTATTTGTGGAATAAAAAACGCCACTGCCAAATGATCCTGCAGCAATTATCTGGGTATTACTTGCAAAACCTCTATATGAACCTGAAGCAAGCCCGCCTGAAAGCAAAGTCCAATTTGCTCCAAAATCTAATGAGCGAAAAACGCCAGTTCCTGTCGGTCCTCCAGCAAATAATGTGTTTCCTTTGCTTTCCATCGCTCTAAAATTCAATGCTCCGTTTAAGCCATTATTGATGGCAACCCAGTTTGCACCAAAATCAACACTTTTGTAAATACCAGCACCATTTGTACCAACAAATAATGTATCATTAATAGCAGCAATAGATCTTACATCAGTTGTTGATAATCCTGCAGCACTCCAGTTATCACCTTGGTCTGTTGACATAAAAACACCAGTTGGACCTACATAAAATAATCTTGTACCTACCTTAAGAATTCCGCCTCCAAGCAAATTGGTTAATCCAACACTTTTAGAAACCCAAGTTGCTCCATTGTCAGAGCTTCTAAAAGCACCTTGACTTGTGCAAGTATATATATAATTGTTATCCTTTGTAAAACCTCTTGTAGGACCAACATTGTCGTTTCCGGTGTTTGACAACGAATAATTTGCGGCACTATCAGTAGAAAGATATGCTCCAGTTTGTCCTCCAGCAAAATTATATATACCGTTGGTTATTAATGACTGCATATTTAAGCCCGCTGTCCCTGCAGATTGTTGCCATTGTCCAAAAGTTGAATAGCTGATGCAACACAATAGAAGAATTTGTAATGATTTGTTTTTCATTTTTATTAATTTATTTGTTGTAATACTACTTTTTTATCAAGAGTTTAATTCGATTTGTGATTTATTTTAAACTTGCCCATAACGTTTTGAAAGCAGGCGATCGGCCCAATTTGCATAAAATCGTTAAACGATGATAAATTTATTTTAATTCTAAACGTTTCACCGAAGTATTATTAGGACTGGCGCTTGCTTGCTGTTAGCGTTTCGTTGGTTTGTTAAAATTAGCATGGTTAAAAGGCTCTTATGGCTCGAACTTGATATTGATAGTTTTTGAATTGGTAAGGATTGTAATTTTCCCCATTATAATCCGAACCATCAAGAAACATACCGTAATAAGCCCTTTTTATTTGAGAAAAAGAAGATGTTAAATTATTTTCTGAACTACTCCAATATTTACCAGATAATTGGGTAGCTCCTGAAATTTGTTCTAAAGCTTTAGAAACTAAGTAGTAGTTATGTAATAATAAATTTAATTCTAATATGGAAGGTAAATACCAATCATTTTGCCCTCCATTATTAGAGTTTAAACATAAAGCAGCGGCACTATTGGCGTGTCCCGCTTGAAAAACAATAGCATTACTATTTATCAAACCATTATTAAAACTTTGTGAACCAATTCCAATAAATAGACTGTCAATATTACTCCAAACCTGAGCTGTGCTCAAGTCTGTTTTGTCCACAATTAAACCATGTTCTACACCGGCATTGTCTTTCCATAAATGAAAAATTACTCCACCACCAAATTCTTCACCTTGGTAGTGCGTAAAACCACCACCACCTGAACCGCCTCCTGAAACACTTCCAGCACTTTTCGCATACAATGCATACGGCACAGATAACAATTGTGTTGTTCCCATTGTCAGGAAATTCGTTCCACCTGTTGCATCCATTCCTACTTTCAGGTAATAATTGTCAATGCTCCAATCAATAGTTGCCATTGAGCCGCTTTGAACAGCCCCTGCTCCAATTACCAGATTGAAAAGACCGAAAGCATCCGTATTTACAAAATGGTTTTCGCTGTATTGCGATGCCCCTGTTGGTGAGGTTTTAAGGATGGTAATCTGAATGCCAATGGTTGCTGCTGCAATCGGTTGCCCTGCTGCATTTCGTGCTACGGCACTGTAATTAAATGCATTTGGTGGAGTTTGTGCTTTTACTACAAAAGTTAAAAGTAGAAAGCAGAAAGTTGAAAGTAATGTTATCTTTTTCATTTTATTAGTTTTTAGTTATTTTATAAGTGCCTAGCACTTGGTTATTGTTATTTTTTAGTGATAAAATATAAGTACTCGGAGCATACGTAGCGGTATTAATTCCAATGGTATTGGAAATTCCTGCATATTTTCCAATGTAAACTTCTTTTCCTTGCAAATCGGTAATGGATACAACAACTTGCTCTATGCTAGAATGGTTGATTCGAATGTTTACCAAATCATAAGTTGGGTTGGGAAAAACGCTAACATCCAACACCGCAGCATCGGTTTCTTGAATGCTCGCTGTGGTCAATGTGGCACCTGCAGTAAAACCTCCTCCTAGGGTATTTCCTTGGCTATCGGTTTGGCTTAGCACTACCAATTCGCCAACGGTAAAACTCAATGATCCGTTGGCTTGTGTCATTTTTGTTCCGCCACTATTTACCGATTGTGGAGCGATACTCTGAGCATAGCTCATTGTTCCCATAAGCATAGCCACTCCCAGCAGTGCAATGGGTTTTGATTTGTTTTTTGTCATCTTTTTTGTTTTACTTGTTTTATATGTCCTTTCGGTTTTTCCAATGAACGCTAACTTACTTATAACCCTCACAATCTCTCTTCAAGCCAACAACCATTTGGTTGCTAAGCCTCATAACATGAGGGTTTGTCTAAGTTATAAATAAATTCTATAAATCATCAAAAGGCGAACGTATTTGTTGTAAATTTTTGGTGCTAACATGTGTGTAAATTTCGGTTGTTCTGGAACTAGAATGACCTAATAATTCTTGAATGTAACGTAAATCTGTTCCATTTTCAAGAAGATGAGTTGCATAACTGTGACGTAACCAATGCAGGCTAACCTTTTTGGTTATTTTGGCCTTGGTTAAACTCTGTTTCAAGACATTTTCAAGGCTTTTTTCAGAGTATTTCATGTTCGGAAACTGTCCTTCAAACAACCAGGTCTTTGGTTTAAAAGCTTTATAATAATCACGCAGCATTTCAATGAGTTTGTTGCTAATTGGAACAACTCTGTCTTTTTTGCCTTTTGATTGCCTTATGAAAAGTAAGTTGCGATCGGACATAACGTCTTTCAATGTCAGGTTTAATAATTCACTTCTTCTTAAACCACAGGCATAAATCAAACTAAGCATAGCGCGGTGTTTTAGGTTGGTGGGTGCTTCGAGAATGGCTTTTACCTCCTCTTTACTCAGAACATTTGGCAAACGTTTTTCCCGTCGAGGACGTTGAATGTAATCCACTTCCATACTTCGGTTAAAGCGATTTCTGTAAAATAATTTAATGGCATTAATTACTTGGTTTTGATAGCTAGAAGAAAGGTTTTTCTTGAGAATATATTCGGTATTGAACTGAATAAGGTCTTCTTTACCGAGGTTTTCCAGTGCTTTGTTTTGAAAAAACCGAAAAAACACGTCCAGTGCATCTGAGTATGTTTTAATGGTGTTTTGACTATATCTTCGATAATTCATATAGTTTTTGAAAGAAAATAAATGTTGTTCTTTGTTCATGATTTTATTTTTTATAACCGACTTGTTTTCTGGTTGCTTGTTGTGTTTTTAGATTGTCTTTTTGGATGAGGTAATTTAAAACTTGTTCGATGTCATCAAACTTTTGATTGTGTTGCCTTTCGAGCTCAATGAGTTTTTCTGAGAGTTCTTTATAGGTCAATGCAAATTGGCGCATCATCACGAAAGCTCGCATAATGGCGATATTCATTTGAATTGCCTTTTTACTTTTTAAAACACTTGATAACATTGCTATTCCTTGCTCTGTGAAGGCAAATGGCTTATGTCTTTGTCCTCCCCAACTTGATGTCACAAATTGTGATGTCAAGTTCTGAAGTTCATTTTCGGTCAATTCAAACATGAAGTCTTCAGGAAAACGATCGATATTTCTTCGAACAGCTTGTTTTAAAACTCTTGTTTCTACTTCGTAGATTATTGCTAAATCCATGTCTAGCATTACTTTCTTTCTCCTGATTACAAGGATGCTGTTTTTGATTTGTTCTAATTCCATAATTCTTTTTTATTAAATATACGAAAAAATAATCAATAAAATGATTAATATCTAATCAAAATATGTATCTTTGAGAACCGAACGATTTGCATACAGCTCACTTTTATTATTTTATTTATAACACACTGCGATGACTGTTTTGCGCTCTATTGTACACATGGATTTAGATACCTTTTTCGTTTCCTGCGAACGAAAAATTGATAGTCGTCTAGAAGGAAAACCTATTCTTATCGGTGGCACAAGTGATCGGGGAGTGGTGGCTTCTTGTAGTTATGAGGCCAGGAGTTTCGGAATACATTCTGCTATGCCGATGAAAATGGCGAAAGAACGTTGTCCTGAAGCAATAGTAATCAAAGGTAATTCACACATATACAGCGAGCAATCTAGAATGGTTACCGATATCATTCGGGAGGCTGTCCCTGTTTTCGAAAAGACATCCATAGATGAATTCTACATGGATCTCACGGGTATGGATAGGTTCTTTGGTACATTCACGTATGCTAAAGAACTTCGGCAACGCATCATGCGTGAAACGGGACTTCCGATTTCTTTTGGTCAGTCACAGAATAAAACAGTATCCAAGATCGCAACAGGTGAAGCGAAACCCAACAACCAGCTGATGGTCGACTATGGCGTAGAAAAGGAATTTCTAGGTCCTCTTTCAGTGAGGAAAATCCCAATGGTAGGCCTGAAGACCTATCAAACATTGTGTAACCTAGGGGTTCGTAAAATCCATACCATACAAGAAATGCCTATTGAAATGATGGAGAGCGCCCTCGGTGAAAATGGTGTCTCTATTTGGAAAAAAGCGAATGCCTTGGATTTTTCCCCTGTAGAACCCTATAGTGAACGTAAATCCATTTCCACCGAGAGAACATTCGATTACGATACCATAGATGTCATTAAGTTGAAAGGTATTATGGCAGCTATGGCAGAAAACCTAGCATTTCAATTGCGAAGGGGAAATAAGCTCACGGGCTGCGTGACCGTGAAAATTCGGTATGCCGATTTTCAAACACAAACGCTACAAAAACAAATATCCTACAGTGCTGCCGACCATGAACTACTTCCCGTAGTAGCAGAATTGTTTGAGCGCCTATACAACCGAAGAATACTGGTTCGTTTGATAGGTGTTCGTTACAGTTCCTTGGTCAATGGACATTTTCAGCTAAGTTTATTTGACGATTCTGTACATTACGCCTCTCTGTATAATGCCTTGGACCACATCCGAAATCGCTTTGGTGATAGAGCAGTGTTACGTGCTGTTGGCTTAGAAGCAAGGACGATCGGTCGATGGAATCCTTTTTCCGGTGAGCCGCCACCCCTGTTGGCAAATAGAAGGGTTTAATACATTTTTTAAGTTAAGTAGGTGAAAACACATTCTTATTTTAGTCTGCACTATGGAGTTCTGTCTCCGGAGGAAATTGTCCAATGGGCACAGGGGGCAGGTTACACGTATGTGGTGTTGACAGATATCAACGCAACAGGTGCTGCATTGGCATTTGTCAGAGAAGCACAGCGCTTGGGGCTGAAACCAATTGTAGGGGTAGAGCTGCGAAACGGTATGGAGCATATTGCCACCCTCATCGCGCGAAACAATCGAGGATTTCATGAAATCAACCATTTTTTGAGTCGCTATTTACATACATCAACTCCTTTCCCTAAACGATTGCCTCATTTTACCAGTTGCTACACCTGCTATCCTATTCATGCCGTAAATTTTAAATTAAATGAAAATGAATATATTGAAATTCAAGCAGATAGTATATTTAACTTAATGTATAAGTTCACTGAATTACCGAGAGATAAAATGCTGTTTTTGCAGCCTATGACCTTTCGTAACAAACGAGATTTCAATACCCATCGTCTGCTTCGTGCCATTCACTTAAATACCTTGTTATCGAAATTACCCACCACGGAACAGACGTCTTCTACAGAGGTTTTTTTGCCACTTACCTCCTTGGAAGAACAAGTGAAAGACCATTGGGACATCTATGAACAAACCAAGCGTTTAGTAGATACCTGTCATGTATATTTCACATTTGGTGACGATTCAACACCCCAGAATCCATCCAGTTATAACGGAAGTAAAGAGGAAGATGAACTTCTCTTGAGGGAACTGTGTGCGGAGGGATTGGACTACCGCTATCCTACGGTCACAGACGAAATCATCGAACGAATTGAAAAAGAAATTGCGATCATCTCCGAAAAACATTACTTATCTTATTTCTTAATCACCTGGGATTTCTGCTCCTATGCGCGTTCAAAGGGGTATTTCTATGTGGGTAGAGGCAGTGGTGCCAACAGTATTGTGGCGTATCTGCTGCGCATTACAGATGTAGATCCCTTGGAACTTGATTTATATTTCGAGCGGTTTATCAATTTATATAGAAAAAGTCCTCCCGATTTCGATATTGATTTTTCGTGGAGAGATCGCGATGACGTGGTGAACTACCTTTTCGATAAATACCCCAATGCGGCGTGGCTGTGCACCTACAATACTTTTCAATACCGCGCTACAATAAGGGAATTGGGAAAGGTATTTGGCTTACCGAAATCAGAGATTGATATGTTGTGTAGCGGTAAATTCAGGATAGAAAACTTGGACGAGATAGCTAAGCTCGTGATTAAATACAGCGAACAGATCAAAGGGCTTCCTTCGCATCTAAGCGTGCATTCAGGGGGTATTGTGATCAGTGAGAAACCTATGACGTGGTATTCCGCACTTTTTTTACCTCCCAAGGGATTTCCAACGACACAATTTTCTATGCTCGAAGCAGAAGATGTAGGGCTTTTCAAATTCGACATTCTCAGTCAGCGAGGTTTAGGAAAAATACACGACACCTTGGAAGTGATTGCCTACAACCAGCCCGACCAACCGCCTCACGATATCCACGACATTCAGTTTTTTAAACAAGATAAAAGGATAGAGAAGTTGTTGGTAGAGGCAAAGGCCCTTGGTTGCTTTTATGTGGAATCTCCTGCCATGCGTATGTTGATGATAAAGCTGCAAGTGAAAACATACCTTGAGCTTGTCGCAGCGAGTTCTATTATTCGTCCGGGGGTGTCACAATCTGGAATGATGCGTGAGTATATTTTGCGTCATCGTTATCCTGCCCGAAGAGATGAAGCTAATGCGATTCTTTTAACTATTATGCCTGAAACGTATGGTGTTATGGTGTATCAAGAAGATGTGATCAAGGTCGCCCATCTATTTGCGGGTTTATCACTCGCTGAAGCAGATGTGTTGCGGAGAGGTATGTCGGGAAAGTTTCGTTCTCGCGAGGAATTTCAGGGGGTGCGAGATACTTTTTTTAAAAATTGTCTCAAAAAGGGACACCCTCTAGAGCTTACCGCAGATATTTGGCGTCAAATTGAGAGTTTTGCAGGCTATGCTTTTTCCAAGGGGCATTCCGCTTCTTATGCCGTGGAAAGCTACCAAAGCCTTTACCTAAAGGCATATTACCCCTTAGAGTATATGACGGCGACCATTAACAATTTCGGGGGCTATTACCGTACGGAAATTTATGTCCACGAAGCCAGGAGATTTGGCGCAAAGATAGAAGCTCCCTCGCTCAATGTCGGTGCCTACGCGTGTGTCTTACGCGGTAATACGCTCGTGCTAGGATTCAACCTCGTTGCACGAATTGAGGCGCAGTTAGTACATCAGGTAGTTGAAGAACGGGATAGGAGAGGGGTATTCCGTAATTTTGAAGACCTGATGAGGCGTATAGCTATACCTCTTGAACAATTGTCTTTGATGATTCGTATTGGTGCGCTTCGCGATTTCCCTGAGTCAAGAAAGGAATTACTTTGGAAAGCACATTTTTACCACCACAGCATGGGAAAGAAACCAAAACTTCCAGAGTTGTTTGCGGTACCTGAAAAACAATTTATGCTTCCTACGCTCGATGAGCAAGCACACGAGCACGCATTTGAGCAAATGGAATTGTTGGGTTTTCCCTTGTGTAATCCATTTGAGTTACTCGCATATACACCTCCTGAACATACGTTTGCCTCAGAAATGCCCATTAAGTTTAGTATGGTCGTCGAAATGTACGGATACTTAGTTGCAGTGAAAACTTCCAAAACCGCTAGCGGCACCGTCATGAACTTCGGCACATTGATCGATAAAAATGGCGATACCATAGACACTGTACACTTTCCAGAATCGGTGAGAAAATATCCTTTCTTAGGAAAAGGAGTTTATTTCCTTAGGGGTCGTATCACAGAGGAGTTTGGATTCTATTGCCTCGAAGTAGGTGAAATGAGGAAGATACCTTTCAAAGAAGATATTCGCTTTGAAGAACTCAACCCCCAACGAGTATCATCACAAAATTGAAAAGTCATTCCCATAAATAAGGAAGAACCGTTTCAGTTCCATTTTCAAATGTAAAATGAATGAAAAACAAGCCTTTCGAATAGGTCAAAATCCGAACCGCATTCCCTTCAGTCAGTATTTCCTGTTTTCTTCCTGTTACATCAAAAACAGAAATTTCAAAAGAATTATTTTCTTCGGTGTCAATTGTAAAAGATCCATTTCCGGGATTTGGAAATAAACTCAAAGAAATATTTTGTTCAGCAATACCTAAATCGCTAATTACAATACAATCGGAAGTATCAGAACATCCATTTGCCAGCGTAACGATCACGGCATATTCACCGTTGATAGGAGGCGTGTATTCCACAGACGTTGCACCAGGGATGATGGTTAATGACGGACAAAGAAGCCATTGATAAAGCGCATTGGGTTGTAAAGACGTAATTTGACCGTTCAAAAATTCTAATCCTGTAAATGGCGCTTGTAATACAGTTACAGTTTGTGCAGTGGTGTCACATCCTTGATTATTACACGCAATTAGGGTGATGACATATTGTCCGGGAAGATTAAAACAAAGTGGTTCAGGATTTTCGAGAGTGGAAGAATTTCCGTTTCCAAAATCCCAAAAATAGGTCGTAGCATCTGAACTGGTATTTAAAAAAGTAAAACAGTAGTTTTGACAAATTTGGTTGTTATTTAAAGTGAAATTTGCCTGAGGATTTGGAGGTATATTTGTTGTGATCTTTACGTTGTTGATGGCAAGAGAGGGATCGGTTCCTGCACCATCGTTGCTGTTTTTCCAGTCAAATCCTACTTTCAAATTTGAGTTATTTTCACAACTAACAGGTAAAGGAATTGCCAAATGTGTCCACAAACCTTGTCCATTTGCACAGGTCGTAGCAGGGGCTATCGTTTGAAGATTTGACCAGGTTGTACCACCATCTGTACTATAAATAACGGTCCCATAATCATCATTTGCTTGACCGACACCGATATAATCAAACTCAATACTCAAATTTTGAGAATTCAAGGTGCTAATAATTGAAGCAAAAACAGTCCGTTTGTTAGTTGTTGCATAGATAAATCCTAAACCTCCATCTCCTGCGTTGTAGGTTGCACCAGTTCCGATGCACCAGGCTCCTTGGCAACCAATATGTAATGTTTTATTGCCATTACCCGCCACTCCGCATCCTCCGGCAGAAACACCTCCTTCTGCATCAGAAATTACCCAGAGATTCGCATCAATATCATTTTGGCCCGTAAAAACATTTAAGGTCCATTCCGATGGGTTTTCAAAATCATTTTGCCAAATAGTTGTTTGTGTCAGTCCGAAAAAATTTGATACAACTAAAAGAATAGCTATTATGTAAATGTTTTTCATGTTTTTTCTAGTGAAAATACTAAAAAATACATTTAAAACGATCTAATTCAAGAAAAAACAATTTGAGTGTTCGCAATCGTATCAGTAAAATACTTAAATGTTGAAAATCAATAATTTAATCGAAGCGGGAGCTATTTTGTGAATATTACCGAACAATCTTGGGCCTTGAATTTCTTGGTTTTAGCTACTGAACTGAAACTGTTAATTTTTAAAATTTCTGCAAGAACATTTTTATAAAATTTCAGTTTCAGAAAGGAGTTAAAATTGTTCGCTACGAGTTTTAAATACATGTTTAACAATAAC
>CAMDLY010000069.1 GCA_945902115.1 Lishizhenia tianjinensis | reverse complement strand
TCCATGTCAGAATACCAAAAGAAGAAGCCAATAAGCAATCAAGTAGACCTGCTTTCCAGAAAAGATGTATTTGACGGTTATATCTTTGGGCATACCTATTCACTCCTTTACTACAAAGAAAGACTAGCCACCTCAGCAATTGACTCATCGTTTTTAGAGGATGTCGATGAAAATTCACTTTCTCTGAAGGGGAATCTACAAATGGATGTGCATTCGCTTATCCTTTCACACGATACCTTAACAGATAAATTTGATATGCGGACAGAAAAAAAGAAGCTTTACTATGGGAAAAGAGGGCTAATTACCGATTCTGTCTGCTATTTCAATAAATTAAGCTTTAAAGAAAGTCCTGGAGATTCGTTGCCAGTTCCGAAAGCCTTAAGAGGAAACTACATTGTTCCCATTGGTATGACAAGTGGGGCTTGGTCTACAAAAGGTTCGAAGGCAGTTGTGTTTTTTACCCCTGGTGTATTCGAATATCGCGGCAAGACTTTCTATAATCCGATTATTGTATTTGATGAATACGTTTTATACGTTTTCTCTCAGAAGCAAGAGAATCCATGATTTACACACGCTGTTTCTGACAAATTCCGTCAAGTTCCCTATCTTTGTAGCTCAATTTTTTCCCTATGAGTCAATTAGAACTTACCGAACAAGAACTGCAAAGAAGAGATAACCTCACCAAGCTTCGTGCATTGGGAATCGATCCTTACCCTGCAGCGCTATATCCTGTAAATGCGTATGCCGAGGAATTGATACTTAATTTTCAAGAAGGTAAGCAAGTATGTTTGGCCGGTAGAATGATGTCTCAACGCATTATGGGGAAAGCTTCATTTGCAGAACTGCAAGACTCCTCGGGTAGAATCCAGGTATATTTCAATAGAGATGAGATTTGTCCGGGAGAAGATAAAACTCTCTATAATGAGGTGTTTAAAAAACTACTCGACTTGGGGGATTTTATCGGTATCGAGGGTACAGTTTTCAAAACGCAAGTAGGCGAAATATCTGTCCATGTCACCTCTTTCATCCTGCTGTCGAAAGTATTGCGCCCTTTGCCACTTCCAAAAATTGATGCCGACGGAAAAGTCCACGATGCTTTTAGCGATCCAGAATTACGTTACAGACAGCGTTATGTAGACTTGGTGGTAAACCGCCAGGTGAAAGACGTCTTTGTAAAAAGAACAAAGTTGTTCAATGCCATGCGTAAATTTTTCAATGATGCAGGCTATATGGAAGTTGAAACTCCAGTACTTCAATCGATTCCTGGTGGTGCCTCTGCCAAACCCTTTATCACACATCACAATGCCTTAGACATTCCGCTTTATATGCGCATTGCCAATGAGTTGTACTTAAAAAGATTGATTGTCGGTGGTTTTGACGGGGTGTATGAGTTTTCAAAGAATTTCCGAAATGAAGGGATGGATAGAACACACAACCCTGAATTTACGGCAATGGAATTATACGTCGCCTACAAAGATTACCATTGGATGATGTCATTCACTGAACAGTTGCTGGAATATTGTGCACTTGCGGTAAATGGAACTACTGTTTGTACTTTTGGTGAACATAGCATAGATTTCAAGGCACCATACAAACGTGTGACCATGCGGCAAGCGATAATTGACTTTACAGGTTTTGATGTTTACGGAAAAACAGAGGACCAATTGAGAGAGGCAGCGAAAGAAATGGGAATTCCCGTAGATGAAACTATGGGTAAAGGAAAATTGATAGACGAAATGTTCGGTGAAAAATGTGAAGGCAATTATATACAACCGACCTTCATCACTGACTACCCCAAAGAAATGTCACCACTCTGTAAAGCACATCGAGACGATCCAAGTTTAACAGAACGTTTCGAGTTGATGGTTTGTGGGAAAGAAATTGCCAATGCCTATTCTGAGTTAAACGATCCCATCGATCAGCGAGAGAGACTTGAGGAACAGGTAAAATTGCAAGAACGCGGCGACGATGAAGCGATGTTTATCGACCAAGACTTCATCCGTGCGCTGGAATACGGAATGCCACCTACAAGTGGTATCGGAATCGGGATGGACCGCTTGATTATGTACTTAACGAATAATCCGTCAATTCAAGAGGTGTTGTTCTTTCCTCAAATGCGCCCAGAAAGCAGAGCAAAGGTAGCTCTCAACGAGCAAGAAAAAGAAATTTTAGATTGGATGAAAGCTCATGGCGAACAACAATTATCTGAGCTACGCGCACAATTTGAGGTAAGCAATAAAGTTTGGGATAACTCATTGAAGACACTTACCAAGAATAATTTACTACGAGTAAGTAAAGAGAATGAATCATTGATGGTAAGAACTGTTTAATACCCCTTATCTTTCAATTTTTTACCCACCTTCTCACCCAAACGTACTCCCCATTCTTGCCCTACAGACATAGATTCTGTGGTTATCGCTCCTTGAGAACTCGATAGTTTTTTTCCTGCCGGAGTTGCATAAAATGCGATGATTTGGTCAAGGTCTTGTGCCGTTAAATGTTTCGCATACACTGGAGAAATTAAGTCAACTAACTCATCCATAGAGGTATTTAAAAATTCTTTTTCAAACTCTTTCCAAAAGTTGGCCGGCACATCTGTAAATTGCTGTTGAAACATAGTAAACATCTGAGTGATTGCCGCATCATACGCATCAGCTCCGCCAGAAGATAGCATCATTTGCTTTACTTTGGTCTTATACGACTGGTCTACTTGTGAAAAAGAAATAGTGGTTGACAATAGGAAGAAACAGGATAACAAGAATTTATACATAGCTGATAATTTAAGTATTCATAGAGCTTATAAAGCTAATCAAAATATAGTTAAGTATTTGATAATGTGTATATTATATGTGAGATAAATTACTTCCCGATACAAAACTTACTGAAGATATTACCCAAAATATCCGTATCCACTTCTATTTGGCCAGTGATGTTTCCTAGTGCGCGCATAGCAGCCCGAATATCCATGGCAACCAAATCTGCTGGCACTTGCTGTTCCAATCCCGAATAGGCAGCGGTCAGGTATTCGTCTGTTCGTTGCAGGGCCTCTAGATGCCGGGTATTGGAGATTATCGTCTCATTGGCAAAATCAAAGTCTTGCCTCACCGCTTCCACAAATGCCTCTTTCAACTGTTCAATGCCCTCACCCGTTTTTGCACTGATCGCAAAATCGCAAGCCGGTAGACTACCCGCGACATCTAGTTTATTGACAACAAAAAGTATGCTCTTATCAGGAAACTGCGTCTTCAAAGTTGCCGTCCACTGAGCCGCCTTTAACACCTCCCCTGTGAGAGAACCGTCTGCTAGGCAAAGTACGATCTGCGCCTGCTCAATTTTCTGCAGAGACCGTTCGATACCCATCGACTCAATTTCCTCCTTTGTTTCACGGATGCCTGCCGTATCGACCAAGCGAAAAGAAATCCCTTCTACGATTAACACCTCCTCGATAACATCTCGTGTAGTTCCTGCGATATCACTGACAATAGCTCTGTCCTCTCCCAAGAGTTGATTGAGCAAGGTGCTCTTACCTGTATTTGGCGCTCCCACAATGGCTACGGGCACCCCTTGTTTTAGGGCATTCCCCAGTTCGAATGAGGTAATCAACCTGCGAATTTTTGTCAATACCTCATCTATTAGTGCAAAAAGTGCCGTTCTATCTGCAAATTCAACATCCTCCTCGGCGAAATCAAGCTCTAATTCAATCAAACTAGCGAAATGGATGAGTTGCTCACGCAGTTGCTTGAGCTCGTGTGAAAACCTGCCTTTAAGTTGCCCTAGCGCCATCTGATGCATGGCTTTGGTTTGAGAGGCAATGAGATCAGAAACGGCCTCTGCTTGTGAAAGGTCTAATTTCCCATGCAGAAATGCCCGCTGGGTGAATTCGCCGGGTTCTGCCAAACGGCAACCCGCATGTATCAAAGCACGCAGAATTTGTTGTTGAATAAATGGTGACCCGTGACACGATATCTCTATAGATTCCTCGCCTGTATAACTCTTACCTTCGTCGAATACAGAGACCAACACTTCATCAATGAGTTCATCTCCAAAGCGAATGTTTCCGAAATGGATGGTGTGGGAGGAAGCTGCAGTAATGTTTTTAGTAAATAGAGTACTAAGGGATTTCTTAGCGAGAGGACCGGAAACACGAATGACCGCAATAGCGCCAACTGCGTGAGGAGTGGCTATTGCACAAATGGTGTCAGCGGAGGAAGAATGCATAATGCAAATATAGCGTTAAGGATTAAGTCAGGTGCTTATTGGGAGAAAGTAGAAGTTTAAGGCAAATTTAAAAGCTAGCTAGCTTTTCTTTTTTAAAGAGTCTCCGGTACGTATCATAAATGTACTTCAGCCATTTTTCATCGTTTGGATAGTCGTGATACCAACGAGGTGCTAAATCTATGATGTGTATCATCTCCTCCACGCTTATTCCTAATTTTTTGGAAATATACTCGATTTCTTTATCGACTACCTCTTGCTTGAACGGAGGTGTTTTTAATATTTCTAGAGCTTCCTCCCTAGTAATGCCTCCGGCACAAATCTGCGAGGAAAGGGTCGCTCTTCGGTAATCAATATTGAATTTTTTAAAGAGGTAGTATGACTGTATGAACCCGGTATATTTAGATTCATAGTGTTTACCGCCGTAGTTCTTCCAATTTAACTCTTTTTCTAATAATGCAATGGCTTCTGACTTATTGTATGAAACATAATTCAACAGGTAAACCATTTTTATTTTCTTTATCAACTTATAATACATTTCACTTCTAAAACCAAAGGTTGGAAAGGTCGTTATTTTTCCTTTTCCAAAAGTTTTATGGATGTATTTAAAGTACCTAAGATCTTTGGCGTTATAATGCCAATATCTTGGCAGAATTCCTTCTGTAGCGAAATTTCCCCCACTAATAATATACTTCGCACCGTATTTACTTGCTACTTTGTGCAAACATGATAAAATTGCTATGTCCGTTGGGGTATCTGCTTCTGGGACAGACGCTTTCAAAAAAGCTAGTTGAATCTCTTTGAATTCCTCCCAATCCAATACATAGCTTTCGTAGTCTATACCTAGAATTTGTGCTATATTTAGAATGTTTTGAACCGCTTCTTCTGAATTCCATCCATTATCCATATGTACCCCAAGAACGCGCAATCCTTGTTTTTTTGCTAAATAGGCAACATAAGAACTATCTATACCCCCACTTAACCCCACTACGCAGTCATATTGCCTGCCTTCACCTCCCACTTTAATTTCGTTTAGTAGAGAAGAAAACTGTTCGTCTGTCTCTATTCCTTTGTAACTGTGTACAGCTCTGACATTGATAAACTCATTACAATGATAACATATCCCCTGATTATTGAATTTAATTATTGGATCAGAGGTGTCCATTACACAACGTTTACAAATCTTATACTCCATCGTCATCAACACACAAAAGCAAGAAATGTAGGGTATTATAAAAAATAAAATTTGATATAGTAATGTTGTAGTTAATTAACGGTTGTTTTTCCTTAATATCAAATTTTGAGTCTACGCTTTTATACCACTAAAAATAATACAACTTTAATTCATAACTCGAAAGAAGATTTCAATTTGAGCTATCTTTAATTTTGCCTTTCTTTTTTTCTTAACAAAAAAAGAAACAAAAAAGTCAAGGCTCTGAATTTCTTTTTGTTCGCAAATATTTGTTCTGTAATTATTTACAACTCGTAACGAACAATTTTAACTCCTTTCTGAAACTGAAATTTTTTAAAAATGTTCTTACAGAAATTTTAAAAATTAACGGTTTCAGCTCAGTAGCTAAAACCTATAAATTCAAGGCCGAGGATTTTTCGCTAATATTCACTAGATAGCTCTCTCTTCAATTAAATTATTGATTTTCAACATTCAAGTATTTTACTGGTGAGCTTGCGAATACACAATATCAAATTAAAGGTTAGGTAAATTGTATACATATTTTGGTGAAGTTTATAATTTCTCCGTGCTGCCTGATTTTACGGACTGATTTGGATAATTAATAAGGACCCCACGATGTTTTCCTTGGAATACAAAAATCGATCCGGCAGCATACCCATTAAACATATGATGCTCGTTTAATTGTCTAATATCTTCCATTGATCCAGCACCTCCCAACACCGTAACAGGAATAGATACTTGCTTGGCAATACCTACAGATATTTCACGATTATAACCCGACATTGTGCCGTCGTCGTCAATAGATTGTATGATTAATTCTCCGGCACCGAAAGCCTCCATTTGAAGCGAAAATTCATAAATGTTTTGTGCATGAGACTTGCTGCCTCCGTGGCTGAATAACTTAATTCCCCCGAAAAATGTTTTGCCGAAATCTAAACAAACAGCTATCGTCGATGATCCGAAAGCTTCGCTCGCTTCTCTTATAAATTCTGGTCTTCGAATGGCTTCAGAGCAAATCACTACCTTCTCCGCTCCTGCATGAATTAATCTTTCTATCTGTTCTAAGGATGAAATTCCTCCTCCAACCCCGAAGGGCATATTGGCCTCTTCTCCAATGTCTTTAACCAATTGAACATCAATACACCTGCCTTTTTTTGTTGCATTGATATCAAGAAAAATCACTTCATCTGCAGCAAGTTCGTTGTAAATACGAACCGCATTAATGGGATCTCCAATATACTTATGCTGCTTGAATTGAATGGACTTTACCAAGCCATTGTTTTGGAGCAATAAAACAGGGATTATTCTTGGACGATACATTATAGAATAAAGATAAGTGTTTGCAATGAACTCCTAAAATTAAGGAATTATAAATCGACAATGGGTAATACTTATTTCATCCGAATGAGGGGAATAGTTTATACTTTTGTCCCATATGGTAGGTATTGTAAATTACGGTATGGGGAATATTCATTCCATCAAGCGGAAACTACATCTCTTGAAAGTAGAATTTACAGTTGTGGAAACTCCCGAGGAATTAGCGAGTTGTGATTCTCTGATTCTACCAGGCGTCGGGCATTTTGGCATGGCTATGCAACGCTTGAAAGAGAAAAATCTTCTGTCAGCTTTGCATACTTTTGCACGCGTTGACGAGAAACCTATTCTAGGTATTTGCCTCGGTATGCAGTTAATGACTGCCTTCAGTGAGGAAGGAATGTTACCAGGACTTGGCTGGGTGGATACGAAAATTGTTCGATTTAAGGTTGAAGATCCTGAAAAACTAAAAGTCCCTCACATCGGATGGAATACCGTGGAAGGTCAGAATAGCCGACTGCTAGCAGATCCGTCCTCAGAATTTTACTTTGTTCATAGCTACCACGCGGAAGTCCCAAAGGAAGACATCGTACTTCACCGTTCCACATATGGCTATCCTTTTATTTCAGGTTTCGAAAAAAAGAACGTCTTTGGCGTCCAATACCATCCAGAAAAAAGCCACCAACAAGGAATGCAATTGATTGAACGATTTTTAGCCTTCTAATCAATTAACATTTAATTTACTAGTTTGCCTGTCAGGCGAAAGGTATCTATCTGAGATCGATGGGGATGATGGTTATAAGATGACTATAATTATTCACCTCCCTTTATCCCTCCTCAAGGAGGGAGGATCCCCCTTCAAGAGGGATCGAGGTCTGACGACTCTGACGAGTATCAAACTCCGTCTGAGGGGAGATCAACAGGGGTGAACGAAATAGAAACTTCAAGGCTTTGGAGGTGACTCCATCAGAAGTGTGGAAATAATACAAGATTTCCTTGAGGATGGATTTAAAAGTTACAATTTTGTCTTTTGAAGAATTCAGCTATTTATAATTTTTGATCTGGTTTGATTTTCACAATTTTATTATCAATCAATACTACCAACTCGCTGTTTTTAGCTCTTTTGTATTCTAATAGCTTTTCATAGGCTTTTTCAAGACCCTTTAGAATTTTATTCTTTTCCTCTATTTGAATTTCAATAATTGTCATAATAACCTTTTAACCTGAGTTCGGTTATTCAAACGTTGTCAAAACACCTGTAAATAGTGAGATCCGATATTTTTTAAATCGGAATATTGTAATATTTCGATGCGAAAAGGGAAGTAGATTGCTGTTTAGAGATGGAATTACGAATTCTTGGCTTAATTTAAAAACTTATTCTCATTCATTACATGGAGTATACCATCAACCTTCTTTTCCGCTAAAAGTTCATGTTTCCCCTCGGAATTATCAAAAATTAAAGGTGCTTGCACTAACTGTTTGCATGGCTATTTCATATTATGGCGTAATATTAGTAATATCAAAGCTAAAAATACGCTATTTTTATGTTTATCAACTATTGATTTAGTGCAAAAAAAGTAAGAATTGAAACTAATTTAAATCTTTTACAAGGCATTAAGCTTAAGAACCGAAAAAATTAAATCCCTATACATAACTATCCATTAAAAGAAAGTCTGCTATATGAACATGTTTTATGCCTTCTATTGTATCAGTCCAAAATGGATCCATGGTAACTACATATTTCGGATAATGATCCTTAACAGCTAAAAGTGAATTAAATTCTCGTTCAATAGTACTTTGTTCTGGTAACAAATACGCCACTTGAACATAAAATTTTGAATTCCCTTTGACTGCGATGAAGTCAATTTCTTTTGTACCCACTTTACCCACAGATACTTGAAAATCCCTACTTAGTAATTCTAATAAAACAATATTTTCGAGTATGCCTGAAATCATTCTATCCTTGAAGCCCATTACTGAATATATCAAAGCCGGGTCACTGACAAAATATTTTTCTTGTGTCTTCAACAGTTCTTTTCCTTTTACATCAAAACGCTGTATTCGATAAATTATAAAAGCACTTTCGAGGGCATTTAGGTAATTATAAACTGTATTTAAATCAATTTTCCTTTGCTGACTTTTGAAATAGTCTGCAATATTTTGTGCTGAAAATGAGTTTCCTATATTATCAAATACGTATTTCACAATACGTTCTAAAAGTTCAATATCTCGAATTTTATAGCGTTGAACCGTGTCTCTCAAAATGGCTGAGGAATAAATATCATGGACAATTTTATAGGCTGAATCTAATGAATAAGGCGCTGTATGTAAAACAGGAAAACCACCACGCCTCAAGAAATATTCAAATTGCTCACGATTCGTTTTTTTCGTGTTTTGAAACTCTTCATTAAAGGATCTGCACTCTCGAAAATTTAATGTTTGAATTTGAAACTCAACATACCTCCCCGCTAAAAAAGTGGCTAATTCAGAGGATAACAAGCGTGAATTTGAGCCGGTGATATAAACATCTGCATCAAAATCTAGCATAAAAGAGTTAACGGCTTTCTCCCAATCCTGAATTTCTTGAATTTCGTCCAGCAATATATATTGTTTTTTTAGAGGATTGAGTTGTAGTTTCACTAACTTGTAGAGTTGTTCTCCCGTTTTTATTTCCGAATAATTAAAACTTTCAAAATTAAAATGGAGAATTTGTTCTTCATCTACCCCACGTTGAATTATCTCCTCCCTTAGCAATAATAAAATGGTAGATTTTCCACATCGCCGAATTCCAGTTATTACCTTTATAAAAGGTTTGTCAATGAATTCTTTAATCTTATCGAGATATAATGTTCTTTTTATCATTTATATGGTTATATACACAAATATATTAATTTATTTTGTTTTTTATAGGTTATAACCATAAAATACATATTTTTACTTTGATAAGCTTAATATGAGAGAATTTAGATGTTGGAATTCAGCCAATTTCAATAAAATGAGGGAAAAAGATTATTTTGTGTATTCAATAAAACATATTACATTTGTATTTGTACATTAGAATAAACATAATGAATGAAATATTAACACAGTCTGCGAATTTACTTAGACAAAAACTTCCAGACTTTAAGCGATTTTTGTTCGACGAAATTCATTGGTCATCTCGATTAATTGGAATCAAAGGGGCGCGAGGAACCGGAAAGACAACGTTGCTGTTACAATGGCTGAAATCTTTGAATAAAAACAACAATCAAGTTGCCTATTTTTCATTGGATGATGTGTATTTTACAAAATACTCACTAAAGGAAACGCTATTAGAATTTCACGCCAAAGGTGGGGAAATTGTCGTGTTGGATGAAGTGCATAAGTATCCCAATTGGTCACAAGAAATTAAAAACATCTATGATTTTTACGCAGATCTTCAAATCGTTTTTACAGGCTCATCAATCATTGATTTAAAAAAACAAGAAGGGGATTTAAGTCGTCGCGCTTTAATGTATGAATTACCAGGATTGTCCTATCGCGAGTTTTTAACCTTAAAAGGAATAAAAGGCTTGCCAACTTACACAATTGAAGAAATCGTAACGAATCAACAAAAGATATATGATTCCCTCCCTCCGAAATTCAAACCCTTAGAACATTTTGCAGAATACAACCAAATTGGCTATTATCCTTTTCTTTTAGATGAGCCTTTAACAAGCCATAGAAGAATGAATCAACTCATTCGAACTGTTGTGGAATATGACATGGCAGAACTTAAGGATTTTGATGTTCGTAATGCAAAAAAAATGTTGCAACTTCTTTTTATCATCGCTCAACAAGTTCCTTTTAAACCAAATATCTCAGACCTCGCTCAAAAGACCGGTATTCACCGAACAACACTTTACAACTATTTGGAGTTTCTTCAAGAGGCTAAATTAATTTCATTGGTTTATTCTACAGGAAGAAGCACAACGGTTTTGCAAAAAGCGGATAAAATTTATTTAAACAACCCAACTTTAGCATTCGCACTTGCGGAAGAGAAAGCGAATATCGGAAACATTAGAGAAACATTTTTTTATTCGCAGGTGTCTCAAATAACGACTATTGAACTTCCTAAAATCGGTGACTTTTTAGTAGACAATAAATATATTTTCGAAGTTGGTGGTAAATACAAGACCCAAAAGCAAATACAGGATTTGGATAATGCTTACATCGTTAAGGATGATGTCGCGTTTTCTTCAGGAAATGTGATTCCACTTTGGTTGTTTGGGTTTTTGTATTAGGTTTTCTTTTCTGCTTCGGCAAAAAAAGTAAGAATCCTTAATTTTTTAAAACCTTCACTGTTTTGCAAGTGACTCCATCAGAAATTTGGAAATAATACACGCCGGCGCTGAGATTGCGCATGGATTAACATTCAATTAAAACGTAGCAATTTGCCAATTTTAACTATCTTTTCTTTTTCCTCAAAAGAAAAGAAACAAAAGACCACGAAGTAGCAGC
>CAMDLY010000068.1 GCA_945902115.1 Lishizhenia tianjinensis | reverse complement strand
CTTAAAGATCGCGCGAAAGACTTAGACCTAACCATAGACCTAATTACCGATAAGGGAAATAAACTCAAGCAACGCAACGATCTTTTTGATGGAACAGAGGTAATTATTGGTTCTGTAAAACGTACTACGGAGATGTATTTTCAAAACGGCTTCAACATGGCGAAAATCAAGTTTGTCGCCATTTTAGACACAGATCAGATGATGCGTCAGGCGTTAAAGGGTCATTTGACGCGCTTATCAGAGAGCCTACCGAAATGCCGCATACTTATTACCGCAGTGAATGCCGAGGAGGAACGACTTCTCGATTTTCAAGGGCAATTTTTCACACCGATTGTGGGAATCGATATATAGTCCTCGTTAACTGCTATTTAGTCAATCCTGTTTTCTGATTGTAAATTACCTTTTTAAAAAAGATAGTGTTATTTTTGTTGACAATCTTATTTTATGAAAAATCTACTACTTGCTTTTATTCTTGGGATTTCGCTGAAGTCACTCGCACAATCTACTATCAATATTGGGTCTACAAGCGTTGAGGTTGATACCATTTATACGGGTTTAGATATTCCATGGGAAATTATTTATGGCGGTGATGGCCATATTTGGACGACGGAAAGAAAAGGGATTATAAGTCGAATAAATCCTGTTACAAAGACAAAAACAGTTGTATTAAATATCGTTTCATCTGTTTATCAAAATTCCGAATCAGGATTGTTAGGAATGGTTCTTCACCCAAATTTTGCGACAACTCCTGAAGTTTTTATTGCCTACACCTACGGTACATTTTCAAATTTAAAAGAGAAATTAGTCAAGTACACCTATAACGGAACAAGCTTAGTGAGCCCGGTTGTCATTTTGGACAACATTGTTGGCAATACAACACACAACGGATCACGCATCATTATTTTAGCAGACAATACCCTCTTGTTTTCAACGGGTGACGCGCAAAACACAGACTTTCCGCAAGACATGAACGAATTGAATGGTAAATTGCTACGGATCAACCTAGACGGTAGCATTCCAAGCGACAACCCTGTCGCGGGAAACCCTGTATATTCTTATGGTCACCGCAACGTGCAAGGATTACTACTTCATCCAAATGGGAAAATATATATGTCAGAGCACGGGGCTTCTACCGATGATGAGTTTCAAATTGCTGAGATGGGAAAAAATTATGGATGGCCAAATGTAGAAGGATTCTGTAATACTTCGAGTGAACAGACCTTTTGTGCAGCCAATGATGTAAAAGAACCCCTTATCGTGTGGACCCCGACGATAGCGCCTTCCGACTTAGTATTTTACGAAAACTCCGCATTTCCAGAGTTTCATAACAAAATATTGATGAGCGTCTTAAAAGATAAAAAAATCATTGCGCTCACGATGAATACCGATGGTACTTCAGTGCTTAGCCAGACACATTACCTAACGAATCAATTTGGACGATTACGAGATCTGTGTGTCGGTACTGAAAAAGAAATTTACCTTGCGACCAATGGTTCGTCTTGGTCTAATACCAGTCCCAACACGCACAGCATCATCGTTATTCGCCCACCGAACAGTGGGGTAGGTCTTAGCGAGAACGGGAGTAATGACTTCACCGTGTACCCCAATCCTGTTGAAAATGTATTTACTGTAGATTTTCCCGCACATTTAGTGGGTAACGTATACCAGTTAATTGATATGACAGGAAGAATAATTTCATCCGCGACGATTACAGAACAGTCTACAAGAGTAGATGCTAGCAATCTGGAAAAAGGAATGTACACAGTGCTTGTTACGTTGAAAAATGGTAGCCGATTAACAACAAAGTTAATTAAGTAACGAATGCTGTTTAACTGGATTTTTGGACTGTTCAAAAAATGACCCAAGAGAACATTATTCCCTATCAGAAGAGAGTCTACTAAACACCACCCCCTTCTTTTCTAATTGTTCCAAATGTTGGACTAAAGAACCCGGTATCAACACAGTAATTTCGTGTTTATCTGTATAATTTTGCGATTTTATTGCGATTTTATACTTTTTGAGCCAAGCCATTAGCTGAGGTAATGCGCCAAAATTACCATGTAATTCATAGTATAAATGGTCTTCTGTCTCCACTATTTCGGCGGCTTCAATGGCCTCTTTTGCTGCTTGCCGATAGGCCTGAATAAGGCCTCCCACACCGAGCTTAACTCCACCGTAGTAGCGAACGACAGCTACGAAGCAATTTGTTAAATTGGCTTGTTGGATTTGGCCAAAAATGGGAGGGCCCGCTGAGTTGGAAGGCTCGCCATCGTCGGTATACCGAAAATGTTTCTTGTCGGCGCCTAAGCGAAAGGCATAACACACGTGCACCGCCTGCGGATGTTCCTTACGCAGGTGAGCAATAGCCGCTTTAACTTCATGCTCTGTTGTCACATGTTGTGTGATGCCAATAAAACGAGATCCTTTTTCTTTGTAGACTCCTTCTCCCTGTGATCGGATGGTGTGGTAAAACACGAGGACTTTTAACGCATTTTAGGCTTTCGGCCTCCCATCATTTGTGCCATGCGCATTTGATTCTTTGACGGGGCCATTTGCAACTGTTGCTGCATGGTCTTGATTTGATCGCGCAGCATTCCTTTTTTATCAAATTTTTTCGCCTCCCCCAACAACGATACCGCTTCTGTTTTGCGCCCAGATTGCGCACATATTCCTGCAAGATGCATGCGCGCAACCGCATTGTCTTCTGCTGTTCTCAAGCCCAACGAAAGCGCCTTTCTCAACATAGGTTCACTTTGGGCAAAACCCATATCTTGAGCATTCATGAGTGCCTGTAGATACAACACATAAGCATGCTGCCTTCTCGGTAAAAACTGAGGGTGTGTAATTTTATTGATAAACCTTTTTGCCTTTTCTTGATCGCCTCTCTGCATTTGATACAAGGCCCAAATCATTTTCTCGTTTCTAAAGAAAGAAGCAATCAATAATGCTGTTATAAAAATTACCGTAATACCCCAACCCCAATGACCTGTTGCAAAAAGCCAGACATTGAAACCTAAGACGGTTGCTGTTAATGCTATTCTGATGATAAATCCAATCATATTTAATTCATTTAATTTTTCCTCCTCGAGGAGGGATAATGGGAGGTGATTATTTTTATAAAGTTCTACTTTTCAGTACAAATTTTGTCATCCCCCTTACCCCCTTCAAAGGGAGAATAACTTTTAATTTTTATCTCTCAACTCATTTCAAATCGTCGCAATACATTTCAATTCAATTGCAATAGGCGTTGGAAGAGCATTAATCTCACAGGTAGTACGGCAGGGTAAATTATCCTTGAAATATTCCGCATAAATTCGATTATACGTATGAAAATCGCGCTTCATATTGACCAGAAATACGGTAACATCCACCAATTGGTCCCAACTGGAACCAGATTCTTCCAAGATAATGCGCACATTATCAAACACGCTTCTACATTGGGCCTCAAAATCGAATTCTATAAAATTTCCATTTTTATCTAATTTCAAGCCTGGCACTGCTGAATCTGTGTCGTCTGAGCCCGCAACTCTAGGCCCTACACCGGAAAGAAACAATAGATTCCCAACCTTTCTAGCATGTGGGTATAGACCAACAGGCTTCGGGGCTTTATTCGTAGAAATGCGTTGCTCTGACATACTTTTTTTTGGCAAATATAGGGAATATTGGCGAGTCAATTATTTCATTCATTTGTCTTAACTTCGCAATAATGTCAACAAGTCTTTCCATTATCGTCCCCACATATAACGAAGAAGGAAACGTTGTGCTGCTCTATGAGCAAATTTTGGAGGTGTTGAAGCAAGAGGGTGTGGAAAACTTCGAGTTAATCTATGTCAATGACGGAAGTTCGGATGGGTCATTTTCTGTCATCAAAAAATTAAGTCAAAATGATCTCCGAGTCAAATACATATCTTTTAGCCGCAACTTTGGCCACCAACACGCACTAAAGGCTGGCTTGGACCATGCGCTTGGAGATGCTGTAATTAGCATGGACGCCGATTTACAACATCCCCCCCAACTGATTCCGGAAATGCTCAAGAGGTGGAAAGAGGGAGCGCAGGTTGTGTATACCGTTCGCGCCGAAGAAAAAGGCATATCCTGGTTTAAAAAAATTACCTCAAAAGGATTTTATTGGCTCATCAATAAGATGTCTGAATATCCTATCGTGGATGGGGCCGCAGATTTTCGGCTACTGGATAAAAAAGTTGTCGCTGAAATCAAGCGCTACCCAGAAAAAGAATTATTTTTTCGAGGAATGATTGCTGCTATTGGTTTCCGACAAGAAGCCATGGTTTTCACCCCCAATAAACGGCATTCAGGACAAACCAAATATTCTGTGAAAAAAATGGCATCGTTTGCCATTGCGGGCATCACCTCATCGAGTGCCAAACCCCTGTACTTTTCTATTTATCTTGGTTCATTCCTGGCATTTCTCGCCTTTTTGTACGGTATTTACGCTATATGTATCTCCGTATTCACCGACGACGCCATCACCGGGTGGACCTCCATCGTGGCCTCTGTCGTATTTATTGGTGGTATACAATTGCTAATGATCGGTATAATTGGCGTGTATTTAGGAAAGATTTTTAAAGAAAGTAAAAATAGGCCGCATTACATTGTGGATGAAACCAACCTCTAGTATGCGCAAAGCATTCTCTTCTATCTTACAAAAAATTAAGCAGCAGCCTTGGCTTATCTTCATTTTACTGGTGTTTGCTGGTGTGTTTGCTTCCATCACGTTTGTCAACCATTACTTTTTTAGAACCTATGGATGGGATCTAGGTATAAACCACAATGCTATATGGGACTATGCACACTTTCGCTGGAATGACTGCATGATTATGCTGCCGCATAAAGTATTCAGCAATGTCCTCTCGGATCACTTTTCCCTTTATCCCGTTTTAATTGCCCCTTTCTATTGGGTTTTTGGGACTTGGACCATGTTGCTTTTGCAATTTTTATCTATACTCTTTGGGGCTTTGGGAGTGTATCGTTTTGTACGTTATCTCGGAGCATCACCTCTTCTCGGTCGCCTAGCCTTAGTTCATTTCTTTGCGTTTTATGGGATTTACTCGGCCTTAGGTTTCGACTACCACGACAATGTGGTAGCCACTATGTTTGTCCCTTGGTTACTGCTTGCTTTTCATACAAAAAACTGGAAACAAGCGCTAATCTTTTCCTTACTGATAATGATTGCGAAAGAAAACATGGCTCTTTGGCTAGTGTTTATTGGCTTCGGTTTGTTTTTTCGAGGTATTTTAACCCGTGATAAATCCCTACTTATTTGGTCAGGGGCCCTGTCATTGTCCGCCTTGGTGTTTTTCGTTTTGGTAATCAAAGTTATTATTCCCGGTTTAGCCCTTCCTGGTGGGGAGTATATGCATAATTCTTTTACTGCTCTGGGGAAAGACTTTGGAGAAGTGTTGAAGAATATTCTGCTTCATCCCATCGATGCCCTTAAATTACTGGTAGAAAATCACCTTGGGCAAGTGGAATACGACGGGATTAAAAAAGAGACATACATTGGACTTCTTCTCGCAGGAGGGGCTGCTCTGATGTTTACCCCCGAATACCTCATCATGTTGTTGCCGATAATCGGACAAAAAATGTTTAATGATGACCCCAGCCGTTGGGGAATCAACTACCACTATTCCATTGAATTTGCTCCTATTTTAGTCATCGCGTTTTACACCGTATTATTGAAATTACCTGATTTTAAAAAACTTTTTCAATTTGTTGCTCCTCAGGAGACGCAAGGAAAAAAAATCCAAGTAGTAAGCGGTTTTATTGGTGTGGCATTATGTGTTGGAAGCACCATACATTTCATGGATAACCGTGTTTCCACCTGGTATAAAAGAGAAAATGTTAAGTTTTACAGCCCTAGCCATTGGAAACAAAATTTCAATGTTTCCGAAACCCACGAAATAGTAGCTTCTATTCCTCAAGATGCACGGGTAAGTGCACAGTCAGCATTAGCTCCTCATTTAGCCTTCAGAGATTATATCTATCATTTTCCATATATTGGAGATGCGGATTATGTTGCACTTTTTGTGATTGACCCAAATCCCTATCCCATGAGTTGGGAGGCGTATGAAAAAATGATTATTGACATGAAAAATTCGGGAAAATGGGAAGTATTCAAACAAAATAACGCTGTTTTAATCTTGAAAAAAAAATAACTTAACCCGTTTAACGTTTATAAATTATGCGGAAAATTCTTTTTATCACTTTCGTATTCTTGTGTGCATACAACCATGCCCAAATTGGTATGGGAAAATGGCGGTTTCATGTAAATACAAGCAAGGCTATTGATGTGGTAGTCTCTGATGAAATGATTTATTGCGCATTGGAAAATGGTCTTTTGCAGTACGATCCCGAAACGAAAGAAAACGGATTAGCTTCAGCAGTGAATGGCCTATCCGACATCCGTCCAAGCGGTCTTTTCTGGCTAAAAGAACAACAAGAATTAGTTATCGGTTACGAAAACGGTAATTTAGATTTCTTGAAGGGTATTGAGGTAACAAATCTTCCTGCTATCAAGTTGGCTGCTATTCCGGCCTCTAAAAAAATCAATAAGTTTGCTTACTATCAAGACTTCTTATATGCTGCTACGGATTTTTCAATCGTGAAAATCGATGTTACTAAAAAAGAAATAAAAGACACCTATTACCCCACTAATGGCTTGGCACCCATTCTAGATCTCTATTTTTCTGGGGATACGCTATTTGCCCTTTCTTCCAGCTCCCTGCACTGGGGTTTATTATCTAACCCCGCATTACCTGACCAAAGTCAATGGCAACTTGACCCAAGGCTACCCATCCTTTCCGGTAATCTTAGCTACACGCATGTAACACCTTTTGGCTCTAAGCTACTCTATTTACAGCAAGCTACAGCTTTCGGTAATGACACGGTTTTTATATACGAAAACGGTACTATCAACCCATTTTTTGGAAACACCAGCTCCGTACAAATTAATAGTATACAAGTACAAGAAGATAAATTACTTATCAATAACGAAGGGAGTATTTTGGTTTACAATAACACACTGGTATTGGATAGTTCCTATTCAGCAGCTAATTTTGGCACATGGTTCTCGGTAAAACGCGCCGTTTACGGCCCAAAAGGGTTATGGTCTGCAGATAATGAAAAGGGACTTGTATACTACCCTAATCAATTTGACTATCAACCTATTGCAGCAAAAGGCACACGAAATAGTTATTTTTATTCCATGGATTGGCAGCAAGACAAGTTAGTGATTGGGTCTGGTTATTTACTGGATAAACTACCCGCTTTCAGTAAGAACGGCATTCACTTTTTAACGAAAGAAAATGACGTAGAGACTTGGAGTTTTCGGGATGTTTACGCTACATCATGTTGGGAAAACCTCAACATTTGGGATATGTTAGATGTGTCCATTAACCCAAAAAATAAAAATGAATATGCGGTAAGCACTTATTCGGAAGTTCCTGTAACAGTTTTTACAGATGGGCTTTGTGAGACTTTTACCGAGGCGAATTCTACGCTCAAAAAAACTGCGGTTGGCAACGGATGGAGTTTGGTTTCGGATGTATGTTACGACGAAAAAGGTAATTTGTGGTGCCTAAACGGGTATTCAGAGATGCCCTTGAATGTGCGCTTGGCTAGCGATGGCACTTGGCAAAATTTTGATTTAGGGGCAACAGCGAAAAACAAGTATACCAAAAAAATGGTCATAGACTTTGACGGAAATGTATGGTGTGCCACCTACAATTCGGGATTATTTGGGTTTACGTATGGTGAATCAATTACAGATGTTTCTGACGATGGCCGAATAAACCTAAGAACAGGTGAGAATTCTGGGAATCTTCCCTCGGATAACGTAACGGCCATTGCGGTAGATTTTGATGGAGAAATATGGATTGGTACAGATGCTGGTTTTGCGATTCTATACAATACCTCTAATGTCTTTAACGCTGGCGCCGGCGAATACGATGCGCAAAGGGTAAAGGTTAACTTTGAGGGTAATGTGGAATATGCTTTGGGTTCAACACACATTACAGATATAGAAGTAGATGGGGGAAATAGAAAATGGGTAGGCACTGCCACCTCCGGGATTATTTTGATGTCTTCGGATGGCTCAGAAATTCTTGCACAATACACCACCAATAATTCGCCGCTAATTTCTGACGTGATATTTGATTTAAAACTGGACCAAAACTCAGGAGAACTATTTATAGTTACCGATAAAGGCTTGATTTCTTTTCGCACCAATTCTAGTTACGAAGATCCAAGTTATGAAAGCGCAAAAGTATTTCCAAATCCTGTTCGACCAGGCTACACTGGGCCGATTACGATTCAAGGAATCCGCTATAATTCAGATATAAAGGTAACAGATGCGGCAGGTAACTTAATTTATAAAACTACTTCCAATGGTGGAACGGCATCTTGGGACGGCAATAATCTCGAGGGCAAACCTGTTTCGAGTGGTGTTTATTTCATATGGACAGCACAGAATGAAGGCAAAGGGAAAAAAGTAGGTAAGGTGGCTATCGTGAGATGATTTTTGGGTTTTTATATGTTCTTAAAGAGCTAAAATTACTGACGAAGATGTTTAGTCATCAGACGCTATCCTAATTATTTACTGGTTAAATCCTCCTCTTGGTAGTACCCATTCGCTAAAAAATACTCAAGCATCGCTTCTTTCAATAAAAATTGCTGTTCTTTATGAGCCAATGGGGGTAGCTGTTTGCAAAGTTTGAAATGTGGCCAGCCGTCCTCATCTCTGCCCTCAAATTCGTAGTAGCCATATGGCTCCAACAAGGTACATATCGCAACATGAAACAACTCCGTTTTTTCCTGCTTCGAATACTGTTGATGGCCCTTTCCAAGTTCGTTCACCCCTATGAGAAACAACATGGCCTGAACATCCATTCCATCTCCAAAAGTAAGTTCTAAATGTTTTTTTAAGCTTAAAAACCGTATTTCTAAGTCGTGGTCCATGCCGTAAAGGTAGGCGAAAAGGATTACTTAAGTTGAAAATTCACGGATTGATTGCCTACTTGTAAAATAAATTCACCCGGCTCTGCAATCCATTGATTGTCTACCCCATAAAATTTGAGCATTTCCGGTGTAATCGTAAATGATACCGTTTTTCGCTCTCCCGGCAACAGGGCTACTTTCTGAAATCCCTTTAATTTTTTACCTGCCGGAGTGACTGAAGCATACAAATCAGAAATATACCATTGAAGGACTTCTTTTCCCGCGATTTTTCCAGTATTTTCAAGTGTAACCGTTGCTGCAAGCTCCTCTTTTCCATTCAAGTCCGTTTTCGAAAGCATTAAATCCCGATAGGAAAACGTGGTGTAACTCAATCCGTGTCCAAATTCCCATTGAGGATCAATTGCCTTACCAAGTGTTTTATTCGTTTTTTCTTCAGATGGTACGTGATCGTAATGCTCAACAACACCGTCGTATCGTGGATAAGTGTACGGTATCTTTCCGGATGGATTGCTTGATCCAAATAAAATATCAGCCAAAGCTTCTCCTCCAAAATCCCCCGGTAAATACGCATGTAAAATAGCGTCACTTTTGGGTTCTATTTCCCTAATTATGTGGGGTTTTCCAAAAAATAATACTAAAATAACAGGCTTCCCAGTTTCTTGTAAGGCTTGAACAAGCCGCTGTTGTTCCTCACATAAATTCAATGTTCGCGCGTCCCCAGGTTTTTCCGTTGCCGGCATTTCACCAAGACATACAATTATTTTATCTACCGATGAAGCGGCACGAACCGCTTTCTCTATATCGACCACCGTGCATTGTTCCCAGCCCCCCAAGGAAGATAAATCATATCCTTTTACATACGTCAATCTTTCTCCCATGGCATTGCGCATCACTTGATGAAAATTTTGTGCGTGTGCTGAATTAAAAGTTGTGTCCTCACCTTGCCATGTGTGTGTCCACGCGCCATTATGGAATATCAAATTATCCGCTGCTTCCCCAACCAATAAAACCTTCTCTGATTTCTTGAGTGGAAGTGTTTGATTGTCATTTTTTAGAAGGGTAATAGACTCTAAAGCCGCATTTTTTGCGTCGTTTTTAAATTCATCAGAAGCAAATTTTGGATATTCATTCCAGGGGATTAATTGTTTCTCGTAAAGACCAAGTTTTAGTTTTACATAAATAATCCGGGTAACAGCATCGTTTAATCTTTTCATGGAAATTTTCTTTTCTACAACTGCCTCTTTGAACAAGTTTAAATATTCTTCGTGTGGACCATTGTAAGGCACCATGCTCATATCTAATCCAGCGTTAATTGCCATGATAATAGCATCTTTCTGTGTCGCAGCCACTTTGTGAACAGTATGCAACATGCGAATATCTTCCCAATCCGAAACGGCTAATCCCTTGAAGCCCCACTTGTTTTTTAACAAATCTGTTATCAGGTATTTATTGACATGGCCAGGCGTACCATTCACGTCCCCTGAATTAATCATCACCGTAAGTGCCCCTGCTTCAACCGCTGCTTTAAAAGATGGTAAATACAGTTCTTGCATCTGTCTTTCTGGAATCCACGCGGGCGTTCTATCCCTTCCTGATTTTGGCAAACTGTATCCCACAAAATGTTTCATACAAGCTGCGACTCTTGTTGATTCAGCTGGATTAGTTCCTTGATAACCTTTTACCAACTCAGCACCCATTTGCGAAGCCAATACAGGATCTTCTCCCAGGGTTTCAAAAAATCGTGACCATAACGGTTGTCTTCCTAGGTCTAAAACCGGTGAAAAATTCCATGGAACGCCAGACGCTCGTGTTTCATAAGCCGTAATCTCTCCCATTTTATTAGCTAAAGAGGGATTCCATGTTGCTGCTAAACCAATTTCCTGAGGAAATAGAGTTCCACCTACAACATAATTTGCCCCGTGGATGGCATCCACACCATATATCACGGGAGCTTTGGTTTTACCGTATTGAAATGGCGCGTGAATTTGCTGAAGTATTTTATTCCAACCCTCTCTTGTTAAAGTGTGTGAACTTACATTCAAAACGGAACCAAGGGATTGTTTTTCAATTAATTGAGTTAGTTTTTTTTCATCTATTTCGATGGGTAAAACAATGGTTCCTTTATCATCAGTTTTCAATAAGGCATCTAAAGTTACTTGGCATGTTTGAGCGATTTTTTCCTCAGTAGTTAATTTTGAAACAAGTTGTTTTGCTTTCTTGTCAAGTTCTTTATCGCTTTGGCTAATGAAATTGAAACAAATTGAGGTAAATCCCAAGAATAAAAGTATTGCCTTCATAATATTTTAGATAAATTGGTATAAAAAAGAAAAGGAAGATCACTCTTCCTTTTCTTTTACAGTAATAGTAGGTTATTCTATTATCAATTTGTAAATACCTGAATTGTTTTCAGCATTTACTTTAATGAAATACGTTCCGCTGGTTAAATTGCTCACGTTCATTTCAGCGTTATTTCCTTGAACAAGTTGTTTTGATATAAGTTGACCTGTCATAGAAGTAACTTCAATTGATGAAATTGCAGATTTTGCAGAGATTTTCACTATATCTTTTGCTGGATTTGGCATAACTACAACACCTAGTTCAGCCTCTTCAATTCCGCTTCCAGGACATGCCGAACAACTGCCAAAACAAACAAGCGGTAAGGTGACATCTGAAGATACTACATAATACCTATTGAAAAATTCATCCCCGTTTGTATCCACACAAGACTCTCCTCCAACAAAGTTTTCTTGGTCATTCCATCCGTCAACAGTGAATTTATATTCAACTGCACCTGCTGCAAGAGGTAGAGTTACTTCCCAGATTGACCCTGAAGTGTTAGTCATTGGGTTACATGACCCACACCATCCATTGAAATTACCATTTAAGAATACTCCTGTTCCAAT
>CAMDLY010000067.1 GCA_945902115.1 Lishizhenia tianjinensis | reverse complement strand
AATCTTGGGCCTTGAATTTCTTGGTTTTAGCTACTGAACTGAAACTGTTAATTTTTAAAATTTCTGCAAGAACATTTTTATAAAATTTCAGTTTCAGAAAGGAGTTAAAATTGTTCGCTACGAGTTTTAAATACATGTTTAACAATAACATGCGAACAAAAATAAATTCAGCGCCTTGATTTTTTAGCTTCGCTGCTACTTCGTGGTGATTCTTTTTCATCAAGGAAAAAGAATGGCAAATGAAAATGTTAACTCAATTTGGGATTTTCATTAGGATTAGAATTTTAACTATTGGTGGTAAGAAAGCGCACACTCAAAAAAGTTATCCATTAGGGTAAAAAAGAAAAGATATTAGCTAATTATTATTTCAAATGGATAATTAAAACTTAATAAAAGGCAAGAACTTATGATGTAGTTCTAAATGATAATTTATCAGTAAAATTATCCGTCTGCCATTAGTTTCAAACATTCAAAACGGAATCAGAAACAAGAATTAAATGCAAAGAATATTGAAATAAGTAATGTACAACTTTAGGCAGAATACATGAGGCTGCAAACACCCAATTCCATCAAAAGTATTATTCCTGCAAATATTAAATATTTTTTTCCTCTTTCGGGATCGGATTTTGATAAGATAAGCCCAACTATTGTCCAACCGATTGGAGTTAAGAATAGAAGTATTAACAAGCCAATGATTGGTCCCGGAACTAAAATTTCTTTAATGCTTAATCAAACGACTTTAATTAATACCCACGATTAGAAGCAAAATAAAATCGTTGTTCAATAGGATTTAGAACCGTATTTAATAATAAATGTTGTTTTCTGAAACATATTCATTCTATGTATGTTAATAAAAAAAAGATATTCTACATGTTCAAAAAATTTACAACTTCGGATAAGTTATTGTTTGCTTCAGCGCTCATGTCACTCGTATTCTCGGAAATACTTTATTTCCAAGGTAATAAAGTGGAAGGCACTTTCATTGGCTTGTGGGTTCCTTCAATACTGGCGTTCGGTATTTATCTCAAACTAATCTCAAATTCAAAAGAATGATAGATATCATACCTTATTTTGCTGGCTTAATCACATTGCTTTTCGGTATTGCGTTTGCGTTAACGGTTCTTAGATCGAAGAAAAAGGATTAAATTCTCTATTGTTTCCAATACGAGCGATTTAATTCAAAAAAACCTGTAAAAGAGATTCATCTAAACTGTTTAATACAGAATCTTTGGATGCCTTGAAGAAACTAGTTTTACAATTTCAAATGTTCACTATTCAGTAATTACAAAGTATAACGTCTTCCTGCTTCAAAAATCAGTAAGTATTTTTTTGTCATTTGTCGGGTTTTCATTCTTAGGGCTCATTCACATTTAATGATGCTGTCCGCCCTCAAAGGGCGACTATAATTATAGGTGTATTTGTAAAAATATGATGGAAAGAATTTAGTATCTTTACCTCCCTTAAATAGGCACAATGGCTAAGATAAAAAAACAAGATGCTCTTGATTATCACTCTTCAGGAAAACCCGGTAAAATAGAAGTCGTTCCGACAAAACCGTATGCCTCTCAGCGAGATTTATCCTTGGCATATTCGCCTGGGGTTGCCGAACCTTGTTTGAGAATCGCGGATAACATAGAGGATGTTTACAAATATACAGGCAAAGGAAATCTGGTTGCTGTTATTTCCAACGGAACTGCAGTGCTTGGCTTGGGAGATATTGGCCCGGAAGCCTCAAAACCTGTGATGGAAGGCAAAGCACTTTTATTTAAGATTTTTGCTGATATTGATGTTTTCGATATTGAAATTGATGCCAAAGACCCTGAGCTATTCATACAAACCGTTAAGGCAATCGCCCCAACTTTTGGAGGTATAAATCTCGAGGATATCAAGGCTCCAGAAGCCTTTGAAATTGAAAGACGCTTAAAAGAAGAATTGGATATACCTGTCATGCACGATGACCAGCACGGTACAGCAATTATTTCCTCAGCTGCTCTGATTAATGCATTGGAGTTGGCGAAAAAGAAAATCGATAAAGTTAAAATTGTTGTTTCTGGAGCAGGCGCTTCTGCTCTTGCTTGTGTAAAGCTTTATCATTCACTGGGAGCAAAATTGGAAAATATTTTCATGTTCGATTCGAAAGGACTTTTGACCGAAGATAGGAAAGACCTTGATCCAATGAAGCAGTTCTTTGCTGTTCATAAACGTTGGGTGTCATTCGCAGATGCGTTTAAAAAAGCGGATGTTTTTTTAGGTCTATCAAGAGCTGGGCTGGTTAACAAAGAAATGATAGCTTCCATGGCTAAGGATCCCATCGTTTTTGCTCTTGCGAATCCAGAGCCTGAAATACCATACAAAGAAGCTACTTCGGTACGAAAAGATATCATTATGGCAACTGGTCGTTCAGATCACCCGAATCAAGTTAATAATGTTTTGGGATTCCCATTCATTTTTAGGGGAGCACTTGATGTCAGAGCAACTACCATTAATGAAGAAATGAAGTTGGCTGCTGTTAAAGCCATTTCCTCTCTTGCTAAAGAAACAATACCAGAGGAAGTAATTGAAGCCTATGGGGCAAAAAACATTTCTTTTGGCAGGGAGCAAATTATACCAAAACCCTTAGATCCGCGACTGATTTACTATGTTGCACCTGCTGTGGCTAAAGCAGCCATGGCCTCAGGGGTAGCAAAAAACCCAATCAAAAATTGGGATGAATACGAGCAAATATTAAAGAGTAGGCTTGGCTTGGATAATAAATTATTACGAAATATTACTACCAAAGCGCAATCAAATCCTAAATCTGTGGTATTCGCTGAAGGCGATAACGTAAAAATTCTTAAAGCAGCTCAACAAGCATATGAGGAAGGTGTGGCCCAACCTATATTATTGGGCAAGAAAAAAAGAATTCAAGAATTAATAAAAGAGTATGCAATTGAAATTCCAGATTTGATAATTATCGATCCAAAATCAGAAGAGGAGGAAAAAAGAAGGATTGAATTTGGAAAAACGCTATTTGAAAGAAGAAAACGCAAAGGATTAACAGAATTTGAGGCTATTCAACTGATGCGCGAGCGAAACTATTTTGGAGCAATGCTTGTCGATCAGGGTATAGCAGACGCCATGATTACGGGTCTCACAAGAAGTTATAGGTCAGTTTTGAAACCTGTTTTACAAGTGATAGGCCTTGAAAAAGACGTGAACGTTGCATCGGGAATGTATATTTTGAATACAAAAAGAGGACCTATATTTTTAGCCGATACTACGGTAAATGTAAATCCCAACGCCGAACAAATTGCTGAAATCACCTTTAATATAGCAAAGGTTATTCAAAACTTTAAAGTTATTCCAAAGATTGCTCTATTGGGATACTCAAATTTTGGTTCTTCACCAGGAGAAGATTCCGTGAAGATGTCGAAAGCGGTGAGTATGTTGCACGAGAAGCACCCAACATTATTGGTGGATGGAGAAATGCAGGCCAATTTCGCATTGAACAGTGAATTAATGAATGAAAAATTCCCTTTTTCCCATTTGGCGAATCAAGAGGTAAATACCTTGGTGTTTCCAAACCTTACGTCTGGAAATATTACCTACAAGACCTTACAGCAAATGATGGATGTAGATGCTATAGGACCAATACTTGTAGGGTTAAGAAAACCATTACATATACTGCAATTGGGTTCTTCAGTGAGAGAAATAATTAACATGGTGAAAATTGCAGTAATAGACGCTCAAACAAAATAATATGATAGGAATGTTGCATGGCCGAATGGCCGAAAAAAATCCCACCGAATTACTTGTTGACTGCGGTGGAGTTTGTTACGAGGTAAAGATTTCATTGAATACTTTTTCGGGTCTTGGAAGTGTCGAGTCAGTTCGCATTTTTACCAAGCTAATTGTCCGAGAAGATGCCCATATATTGTATGGTTTTGCCACGAAAGACGAAAGAGAAATGTTTAATTTTTTAATCAGCGTATCTGGTATAGGACCAAATACAGCTATGATTATGCTGTCTTCCTTGATACCAGAAGAAATTGCGCATGCCATCCAGACCGAAGATGTCGCGACTATTCAAAAAATTAAAGGAATTGGTGCAAAAACCGCTCAACGTGTAATTATCGATTTGAAAGGGAAAGTACTAAAATTCACTAGCAATGCTGAAAATCTTTATGCTCAAAGCAATACAAACCGTTTTGACGCGTTAACAGCTTTAGCCTCTCTCGGTTTTGACAAAAAGCTAACAGAAAAATTGCTGGATAAAATCGACACAGGGGATAAGAATGTGGAACAACTGATTAAAGAAGCATTACGGCTTTTATGATAAATAGGAAAAGAGAAAATAAAAAACTTTTAACATCCGTATTGATGTTGTTTCTATTTTCTCGTGCGTTCGCTCAAGTGAGTCTACCTTTTCCTATCTATAACCCTATGAATCCAGGACAAAATCTCCCACAGAGTTTTGATCTTGGAGATCCAACAAGTATCCAACAATCTGTCGTATACGACCCAGAGTCCGGGAATTTTATTCTTACAGAAACTATTGGTAACGGCTTGTTCTTTCGTTACCCATCCATGATGTCAATTGAGGAGTACCTTGCTTTTCAGGAACGTAAATCACAAACACTCGATTGGCAAGAAATTATAGAGGAAGAAACGGCAGAAAATAGACAATTCGAACTACCTATTAAGGTAGGAAGCAAGGTTTTCGAGAATTTTTTTGGATCGGATGAAATTAAAATAATACCAGGAGGAAATTTAGAGATTTCTCTTGGCGCAAATCATTCTCGCGTAGACAACCCCATGCTTCCTCTCAGGCAGCGCAAAATCACCAGGTTTGACTTTAATCAAAATATTAATTTAGATGTGACCGGGCAGATAGGAACTAAACTCAAGTTGACCATGCGTTACAACACAGCGGCTCAATTCGATTTTAATAATTTCTCCAACATAAAACATACGGGGAAAGAGGATGAAATCCTTCAGGAAATTGCTTTAGGAAACGTTGAATTGAAACTTCCCACCACCTTAATTCAAGGCTCTCAAACATTATTCGGCGTAAAAACACAATTGAAGTTTGGTCGTGCAACATGGGATTTGATAGCTGCTCAAAGCAAAGGTAAAAGGACAGAGGTTAATGTCTCAGGAAAGGCACAAGTACAAGAATTTCAGATGTCTGCTGATAACTACGAACAAAATAGACACTACTTTTTAAATTTATATCACCAACAACACTATGACACCGCAATGTCTTCTCTACCTGTAGTGAATTCAACGGCGTACATAACGCGTATCGAAGTGTGGATCACGAATAGGAACAGTTCAACGGAAAATACCCGAAATGTATTGGCTTTTGCAGATTTAGGAGAAGCGATTTCTGATAATTGCCAAGGCTCCCCAGGAACATTTTCAACAGGCTCTATTCTTCCGGACAATGAATCAAATGGGCTATACAATTGGGCGGCGAATCAACCGCTTATACGTGGTTTCGCCAATGCTGTATCGACATTGTCAACACAAGTTACCCAACCGGGTCCTTTTCAACAGGCGATACATTATGAAAAGGTAGAAAACGCAAGAAAGTTAGGAGAAAATGAATTTACCTACAATGCATTGCTTGGGTATGTCTCCTTGAATAATAGTTATAATAACGACGAAGTTATTGCCGTAGCTTACGAGTACACTTATAACGGAGAGACTTTTCAAGTAGGTGAATTTTCCACCGACGGTTCCAGTGGACAAGATGCTTTACTACTGAAATTATTGAAACCGACGATTACCAATCCCAACAATAAAGTTTGGGACTTGATGATGAAAAATGTGTATTCTATTAACGCCGCTCAAGTCGATCAATCCGGATTTAAAATTGACATTTTATACAACAACCCAGACCAATCTGTATTAATTCCATTTTTGCCATACGAGGGAGTTAATTCCGTACAGACAGTGACCATTCTTGAAATGGATAAACTGAATCAAAATAGCCAACCATTTTCCGATGGAGTTTTTGACTTTGTACCCATGAATCAAGTGGGGAATAAGATTGATAATGGAGGAACCATTAATAGAAAAACGGGTAGAATTTATTTTTCAACTGTTGAGCCTTTCGGAAAGACTTTAAAGAACAAACTTACCACCGCAGGATTGCCGCCTTCCATAGTCGATAAGATTTCCTATGTAGAATTATATGATTCAACCAAGACTGCGGCTCAGCAAATACCGAGTAAAAATAGATTTTCCTTCAAGGGGCAATTCGAATCTTCCATTTCTTCTGAAATCTCCTTGGGGGCTTTTGATATTCCTGAAGGTGCGGTATCAGTGACAGCAGGAGGGATCCGATTAACAGAAGGTGTGGATTATCAGGTTGATTATGCAATGGGTAGAGTGAAAATTTTAAACTCTAGTTTATTGGAATCTAATTCACAAATTAAGGTTTCTCTGGAAAGTAATTCAATGTTCGGTTTTCAGGCACGCACGATGATTGGGGGGCATTATACGTACCGATTTAGCGATAACTTGAAGTTTGGAGCAACTTGGGTGAGAATGACTGAAAGGCCCGTTACTCAAAAAGTAGATTTTGGCAGCGAACCGTTTAAAAATAATGTTATTGGTGCTGATTTCTCCTGGCGGACGGATGTTCCATTTTTGACCAAATTAGTGGACTTATTACCCGTTATTTCAACCAATCAAATGTCAACTTTTGCTATTCAAGGGGAGGTGGCAACACTAATTCCTGGACAGCCTCGCGCAATTAATAAGGAAGGTACTTCATACCTTGACGATTTTGAAGCTGCTCAGAGCGCGATTGACTTGAGATCAGCAACTGCTTGGAGATTAGCCTCTATTCCACAAGGTCAGCCTGACTTGTTTCCCGAGGCAACAAAAAATACCTTGGGATTAGGATTCAATAGAAGTAAACTGGCTTGGTACACCATTGACCCCGTATTCGTTCAAAATAATAACTTAACACCCCAACATATTTCTCAAAATGGTCAAATGTTGGCTGATAGTAGGATGAGATTATTGCTTATCACAGAGCTATTTCCAAACAATCAACCTCAACAGGGGCAGATGACGAATGTCGCTACCCTTGACTTAGCATACTATCCTAAGGAAAGAGGCATGTATAATTATGACACTACCAACGTGGATTCCTCAGGTAGTTTTATAAACCCAGAAGCCAGATGGGGAGGAATATCTCGTGCATTAAATACCAATGATTTTGAAACGGCAAATATTGAGTTTATTCAATTCTGGATGCTCGATCCTTTCAATGAAGATGCTGAAAACGCGGATCCAAATTCATCACACAACGGGGGAGATTTATATTTTAACTTAGGAAATATCTCAGAGGACGTGCTCAAGGATTCTCGAAAAAGTTTCGAAAATGGCCTGCCCGCCCTGACAAGCCTTACCCAAGAAAATATTGATACTACCTTGTGGTCAAGAGTATCGTCTCAACAAATTGTGGTAAACGCGTTTGATAATGATCCCGAAGCAAGAGTTAATCAAGATGTGGGGCTTGATGGTTGGAAAAATTCTGACGAGCGTTTAAGTTACAATTCTTACATTAATTGGGTCAATAACAATTCAACCTTGACAGCAGCCTCAAAGGCACGAATGATATCAGATCCATCCTCTGATGATTACACCTATTATTTAGATGATAATTATGACAGCGAGCAAAGAAATATTTTGGAACGTTACAAAAAGTTTAACGGTATGGAGGGGAACTCCCCAACTACTCAAATGTCAGATACTACCAATGGCAATGGATACCCAACACAAGCAACTAATTTACCTGACAACGAGGATGTCAACACTGATAACAACTTGTCTGAATCTGAAAACTATTTTCAATATCATGTCCGATTGCGTCCAAATGAAATGGCGGAGGGAAGAAATTATATTACCAACGTACAAGAAATTCCAGTAGGAAATAAGACGGAAAGGTGGTATCAATTCAAGGTGCCGATTGCTGATTTTGAAAAGAAAGTAAATGGCATCCAAGATTTTCGGTCCATACGATTCATGCGCATGTTTTTAAAGAATTTTGACGAAGAAGTTGTCTTGCGATTTGCTCGCTTGGAGCTTATTAGAGGGGAGTGGAGAAGATTTAATCTCGACCTTACACAACCTGGCTTGAGCATACAAGTTGATCCTAATCTAACATCTTTCAATATCGGAGCAGTCAATATAGAAGAGAATTCTGAAAGGGAACCGATTAAATATATCGTGCCACCAGGGATAGTGAGGGAAATTGATCCATCTCAAGTTTTCCAGCGACAGATGAACGAGCAATCACTCGTGTTGGATATTTGTAATTTACAAGATGGTGATGCAAGAGCTGCTTATCGTAACGTGAATTTTGATGTCAGGACATACAAAAAAATGAAGATGTTCGTGCATGCTGAGAATATTGCTGAGTTTCAAAATCAACTCAAAAGCAATGACCTGACACTTTTTGTTCGTTTGGGTACAGATTTCGTGGAAAATTACTACGAATACGAACTTCCCCTTAAAATAACAGACCCTTCGAGTGCCTCGAGTGCAGAACAGATATGGCCAGAGGAAAACAACGTGGAAATTTCATTTGACAACCTGATAAATCTTAAGAAAGACCGCAATGCAAAAATAGAAAACGGTACGCCTGGAGTATCATACATCATCGAATATGAATCCTTAGATCCTGAAAATGGGCAAAGAAAAATTAAAGTGAAAGGCAGCCCGAGCCTTCAAGGGTTAAAAACACTGATGGTGGGTGTTCGAAATCCCTTACAAAACGATCCTGAAAATATATGGAAGCCCGATGATGGAGAGGCAGAATGCGTCAATGTTTGGATAAATGAGTTGCGATTGACAGATTTTATCAGTGAAGGCGGTTCCGCGGCAATAGGTCAGATGCAATTACAATTGGCTGATTTTGCTAATATCGCAGCCTCGGGTAATTATTCTGGAATCAATTGGGGTAGTGTTGAAAGCCGAGTTCAAGACAGACAGCGAAATGAGCGCATTGGGGTTGACATGAATTCTACAGTTCAGTTGGGCCAATTTTTTGGTAAAAAAACAAGACTTTCACTTCCTTTCTTTTATGGATATTCCTTAGGGGTAATAAATCCAGAATTTGATCCTTTCAATCCAGATATCAAATTAAGAGATTACGACCCTGCTACAAGAAAAGAGCGTGCTAAGTTAGGCCAGGACTTCTCCGAACGAAAATCATTCAACTTCACAAATGTAAGAAAGGAGTTAAAAGCAGGTGCGAAGCCTCATTTCTGGCGCATATCTAACTGGTCTACTACATATGCATACTCTGAAAACCTTAAACGTGATTTCAATACTCGATACGACATCACAAAAACTTGGAACGGATCATTGAATTACAATTATACATTTTCTGTGAAACCATGGGAGCCATTTAAAAAATGGAAACCGGTACAAAAGAATAAAAATTTAGCATCCATAAAAGATTTTAACCTATTCTTCCTTCCTAAGAATATGTCTTTTACTAACGAATATGCAAGAGTATATAACGAAAGACAAATTCGAAATAATATCGTTCCAGATTACGAATTCAATCCAATATACCTAAAAAAGTATGATTGGGTAAGAAGCTATAATGTAGGGTATGACGTATCTAAAAATCTGAAAGCAACTTTTTCTGCGGTAAACAGATCAATTTTTGAAGAAGGAAATCATGGGGTAGATAGAAAAACAGACCCTGATGGCTACCGCGAATTCATTGACACATTGCGTTCACAAGTAAATACGCTGGGCAAAACAATGGACTACACACAGAACTACAGCTTGAGTTATAAGATACCTTTTGATAAATTTCCAATCACAGATTTCATAAGTGCCAATGCGAAATATACCGGTTCATTCAATTGGCAACGTGCCCCATTTGGGCAATCTGAGTTCGGGAATACAATACAAAACAATAGAAACATCAATTTAACAGCTCAAGCGAACTTTGTTAACCTCTACAACAAGATACCTTTTTTCAAAAAAGTTTTATCCGATGGAAAATCTGGGGGAAGAATGAATACAAACGTGAAAGGAGCAAACGACGGCAATAACAAAGAGGATGGGGGTAAGAATAGCGAGGGAACTGAAAAAGAAGAGGAATTTAAGCCTGATAAGCCTCTTGATGAAATGACGCCGAAGGAAATTAGAAAATTTGAACGCAAAAAGAAACGATGGGAGCGTAAGAAAGCACGTGAGAAAAAACGAAAAGAAAATGCGAAAAAGAAGGCAAACCCTATTCTTGGGACAGTGAGTAGATTGTTTATGACCGTTCGAAATGTTTCAGGGACATATACACTAAATGATGGAACACTATTGCCTGGATTTAATCAGGAAACAAGGGTGTTGGGAATGAATAACTCAACAGGTGATTTAGCTGGTTTCGTATTTGGTAAGCAAGGATACGATTTATTGGGAAGGAGAACAGGGTATAATGTGGCTGAACAAGCAACTGATAATAATTGGTTGGTTCAAAATGCAAACCTAAATAAACAGTTTGCGATTACGCATAGCGAGAATTTATCCTTAAAAGCAACGCTCGAACCATTTAAAGATTTAAACATCAATGTAAATGTATTGCGAAATTATAGCATCAACGAAAGTGAATTCTATCGTTGGAACAATATTTCATCTGCATTTGAAAGTCAAAATAATTTCAAAACTGCGCAGTTGACCTACACAACTCTAACTATGCCGTCGGCATTTCAAAAGTTAGACAGAGAATACTCTTCTCAAACTTTTCAAACGTTACTGAATAATCGTCAGACGGTATCACAATTTCTTGGTCAACAAAATGCGAATTCCGGATTACTGCCAAATCAATATTTTGATGGATACTCAGGATCACAACAAGATGTTGTGATAGGAGCTTTCTTATCTGCTTATACCAATACACCGGTAAATGACCGAAATATCAATCCTGTGAAAAATTTACCAATGCCAAACTGGACCATCAATTACAATGGGCTAACAAAATTTGAATTTACCAAAAAGTTCTTGAAGAATTTCAAGCTGAACCATGGTTATTCTTCGACCATAGCGGTAAGTGGGATGCAAACGAATTTAAATTCACAACTCGATGTAAATGGAAATTCCACTGCAAGGGATATCAATAATAACTTCATTTCTGAACTTCAAGTGCAGAATGTCGTGGTAAACGAAAAGTTTGCACCTCTTGTTGGCTTCTTAGCCACATGGAATATTTTTGGTAAGAGTTTGACAACAAATTTTGAGTACAAAAAGGAAAGACAATCCACCTTGTCGCTTAACAATAATCAAATTACCGAAAATATGAGTACGACTATTGTAGCAGGAACTGTGTTGACCTTCCCTAAACTGCAATTACCATTTGAAGGCATCAAGAAAAGTGACTTGATCGTTAATGTGAATTTCAATTTTCAGGACAACATTGTAGTAGTTAGAAAAATTGTGGAAAATTCCAATCAAGCAACGAGCGGTCAACGTGTAGTGAGTTTCAAATTAGATGCGAATTATAAACTGACAGATTTTATTCTAGCATCTTTCTATTACGAGCAGAGAATTACGGCACCGAAAATCCAAACGAGTTATCCAACAGGTAATTTGAAAACGGGTATCACAATCCGCTACGATTTGAATGGTTTGAAATGATGAAAATACGGGATGCAGAGCCAAGAGACGTCACCTTTATCTTTGAGTTAATCAAAGAACTCGCCCTGTATGAAAGAGCTCCAGAACAAGTTACGAATACTGCCGAAAATTTACATCACGATTTATTTGTAGAGACCATTTGTGAGGCGATTGTTGCAGAAGATGGTGGAGAAATAGTGGGTTTTGCTTTGTATTATACCTCCTATTCGACATGGAAAGGGCGCTGCCTTTATTTGGAGGACTTTTATGTGAAAGAAATTCACCGAAAGAAAGGTATTGGAAAGTTACTTTTTGATGAGGT
>CAMDLY010000066.1 GCA_945902115.1 Lishizhenia tianjinensis | reverse complement strand
TTTGGCGCTATTTAACTTACAATGATATTATCAGCGCTACTGATCTGCAAAATATTTTACCTCCACAAACAAACTTTTTAGGTGCCGTTCCATTGTACAAAAGTAAAATGAAATATTCTCAGATTGTGGTTACTGAATCATCTAAGTCAAGAATGGCCGAAGCTATTAGAAGTATTCGCTCCAATATGGGATTCATCAATAAAGATGCGAAAGTAATTGCCGTTTCTTCCTCTATCTCAGGGGAGGGTAAAACCTTTGTTATCTTAAATCTCGCAGGATTAATCGCGGCAAATGGTAAAAAGACAGTAGTAATTGACCTCGATCTCAGAAAGCCAAAGGTTCACCACGGATTTAATGCAGAGAATATTGCAGGTATGAGTAATCTCATTTCAGGTCTGGCAAATATGGACGAAGTAATCGTGAAATCTGAATTCAACAACCTCGATTACATTACTGCGGGACCAATTCCCCCGAACCCTTCTGAAATGATTCAAAGTCAAAAATTAAAGGAGATCATAGAAGAACTTAAAAACCGTTACGACTCGATATTGATTGATAATCCACCAGTAGGTATAGTATCTGATGGTATTGCTATTTTGGCAAGTGCAGATATTCCGATTTATGTATTTAAAGCCAATTATTCGAAACGTGTATTCGTTGAACGTGTTGAAGAGTTATATAAAGTTCAAAAAATACAGAATCTAAATGTAATCTTGAACGGTATAAATACGGGAACATCGTTCTATGGATATGGATATGGGTATGGGTATGGGTATGGATACGGTTATGGGTATGGATACGGTTATGGGTATGGTTCATCTGGTTATGGGGATTCAGGCTATTACACGGACGATGATGACAATATACCATTACATTTGCGTTGGTGGAAAAAAATTAAGAAGAAATGGAAATCAAGGAAGAAGAAATAAAAGGGATTCTATCTATTTTCCCTAATGTATTTAGAGATGATCGGGGCTATTTTTTTGAGTCCTTCAATAAAAGTCGCTACGAAAATATTATTCCGGCAATAAAATTTCTACAAGATAATGAATCTAGTTCTGTGAAAAATGTAATCAGGGGTTTGCATTTTCAAGTACCACCTTTCGATCAAGGTAAATTAGTGCAAGTAAGTAGAGGGAGTGCCTTGGATATTGCAGTAGATATCAGAAAATCTTCCCCAAGCTATGGCAAGCATGCAAAGGTTTTACTTTGTTCTAAAAGAAAAAACCAACTTTGGATTCCTCCTGGATTCGCTCACGGTTTTTGTTCGCTCGAGGATGAGACCATATTTTCATACAGGTGCACAAATTACTACTCTCCAGAGCATGAAAGAAGTATTCTTTGGAATGATAAAACGTTGCAGATAGATTGGGAAGTTAGTCAACCTATCATATCTGAGAAAGACAAAAATGGATTGTTGTTTTCTGAATTTACAAGTCCGTTCGCCTAATGATAACTCAACTACCCTATTACTTTCTTTTTTTCCTATTTGGATTGATAATTTCACTTACTGTTAATCACCTATTGCTTAAATTTTCTGAAACATTGGGGATTCGCAATAAAAATGATGTTGTCGTTCGATGGAGTAACCATAGTAAACCTTCGCTCGGAGGTATAAGTTTATTCTTAGGATTTATTTCCTCCTCCATCCTCTATTTGATGGTGGACACTAATGTAAATATCTTCAATGATATTTCATACGTTGGTTTGTTTTTCTCTGCAGCTCTTGCATTCTTTATGGGACTTGCAGATGACGCATACAATACTAAACCATATTTCAAATTACTCATTCAAATTTTGTGCGGTTTTATTCTAGTGGTGACTAACACGCAAATAGATCTTTTCCATATTTTGTGGTTAGATCAACTATGCACCATTTTATGGGTTATCGTTTTAATGAACTCGTTGAATATGCTTGATAATATGGACGGTATTACAGCTACAACAGTATTTTTCACGCTACTTTCTTGTTTATTTACTGCCTATTTTATTGGTAACTCGTTGGAACCCTATTGGATATTTACCATTATATCTGTTTTGGGGGCCATAGTTGGTTTCCTTCGATACAATATTAATCCCTCCAAAATTTTTATGGGGGATGCCGGCAGTCAGTTTATCGGAATGTTCGTGGCCTTTTTTACCATAAAGTATTTGTGGAATTTGGGTTCAGAAACTCAAAATCATTCTTGGGTCAGCTTAATCATTACCCTTACTGCACTCACCCCTGCTGCTGCAGATACATTGGCCGTGGTAATCAACAGGCTCAAAAGAGGTCAATCACCTATGGTAGGAGGAAAGGATCATACGACTCACCACCTTGTCTATGCAGGATTCAAAGATCGACAAGTTTGGTATATTTTCAGCCTTATAGGAATGCTTTCTTTTCTATTAGCGGTTAGTATTGTCTATTTAGTACGACACAACCAAATAGAGTATATTTTATTCTTCCTTATATTTTTTGTTGTAGTTTTCGCATTGCTATACAGAAATACGATTGTTCACAAAGCCCCTACAAATAAAGATTAGTTATTTTTGTAGAAAAGTAATAATCTCTTGAAAGATATAGATTCCATTAAGATTTTTGGTGCACGTGTTCACAACCTTAAAAATATTGAACTGACTATTCCTAGAAACCAACTGGTGGTTTTTACAGGACTGAGTGGAAGTGGTAAATCATCGCTAGCATTTGATACAATTTTTGCGGAAGGGCAAAGACGCTATATTGACACATTTTCTTCTTATGTAAAGCAATTTATTGGTGGATTGGAACGACCAGATGTAGATAAAATTGAAGGGTTAAGCCCCGTTATTTCTATTGAACAAAAAACGGTTTCGAAATCTCCTCGATCTACGGTTGGTACTATTACTGAATTGTATGACTTTTTCCGACTTTTATACGCTAGAGCCTCTACGGCCTATTCGTACAACACAGGTGAGCCGATGATAAAATATGCAGATACGGATATTGCGAAACTAATTTTAACCAACTTCAACGATAAAAAAATCTTTATACTAGCACCAAAAATTAAGGGTAGAAAAGGTCACTATAAAGAATTGTTTGAACAAATTCTGCGGAACGGCTACACAAAAGTCCGCGTCGACGGAAAGATTCTAGATATTTCGAAAGGAATGAAATTGGACCGTTATAAAATCCACGATATCGAAGTTGTGATCGACCGATTACTCGCCAATGAATCTATAGAACAGAGGCTATACGAAAGTGTTGTAACCGCCATGAAATACGGAGAAGGAAATATTTTAGTTGTAGATGCCGAAACTGACAAGTCGCGTTACTATAGCCGATCACTCATGTGCTCAAGCACAGGAATTAGTTACCCTGAACCCGAACCCAACCTATTTTCGTTCAATTCTCCTTATGGTGCGTGTACGCAATGTAACGGTTTAGGACTGGTAAGTGAGTTGGACTTAAAGAAAATAATTCCCGATGCAGAGAAAAGTATTAAACAAGGTGCCATAGTTCCGCTCGGAGAATACAAGCAAAATTGGTTTTTCGAAAAAATTGAAAAATTATTGGTCTTCTACGACTACAATTTAACAACGTCGATGTCAAAATTGGATGAAAAAGTCTTGAATATTTTACTCTATGGCAATGACGATATGGAATTTTCAAGCGCAGAGAACGAATTCAAATTTGAAGGAATCGCCTCTTACCTCATGCGTTCCAAAGAAGACGGAAACGCAGCAATGCAACGCTGGGCTCAAAGCTTCACGAATATGGTTACATGTACAAAATGTGCAGGTTCTAGGCTGAAAAATGAATCTCTTAATTTTAAAATTGACAATAAGCATATTGGGGAAATTGCTGCTATGCAGCTTGATGAATTAGCTGTATGGGTAAATCAACTAGAAAAACATCTTAGCACAGACCAACAATACATTGCACGTGAAATAATCAAAGAAATTCGTGAAAGACTTTCCTTTATATTAAATGTAGGATTGGATTACTTGACACTAAATCGCCCATCAAAATCCCTGTCTGGTGGTGAAGCACAGCGCATTAGACTAGCTACCCAGATAGGCACTCAACTTATAAACGTACTATATATTTTAGATGAGCCCTCGATTGGTTTACACCAACGCGACAATACAAAGTTGATTAATTCTTTAAAACACTTGAGAGATGCCGGTAATTCCGTAATTGTGGTAGAACACGATAAAGAAATGATGGAAAACGCAGACTTCATTGTTGAAATTGGTCCTCGAGCTGGGCGATTTGGCGGACAAATTGTAGCCTCAGGAACATACGAACACTATTTAACACAGAATACCGAAACAACTCAATTCTTGACTGGGGAAAAAGAAATTCCCATTCCACAAATACGGCGCAAAGGTTCTGGAAAACACTTAACTCTAACAGGTGCTATTGGACATAATTTGAAAAATATCAATTTGAAAATCCCCTTGGGTACTTTAACATGCATCACGGGAGTTTCTGGAAGTGGAAAGTCGAGTCTGATAAACCAAACATTATTTCCCGCATTACAAGCGCACTTTCACCATGGACTAAAAAAGGCTCTACCGTACAAAAATTTAAACGGTACTGAATTCCTTGATAAAGTAATCGAGATCGACCAAAGCCCAATAGGCAGAACACCTCGATCCAATCCGGTTACCTACACAAAAGTATTTGATGATATAAGAAATTTATTTGCCTCGCTGCCTGAATCACAAATACGAGGATATAAACCCGGGAGATTCTCATTTAATGTTGCAGGTGGGAAATGTGAAGTTTGTAACGGTGGCGGTATGAGATTAATTGAAATGAACTTTCTGCCTGACGTTTATGTAGTCTGTGAAAGTTGCAATGGGAAACGTTACAATAAAGAAACCCTTGAAATAAAATGGAAGGGAAAATCAATATCGGATATATTGAACCTGACCATCGAAGAATCTCTTGTTTTTTTTGAAAATATACCGAAAATACACCGCGTCCTTCAAACACTTTTCGATGTGGGCTTGGGATATGTTACCTTGGGACAAAGTGCTACTACCCTTTCTGGTGGTGAGGCACAGCGAATTAAATTGGCAAGTGAATTATCACGAAAAGGAACCGGAAAAACTATTTATCTCCTAGATGAACCAACCACTGGCCTACACTTCGAAGACATTAGACTTTTATTGGAGGTCCTGCAAAAATTAGTGAGTGAAGGAAATACAGTGGTTTTAATTGAGCATAACTTAGACCTTATTAAAGTTGCTGATTATTTAGTTGATATTGGTCCTGAGGCAGGAGAAAACGGAGGAAAAATATGTTTTGAAGGGACACCTGAGGAAATGGTAAAGCAGAAAAAATCAGTTTCTCACACGGCTAAGTACCTTAAAGAAGAATTAAATCGGAAAAAATTATATTTAAACGGATAAAAAAATAATTTGAGTAAATTTGCATTCAAATTAGAAATTTAGAAATTATGGCACTTGAAATTACCGATGACAATTTTGATGAGTTAGTATTGAATTCCGATAAGCCTGTAGTCGTTGACTTTTGGGCAGAATGGTGTGGCCCTTGTCGTATGATAGGTCCAATAATCGAAGAAATGGCGAACGAGTACGAAGGGAAAGCCTTGATCGGAAAAGTGAATGTAGATATTCACAGTTCCGTTTCAGCTAAATTTAATGTGCGTAATATCCCAACAGTTTTGTTTATCAAAAATGGAGAGGTAGTGGATAAATCAGTTGGTGCTGTTCCGAAATCGACGCTTGCTCAAAAATTAGAAGCATTGTTATAATTGTTGAAGCCGAGAATTCTCGGCTTTTTTGTTATGAATAATTTCACTAGAAGACTTAAGTATTACGGAATCGGTTTCGGTATAGGACTCATTATGGTTTTTTTCTTTTTTGGAAACCGTGGCTGTAATTGGGGTCCTGAAAATCGGGTAAAAAGTTCCATACGGGAGAGAGTTTTAGTCGTTAATTCCGAAAATCTTACTGAACTTAAAAAAAAGGGTATTTCCACCCAAGATTTACAAAAAATTATCGAAGAATCTGACATTGATTTTGGGTTGAGTAAAAAAGAAGAGTCCTTGAAAGTCTACCTTTTTACCAATGAAAAATTCAAATTCATCGTGTCTTTGCCTTACGAAAGTTTTATTGCTGAAGTATCTCTCTTAAATATTGATGCTTTAAATTTTACAACTTCAAAAAAAGGAAAGGGGAAATTTCTAAGTTTTCCGAAAGAGAAAGATATTATGTATGTGAACGAAAGTGAATTGTTAACTTGTCAGATGAGAGAAATGGGAATAAAAGATAATAACATGCTCTTCGAAATCATCAAGAAGACAGGCGAATTAGACTTTTCGGCATCAAATTTCGAATCGAGACCTAAAGCAGAACACATAATTAGATTTACAGATAACAAGAAACGAAAAGTTGCTGTCAAAACGATTTGGATGAAAGAAAAAATTGAAGTAATTTCTTTCAACTTTGATACACTAATTCCGTGCAAATAAAAAGCTTAAGTGTTGAAAAATAGTGTGATTACTTACCCCTTGCGTTGTATCAATTCGTAAATTTGGATAATGGAATTTTCAGCGGAACAAATTGCCTCATTGTTGCATGGTGAAATAGAAGGTACAGCGAGCGCTGTAGTGAATACCCTAGCAAAAATCGAAGAAGCTAAAAAAGGTGCATTGTCATTTCTAGCTAATCCCAAATACGAAGAACATATCTATAATACTGAGTCAACAATTTGTATTGTTAATAAAAGTTTTTTGCCTTCTAAAGAACTTCCTTCCACACTGACACTAATTCGTGTAGATGACGCATATAGCTGCTTTGCCAAATTATTAGAAATGTACAATAACCTAAAAAAGAAGGCCCCACAAAGAGAAGAGCCATCTTTTGTTGATAAAAGTGCTCAATTAGGAGAGTCTTTATTTCTAGGTGCCTTTTCATATATCGGACAGTTCAGTAATATTGGAAACAACGTAGTTATTATGCAAAACTCCACCATTGGTGATAATGTAGAAATTGGAGATAATACAGTTATTCATCCCAATGTGACAATTTATCACGATTGTAAAATCGGGAAAAATTGCATCATACATGCAGGTAGCGTAATCGGATCTGATGGCTTTGGTTTTGCACCGAATGATCAGGGTGAATTTCAGAAAGTTCCTCAAATTGGAAATGTGATTGTAGAGGATGATGTAGAAATTGGAGCGAATTGCGCTATTGATAGAGCTACAATGGGATCCACCATAATAAGAAAAGGTGTAAAAATTGACAACTTATGTCAAATTGCACATAATGTTGATGTCGGTACGAATTCAGCCATGGCAGCGCAAGTAGGGATTGCTGGCTCTGCAAAAATTGGTGAGCGCGTAATGATCGGGGGGCAAGCAGGAATAAGCGGGCATTTACACATCGCTAATGACACTAAAATTGTCGCACAGTCTGGAATACCATCTACAGTTAAAAAAGCTGAAACACTCATGGGAAGCCCCGGTATACCCTTGGAGGATTTTAAAAAATCGTATTTCGGTTTCAGAAAACTACCTTTCATCCTGAACAAACTGAATGAATTAGAAAACGAATTAAAAGAATTCAGAAAAAACCAAAAATGACAGAGAAACAATGTACTATCAAATCGCCTGTTCAGCTCAGAGGAGTCGGTTTACATACAGGAGAATTGGTAAATTTAGAAATTTGTCCTGCACCTGCAGATCATGGATATAAGTTTCAGCGAATAGATTTGCCGAATCAACCCATTATCAAGGCAGATGTAGATTTGGTTGTATCAACAGAGAGAGGTACTACCTTGGAATCTGATGGTGCGCGTGTATACACCACCGAACATGTATTGGCAGCACTTGTTGGTTGCCAAGTTGATAACGCACTGATTAAAATTGATGGTGCCGAGATACCAATAATGGATGGAAGTGCAAAACCCTTCGTCGAGGCAATATCGGCAGTTGGTAGCGAGGAACAAGATGCGGTGCGCGAATATTTTGAATTAAAAGAAAATATTCCCTGGGAAGATACAGAAAAAGGTATTGAGTTCTTAGCGATTCCCGATGTTAATTACCGTTTAACAGTAATGGTTGACTATCAATCTCCCGTTTTAGGTACGCAACACGCTAGTATGTACCACGTTGGTGAATTCAAAAAAGAAATTGCTGCTTGTAGAACATTCGTGTTCTTAAGAGAATTAGAATATCTCGCTACAAATAACCTCATCAAAGGCGGTGACTTAGACAATGCCATTGTACTTGTAGAGCGCCTTGACGTCAGTAAAGAGGAATTAGCGCGTTTGGCAAAGTTACTAGGTAAAGAAAACTTAGAAATAAGTATCGATGCCATAGGTGTTTTAAACAGCACAAAGTTGCAATACGAAAATGAACCTGCAAGGCATAAATTATTAGATATCGTAGGTGATTTAGCCTTAGTAGGAAGGCCCATAAAAGCCCATATTTTAGCCGCCCGTCCCGGACACTTCGGAAATATTAAGTTTGCCAAAGTGTTAAAAGAACAAATTAAAAAACAACAAAGCCAAGGAAGGTACTTTGATTTAACTAAAGAACCTTTATACAATATCAATGATATTGAGAAGATGCTTCCGCATCGCTACCCATTTTTAATGGTGGATAAAATCATGGAAATCAAGGATGAGTCGATAATTGGAGTCAAGAATATAACCATGAATGAACCAATTTTTATGGGGCATTTTCCAGGAAACCCCGTGTTTCCAGGTGTCCTTCAAATAGAGGCCATGGCTCAAGTTGGTGGTATCTTTGCCCTCAGTAAAGTGGAAGACCCTCACCTCTATTCTACCTATTTCATGAAAATTGACAATGTAAAATTCAAGCAAAAAGTTCTTCCAGGAGATACAATAGTATTTGAATTACTTCTCCTCTCTCCCATTCGAAGAGGGCTTGTAGAAATGGGCGGAAAAGGATATGTTAACGGTAAAGTTGTGGTTGAAGCAGAAATGTTGGCACAGGTTGTAAAAGATAAGGAAGCATGAGTATCAGCAACTTAGCATCCATTTCAAAAAATGCAACACTTGGACAGAATGTTACCATACACCCATTTGCAACGATTCATGAAAATGTAGTCCTTGGAAATAATACAATTGTTCATTCAAATTCCGTAATATACCCTGGCGCAAGAATTGGAGAGGATTGCGAAATTTTTCCTGGGGCTGTTGTGGCTGTTGTTCCTCAAGATTTGAAATTTGCAGGAGAAGAAACTACAGTAGAAATTGGAAATAATACCAAAATTCGAGAATGTGTTACCATACACCGTGCAACTAAAGATAAGTTGGTCACACGGATTGGTGATAACTGTTTGCTCATGACTTATGTTCACGTAGCGCACGACTGCCAAATCGGTAATAACGTAATTCTTGCGAGCTACACTGGACTTTCGGGTCATGTAACTATCGACGATTGGGCTATTTTGGAAGGTAAAGTAGCCGCGCAACAATTTGTGCATATTGGAAAGCATACCTTCATAGGAGGCGCTAGTTTAATCAGAAAAGATATTCCACCTTATATTAAGGCTGCCCGTGAACCTTTGACCTTTGTAGGTGTGAACTCTATTGGTCTGCGAAGAAGGGGTTATTCTGATGATGTTGTTCGCGAAATAGAGGATATTTATCGTATTTTGTATGTGCAAAATAGTAATCTCTCCAAAGGAATTGAAAATGTCAAGTCCATGATTAAGGATAGCCAAATTAGTCAAGAAATACTTTCATTTTTAGAAACATCCGACAAAGGGGTAATTCGCGGCATGGTTTAATTATGTTTCAGAGAGGGGAAATAGTGGATTTAGAAATTAGCGATTATGCCTTCGGAGGAAGAGGTATTGCTAAAATATCAAATGAAAACGGAAGGTTTATAGTATTTGTGGATAATGCCTTTCCTGGTCAATTGGTAAGAGCCAAAATCGATGTTAAAAGAAAACAACACGCTGAGGCTAAATTACTTTCCGTTTTAGAAAGATCGCCATACGAAACCACCACGAATTTTCAAGAAATCTCGGGAGGCCCTTACATCAGAGTTCCTGTAGAAAAGCAAGAGGAGGTCAAGAAATTATCAACCTTAGAAACATTCTCTCGTCTTTCAGGCATTCGCCATACAGAATCATTATTCGATACATTTATATCCTCTCCATCCCATTATTTTTACAGGAATAAAATGGAATATTCCTTTTCCTCTATTGAACACTGCATGCAGACAGATGAAGATATTGATAATGCATTCGCGTTGGGATTCAAGCGCAGAGGTACCTGGTGGAAAGTTGAAAATCTTGACCAGCCGTCTGGAATGTTTGACGAAGAATGGGAAACGAAACTGAAAGATATTCGTGAATATTTAAAAGCAAGCGGACTCCCAGCATGGCACCCACCTAAGAAAACAGGTTTTTTTAGACACCTTGTAGTGCGTAAGTCTTTTATCAAAGATAAATTACTTGTGAATTTAGTAAGCTCATCAGACGGAATAGAACTATTTGATGTGAAGGCTTTTGGCGAATACTTACACTCATTATTTGGAGTGCGTATTGCAGGCCTCCAACACACAATCAATGATAACGTAGCTGATCGTTCGAAAATTGAAAATGGCTATAACAAGCAGATTTTTGGCGATAAAACGATAGAGGAAACATTATCTGGTCTTCTTTTTCAAATAAGCATGGAGAGCTTTTTTCAAACCAACCCCCAGTGTGCTGAAAAATTATATGAAAAGGCATTAGACTATCTTTTTGAATCCGATTTTCACAAAGACGATATCCTGATGGACTTATTTTGTGGTACTGGAACCATTGGTCAATTGATGCGTCAAAGAAATAGTGAAGTGAAAGTAGTTGGTGTTGATATAGTACCTGAAGCCATTAACGATGCCAAAGAAAATGCCAAGAGAAATAACCTAGGAAAAATTGATTTTTATGCTGGAGATGCTGGAAAATTTCTAAAGGAAAATCCTGCATATCAGGGTAAAATTGCAGGTATAATGCTTGATCCGCCACGAGCCGGCATTGCCCCAAAAACTCTTCTAAAAGTGATTGCTCTTGATGCGAAAGTTATAGTCTATATATCGTGTAACCCATCCACCCAAGCACGCGACGCCGCTACTTTAATAGAGGCAGGTTATACCCTAGAGAAAATTAGTTTAGTGGACCAATTTCCGCATACAGGTCATATCGAATCTATTGCGAAATTTATAAAAAAATGAGGATAGAAATAATTTGTATTGGCGACGAACTACTCATTGGGCAAACGGTAAATACAAATGCATCGTGGCTGGGGCAAACCTTAGGATTAATAGGCGCACAAGTAGTAAAAAGTTCGTGTATTGCCGATGATAAGACAGAAATAATATCTGCATTAGATGGTGTTAGTGAAGGGGTTCACGCAGTTATTATAACAGGTGGATTAGGACCCACAAAAGATGATATTACTAAACATACGTTGTGCAGCTATTTCAATACCTCACTTGAAATACATCAACCCACTTTAGAAAAAATTCAAGCATTTTTCGCATCACGTAATCGGCCCATGTTAGAATCCAATAACCAGCAGGCCGAGTTGCCAATTGATTGTGCCATTCTAGCGAATAATTATGGTACAGCTGCAGGTATGTGGTTCGAAAAAAATGAAATCATATATATTAGTTTACCTGGTGTTCCTTATGAAATGAAAGCGATCGTATCGGAGGAGGTTGTGCCTAGATTTCAAGACCGTTTTCAACTTAATGCCATCTATTACAAAACTGCTCTCACCCAAGGGCTTGGAGAATCGTTTTTGGCTGAAAAAATTAAAGATTGGGAGGATTCTCTAAAGACTCAAAAATTAGGGCTTGCTTACTTACCCTCTCCTGGTATCGTGAAATTACGCGTTACTTCAAACAAAGGGCAGAGAGACAATGTGCTCATTTCAAAGTACTTTGATCAACTCAAGGAACTGATTCCAGAGTATTTATTCGGCTTTGATGACGATAGCTTACCGAAAGTTCTGGCTCAACTCCTTGTATCAAAACAAAAAACGTTGGGAACAGTGGAATCTTGTACAGCTGGGTTAATGGCGAACCAGTTAACCTCTCTTCCTGGTTCCTCAGCATTTTTTATGGGAAGTCTCGTTACCTACAGCAATGAATTAAAGGTA
>CAMDLY010000065.1 GCA_945902115.1 Lishizhenia tianjinensis | reverse complement strand
GAACCCAACATATGATCAGATTTGCACAGGAAAAACCGGTCATGCAGAAACGGTCAAAGTTGTCTACAATCCAAAACAAATTTCATACGAAACACTGTTGCGTGTTTTTTTCAATTCACACGACCCTAGCACATTGAATAAGCAAGGCCCTGATGAAGGCACTCAATACCGATCAGCGATTTTTTATCAAAGTCCAGCAGAAAAGACAATAGCGCAAACGTATATTCAAACATTGAAAAATAATAAAACTTTTTCTAGAGTAACCACGACGTTAGAGCCGCGGACAAAGTTTTATAAAGCCGAGGAGTATCATCAAAATTTTGAAGAAAGAAATCCAACCCATCCATATGTACAAGCTGTCAGTCTTCCTAGGTTACGAAAATTTAAGAAAACATCACCACAATTATTGAATAAAGAATGAAAAGAATGGTATTTATTTTAGCAGCACTCATGATTATATTTGTCTTCGCACAAGTGCTTATGTCGCATTCAAACAAGAAAATTGAGAACCCTAACTACGTTGTATTAAAAGATTTTGGTGAATTTGAGGTACGCCAGTATGACTCTATGATAATGGCGAATACCCCATTAAATTCAAACAACTATGAGCAGAATGCTAGCGATGGCTTTAGAAGAGTAGCGGCCTACATTTTTGGTCAGAATGAGAAAGAAGAGAAAATAGCGATGACATCTCCAGTTTTTATGGAAATGGGTTCTACTCCTTCAATGTCCTTCGTAATGCCTAAGCAATACAAAAAAGAGCAACTACCAAACCCAACTGTAAAAAATGTTGAATTGGTTGATGTAAAGCCTATGCGTCTTGCGGTCATCGCGTTTTCTGGCTATGCTAATGATGAAAAAATAGCATCTTACAGAAAGAAGTTGATAGGTTTAATGGTGAAGAACGATATTAAGCCGGGAAAGCAGTTTTATTTCCTAGGGTACAATGCTCCTTGGCAAGTGCTTGGTAGAAAGAATGAGGTAGCGATTGAAATAATAGAGTCTAAATAATTCTATTAAAAGAGGCCGATCTCTTTTAAGGCCACATTCATTTCTTTATCATCGCTGTTTATAACCCTGTAAAAACCTTCCTCTATCCAAATTTGTCTTGCGATTTCCGCCTTGATAGTCTTTATTAACAGGCTTTTAGAAAGGGCGTTTGGTTTTTCGTAAGGGTAAATTTTGTAATACTTGTTGGTAAAAGCGTAAAAGGACTTCAGAACGCCATCGGTCACAATAAACTGTTCTTGAAATACGGATAAATTTTTCCAACTACTCCTTTTTCCTTGTAGATATTCGAACGCAAAAGAGGTGAAAACCCCTTCAATTCTACAGGCTCGAAAAAACAAATCCATACCAGTGGTATCAAACGAAACATAAAAATCAGGATAAATCCCACCTCCGCCATAAACGGTCCTTTTTTTTATTAAAGTGGTAAACTTAATAGAGTCAGGGAGTTTTTTAATATCACTTGGCTGCAATTCACGTTCGTTAAAACGCTCTTGCCCCTCTAAATACTGCTCGTGGGACATGCCAGAATACGGTTTTTGTATACAACGGCCACTAGGGGTATAGTATCTCGCGACGGTAATCCGCAAGCTGCTACCATCACTCAACACACGATCTTCTTGAATTAATCCTTTTCCAAAAGAGTTCCGACCGATAATAACACCTCGATCATTATCTTGTATTGCTCCAGCAAGGATTTCACTTGCAGACGCAGAATACTCATTGATTAGCACGGCTAATTTAACATCTTCCAGTAAGCCCCCTCCTTTGGCTATTTCCTTCTGCTCTGGGAATTTTCGTCCTTTTGCGCTAACGATTAAACGGCCTGCAGGGAGAAACTCGTCTGCAATTAATACCGCCGCTTCCATTACCCCGCCGCCATTTCCACGAAGATCCAATAGGAGCTTCTTCATTCCTTGTCTCTTAAGCTTTTGGGCTGCTTGAACAAATTCTTGATGTGTGGGAACAGAGAATTGTTCTATTAGAATGTAGCCTGTTTCAGCATTCACCATGTAAGAACACGTAATGGTAGGAATAGGAATAACGCCACGATTAATTTTAAAGTCAAGGCTTTTTTTGTTTCTCATAATAGAAAACGTCACTTCTGTTCCTGGCTCCCCCTTTAGTTGAGACATTATTTCAGATGTTTTTATTTTGGTGTTTGCCACCGATTTTCCATTTATCTTAATTATTTTATCACCTGCTAAAACCCCTGCATCAAACGAAGGTGACCCTGCGATTACATTGGACACACAAATGGTATCCCGCAATAAGAAAAACCGAATACCAATTCCACCAAATTTACCCTCTATAGATTCTTTCATCTGAGCAACTTGTCCCGCGGGGATATAATTGGTGTGTGGATCTAATTTATGCAATAGCTCATTAATGGTAGCGTCAAACACCGAGTCCTTGTTAATTCCATCCACGTACTTTTCATCGAGGATATTCATTACATCATAAAGCTTCTGTACTTTCTCTAAGTTTTTTAATTTTTCTCCATCGCGTGGCTTACTCATAAAGTCGCCGATGAATATACCTCCAGCTAGAAAAAGTGCGAAATAAATAGGTAAAAAATAATTTGGTTTAGTGTTTTCAGACATCGTCAATTTGTTCAATTTGTTCAATTTCTAACCCGGCATTTTGTAAAAATATAATACCCGACGTGTCTTTGTATGACTCTTTATACACAAGTCTTTTTATTCCTGATTGAAGCACGAGTTTGCTGCAGTCTTTGCAAGGCGAGTGGGTTAAATATAGCGTGGCATCTTTACAATTATTCGTTGATTTCGCAACCTTAAGAATAGCGTTTGCCTCTGCATGTAAAACATACCAATGAGTGACACCATTTTCATCTTCGCAACAATTATCAAATCCTGCCGGGGTGCCGTTATATCCGTCAGAAATAATAATGTTGTCTTTTACAATAATTGCCCCTACTTGTTTTCTTTTGCAATGAGACAACTTAGACCAGCTTTCCGCGAGCCGTAAATAAGCTCTATCGTAGCGTTTTTGTTTTGACATGATACAAAAATAAGGATAAGTCTCGGTTGATAAATAAAATTACTTCGTTAACCGAAAAAAATCTTGAGCGATTTTATCCGCGAGCAACATGCCTTTTCTTGTGAGCGAGATGGAGTATTCACTTTCCTTTATGCAATTTTGATTGCCCCAAAATTCTAGCTTTAAGGTTTCTGCTTTCTGCAAACCCCCAAAACGACAAATTACTTCTTTTGACACCCCCCATTTTGTTCGGAGACCAGTAAGGAAAAGCTCGTTCCATTGGTTTTCAGTACTCAGCATTTCTTCTTCATACCAACTGTCTTCGGAAAAGTTTACCCGATTATAGAGAAGGTTGTTAGCGATATTCCATCTTCTTGCTGTTCCATTAAAGGAATGTGCCGATGGGCCAAAGCCAGAGTATGCAACGCCCCGCCAATAATTTGTGTTGTGCACCGCTTCCCTTCCATCTCGAGCGAAATTGGATACTTCATATTGCATAAATCCATGCAGACTCAGTTTTTCTACAAGCACCTCAAACTGTTCAGTGATGGCGTCCTCTGTAGGAATAACTATTTGACCCCGTTCTACAAAATTATTTAGCGCTGTTTTTTTCTCTACAGTGAGGCAGTATGCAGAAATGTGATCTATGGGTAGTAGGACCACTTTCTCAAGGGCCGATGACCACTCCGCCATAGAGAGATCTGGAAGACCATAAATAACATCAACATTTATCCTTTCGAATCCAAATTCTTTGGCCATTTCAACAGCTCGAAAGCCATCTGTTGTATCATGTGCGCGATTCATCCACCGCAAATCACTTTCTTTTAAAGACTGAATCCCAATAGATAGCCTGTTAACACCCAAAGATTTCCAGACGCTGAGGTTTTTTTCATTTACATCTTCTGGATTAACTTCTAATGTTACTTCTGTCAGTGAACTAATATCATAGTGATGAGTAATACTATCCCAGATTACTTTTAACTCCTCTTTATGTAAAATACTAGGGGTCCCACCGCCAAAATATATGGTTTCTATAGGGAATGGTAGTTCATCCTTCCTGTAGGCGATCTCTTCGCCTATTTTTGAAATAAGCGCTCCCCGATAACCCTCAAAATTTGTGGAAAAATGAAAATCACAATAAGAACACTTCTTTCTACAAAAGGGAACGTGAATATATATTCCTGCCACTATTGGCTATCTTATTTTTATAAATTTCATTGTTTTTTGTTTAGCACCGCTATTTATTTCAACAAAATAAGTGCCTTGAACTAGGCTAGTAACATCAAATTGTTCACTAGTGTTATTACACCTTTTACTGAGCAATCTTTGTCCAGTTGTGTTTACAATGCTTATTTCAGCAGGAGTGTTTAGCCCAGTAACTACGGTTAGTACTCCCTCCGAAATCGGATTAGGGAATAAAGCAGCTTGGGTGCTTGTTACTGAAGTAATGCCTGAAACACCTATACAAAACCCCAAGGTTGTTTGATCACCAAAGTCTGCATCTTCCTCGGGAATTGCAGCCAAGGTGTCACCTTGAAAACCTATAGAAACACTTCCGTCCTGTCCGCACCAGATACCACCAAGTAACCCATCGCCATAACTATCCATAATGACATAGGTATAACAACCATCATTCAAACACCAAGGCTCGGTGATTAATCCGGGTTCATCATCAGGATATCCAGTACCGAAGTAAATGGCAGTTGTGTTTTCATCTTGCAATTCCCAACTCGTTTCAGAACCGTAACAGTCCAATGTAAGGTTTAAATTGACAGTTTGTCCCCCAATCACCACATTAAATGTTGAGCTAACGCTATTATTATTACCATTCTCATCGGCTTGACCCGCATTTGGGCTTGATACGCTGGCAGAGAATGTGTGGTTTCCTGCCGTCAATGTAGCTGTTGGTAAACTTACTACTACAGATTGCCATTGAGGTAAATTACCTGTCCAGTTATAGATTTGTCCTGGACCCGAATCGAAACTATATGTTATCGTTGCGCTGGTCAGCGTTTGTTCTCCGTTATTTTGTAAAGAAAAAGAGGGAGCAACTTCTGCCCCGCAAAAGGTCCCCGAGACTCCTTGAGGGTTCGCAATTCCAGCATCAACTTGAATAGGTGTCGCATTTGATGGGTCGTATCCATCTATAAACTCTGCTCCTGAATTATTTGGATCTAGCCAGAACTTTAATTGATTTGCGCTGGTTGAGCTTGTAGGCTCCCATGAGCTGTAAACCCTTCCATAATAGTCGGGAGAACTCAAGTTGCTGCATGAGGCTCCGCCTCCCCATAACTGCCCGATAATTCTGTGATTTTGATCAAACAAAGGAGACCCAGATGACCCACCTTCTGTTGTAGTATTTCTGTCCCATTCAACAGTCCATGTTGAATTTGCTTCAGAAGAACCCATTCCCTGACTTGCAATAGCCGCGGCGTCGTCAAAAGCGATCTTTTTAATATCTCCTGATGGATGATGAATTGAAACGGTTGAGGTGGGGGCTGTATTTCCACGATTCCACCCCGAAAAATAGGGATTATAGGAAAGGGGAACTGTGTTTGCTTGTAGACCCCCGGTAATTTCTACAAGACAAAAGTCTGAGGGTGTGCGTCTCGACCTAAGAACGGAGCCACTTAGCGATTGAAAGGTTGGAGATGAGCTAGGATTGTCACAGGCGGCGGCTTGCCAGTTGAATCTAAAGATCCAATTTGTAGGATCAGAGTAACAGTGGTTAGCGGTCAACACATAAGGCTTTCCATCGTTAAGGGTGTTGTTTATCAAGGCCCCCGAACAAAACCCATTGCTTCCAGAAACAAGCATTACGGCGCTGTTGCGCTCTAATTGCCATGGTAGGCCATCTGGGCAATTGACATTCATGTTACAAGCGCCAGAACTACCGAATGCTTTTTCCTCGAATTCAGATGCTGTACGATAACCATGTGTTACACGAGAGACATTTACGTGTCCTTCAGCGTTTCCTTGAGGCACATAATATTCCACGATAACTCGTGACCCCGGCACTAACTCTGTGCCCAATACACCCAAGTAGATGTGTTTTTCCGTGAATTTTCCCAAAATAAAATCTTTTTCAGGATTGTATACAAACAATTCATTACCCTCGGGTAAACTTAAGTTGGAGAAAGTTAGGTTAATAGTTAGCGCATTTTTACAGGAGATCTCTAAAAGCCAAATTCGATCTCCATTTGCGAGGGTAATCCAATTTCCCGAATTTAGTGTCGACAACGCGCATTCATTGTTAAATCCAAACCTCCAAGGCCCAGTGCTTGTATTATCATTTATTACATCCTCTGCTTTAAGAGAGGAAATATTGGGCTCATTAAAAACGACTTTTCCCGATGGTGATAATTGTAATTTATTACTAAATGGCTTACCTCCATCACCTTGCTGGGCAAAAATTGAAATAGAGAGAGTTGTTAAAAGAATAAAGGGAAAGAACTTGGTCATATTAATTTTTTTTAACGCGTTTTATACTACATCCGACTGGGTCGGTACTATTCGGTTTGCATTTTTTGCCATTAGCTTGCGCTTGCATAGCCATGGACAGATAGGGGATATCTTTTTTTCTTTTATTGTTGGCAATGTTATCTATGGAGCCGACGTATACTAATTGCATGTCTTTGTTAAAGTAATAAACGTGCGGGGTTGTTTTGGCACTGAAAAGATCAGCCATTTTACTGTTTTTATCCAATAAATAAGGCATCATGTATTGTTGCGCTTCTGCTCTTTTTTTCATTTCGTCAAAAGAATCCGCCCCTAATCTTTTTCCTTCATTTGAGTTTACCAATACCAAACCCACATTGAATTTTAAGGCTTGGCTATATAATGCATTGTATTGTTTTTCCCAGCCTGGAAAGTCAGGAGTTCCTATTACGAAAGGACAGCTATTGCAACTAAAAACCACAATTAAACCGTTCTCTTTTTTCGCTTGATTCAGCGAGAGGCTTCCTCCCTGCGTGTTTTCCAATTCGTCATCCACCATAGGGGCTGACCCTCCAATTGCTAGTAAAACGGGTTTTGTATTTCCTTGTCCGATCGAGACAGTAATGGTGAAAACCAGCGCAATTAATAGGATGTGTTTTGTCATTTTAATGAATTTTTCTGTGTTAAAAATACAATGAATTTTTAAGAAGTCATTATTAGTTTAACAAAACAACTTCGTTAAGGTTTCTTATATTTGTTTAATATACTATGTATACAGAAAAAAAACCGTTTGTAATTGGGATATGTGGAGGTAGTGGGTCTGGCAAAACTACGCTTTTGAGGAGCCTGTCTGAATCTTTTTCTGCGTTTAAACCATCGGTTTTTTCTATGGATAATTATTACCGCCCAATAGAAGATCAACAAAGGGATGAAAATAATATTGTGAATTTTGATTTGCCAACTGCGCTTTACGAGGACAGGCTTATTAGCGATTTAAAGTCGCTGGTAACAGGCGAAGAAGTTGTTGTGAAAGAATATTTTTTTAATGCCCCTCCCGATAAAAACATACTTCTTACAATTCCCCCTAGTAAATTAATAATTGTGGAGGGGCTATTTCTCTTTCATTTTCAAGAGATACCAAAACTTTTAGATTTTTCAATATTTGTGGAGGTAGACCACGAAGTGCAATTAGATAGGAGATTATACAGAGACCAGGAGACTAGAGGATATAAAAGAGAGGATATATTATACCAATGGAACAAGCATGTTTTGCCTTGTTATGAAAAACATATTTCACCCCATAAGGATAAGGCGGACTTTATATTTCAAAATGATCATCGTTCAGAAGGAGAATATGAGAGGTTATATAAAAGTTTAAAAAGCTATCTCCCATGAAAGTGTTTTTGGAGGTGATTTTAAAGCAAAGGTTCTATGTGCTGTCTTTTCTTTTTTTACTCATCGGATGGCTGCCATTCTTTTATAAAAATAGCGCAGAATTTTCACAAGATAAGCTTCAGCAAAACTTTACACGCTTAGAAAGCGAGGCAAGACAGACAGGGCTAAGTATATACGAAGAATTAATGGATGGAAAAAAACCATCGTTAACAAACACGCCTTTTTTCATTCATATTTATCAAGGAGATTCTTTAATTTATTGGAACACCAACAAATTACCCGTTTCTAAATATGCACAACCGCAATTCCCAACAAATGGCAGGGCTCAACTTCAAAATGGGTGGTACTATGCCCTCTTGAAGGAAGACGAGAGATTTAAGGTGTGTGTGAGTTTTTTAATTAAACAGAATTATTCCTACACAAACAGCAATCTATCAAACCAAGTTAATACGAACTTAAGCCATGTAAATTTTGATGTTGCCCTTCAGGAAGACGAAGGATTACCCGTGATGGATGCGAATAAAAACTTTGTTTTTTCCGCTGTGCAAAGTGAAAAAGATACCTACCCAATTCTTACGAATGGGTTATTTATTTTCTCCTTTTTATCGCTTATGTCCTTAATGGCGGGGGTTTATAATTCTTTTCATAAACATCGTTGGAAAACTTTTTTACCGCTAATAATTATCCTGGTTTTACGGATAGTGGTAAGTTTTATGGATATGACTCAACTTGCCGGCGATCAATTGATGTTTACCGACAAAATGCAGGATGGAGGGGTTTTAACAGAGTCGTTTTTAGATTTATTATTAAACATATTCATTATAGCCTTATTTGCTATTAATTCGCTTGCGTTTTTATCTCGAAATAATTGGAGGCTCTTATGGTGGATTATTCTCTTGGGCTTGATTTTTTACTGGTTTGTCATCCTTGAGCTCTTGCAAATTACAGTAAGAAATTCGTCTATTCCATTAAATCTTCACAATATTTTTGACCTAAACGAAAACACTTTATTATTATTCATTGTCTTAGGGTTTTTATTCTACTCAGTCCAATATTCCTTCGAATGGTATACCGATAGGATTTTGTCCAATAAGGGATCTACACAATTATCTGTTGCGGTGAGCGCACTTCTTTTTTTACTGTTCGGATTATTTCGCGTATTAGTTTACGAAGACCCACTGCTTGTTGCGATTATACCTCTCTTATTGTTTTTTACACATGTGTATTTTTTCACAAGAACGGAGTTTTCACAACGATTGGGTTTTCAATTGCTCAATCTAGCTCTTTTTACCATCTCTGTGGTTATTAGCACTAATGAGTATACCGAGAACAAAGACAGGGAGCTAAGAAAAAAATATGCGGCTCTTTTATCTGTTGAGCGCAATCAATTAATAGAAAATGATTTTGCATTAATAAAAACAAAGTTGGCGTCTAATGCTATTATCCGAAGTGTAGCAGAAAATAACCAAGCAGAATTAAGCATTTCGGCTTTTGGGGATATTTTAGAGAAGAAAGTTTTCAAAGGGGAGTGGGAATCATATGAGATTAGATTTAATGTGTTTGACTCTACTGGGTTGTCATTCCTATCTAGGGAAACAACAATGTTGGACCAAGCGAAAAACATTATTCTAAATCATGGGGTTGCTATAGATAGTGACTCTACGTGTTTTTTTATTCCTAATGAGTTTAGCGGGATATCCTACATCATCCACCTTCCTCTCGAAGTAGCGAATAAAAAGGTACTTTTTTTAGCTACGCTAAAATCTAAAAAAATACCTGAAGAAATTGGCTTTCCCCGCTTGTTAATCAGTGAAAAATCTAAAGCGCTACTTTCCTTAGAAGATTACTCAATCGCAAAATACGCTTCTGGCAAACTGACTAAATCGTACGGCACGTATAGTTACGAAGTGAATTATAAGGGAAATAAATCTTCTGACAAGGAAGGGTCTTTTTATGAGAAAGAGGGATATAGCCATTACTTATTGGATAAAGGAAAAAACAATGCCGTGGTGCTATCGAAAAAGAAATCTACGTGGTTAACATATTCCACCTCGTTTTCCTATGTGTTTTCTTTTTGGGGGGTTTTAATGTTGCTCGCTTATAGTTTAGGGGTTAAAAAACTACCTAACACATCTTCCTTTTCATTGGCCTTTAAAATTCAATTTGTTTTAGTTTTTCTTGTGGTATTGGCACTCATCTTGTTCGGCACGGGTAGCGGACTTTTTGTTAGTGAACAATACGAGGATTACACGAGTAAAAACATTAATGAAAAACTGAATTCAGTAGAAGAGGAGTTAAAAGCTAAGATTTCTTCTAGCCAGCGGATATCTATCGAGAATGACGGTAATTTCTTAGAGGGGGTGCTGATAAAACTATCAAAAGTTTTTGTCACGGACATAAATATTTATGACACACACGGCTACTTAGTGGCGTCCTCCCGCCCAAAGTTATTCAACCTGGGATTGATGGGGGAGCAAATAAACCCCACTGCGTTTGATGCGTTGAAATTAGCTAAAAAGAGTTTTTATAAGCACGACGAGCAGATTGGTTCACTAACGTATATTTCCGCGTATCTTCCTGTTTATAACGCCAAGGGCAAGCTGTTAGGTTATGCAAACCTTCAGTATTTTGGTCAGCAAAAAGAGCACGAAAACCAAATACAACAATTCATAGTTGCTATTATAAATGTGTTTATTTTATTGATAGCCCTTTCGATTATGATAGCCTTATTTGTTTCCAATTGGCTTACGTCGCCCTTAAGATTATTGAAAGAGAAGCTTAGCGAGTTGAGGCTGGGAAAACACAATGAGAAAATTGATTACAAAGGAAAAGACGAAATCGGTTTAATCGTGAAAGCGTATAACGAAAAGCTGGACGAATTGGAATTGGCAGCAAAACAACTGGCGTCTTCAGAAAGAGAATCCGCTTGGCGAGACATGGCAAAACAAGTTGCTCACGAAATTAAAAACCCATTAACCCCTATGAAATTGAGTATTCAGCAGTTAATGCGCGTCTATGACCCATCGGACCCAAGTATGACAGAAAGAATCAAAAACATGATGGAATCATTAATCGAACAAATAGACGGATTAACAAGGATTGCCAATGAGTTTTCGAATTTCGCAAAAATGCCAGACCCTGAGAAAGAATGGCAAGACATCGTACCAATACTTCAAAATTGTATTGCTGTATTTCAAAGCGAGTCGAATACTCGTTTTATTTTCTCCTCTTCAAGAGAGAGTTTATCTGTTTTTATCGATAAGGGACAATGGATACAGGTAATGAATAATTTACTAAAAAATGCAATTCAGGCAACAAGTACTAAAGACAATCCGGAGATAAATGTCAGAATGGAGGTAAATTCTGATTATTGTGTGCTGTCGGTTACAGACAACGGGGTCGGTATTTCAGAAGATATTAAAGACCGGATTTTTGTCCCACATTTTACTACAAAAAGCACGGGAAGTGGGATTGGCCTTATTATAGTGCGCCAAATTTTGGAGAATCACAACGCTGAGATCACTTTTAATTCTAATTTAGGTGAGGGAACAACATTTAGTATAAAGTTCTCTATCAACGAAAGCGACTGAGGTAGGAGGTGTCAGTCAGGCTTCCTAAAAATGCCGTTAAACATCTCTTGTCCTCTGAAGAAATAACGAAGGGTTTGATGGAAGGGTGCTTGTTTTTGTGTTTTGCCCCCCCCGAGGCATAGTGATTGATAACATCTTCTAAAGTCTTTAACGAGCCATCATGCATGTAAGGATAGGTCAAGGCGATATTGCGCAAAGATGGGACTTTGAATTTCCCAATATCATTACTATCCAAATGAATGCGAAACCTACCTTTATCCTCTCCGTATTCGGCATACAAACCGTTATTTTCTGCTTTGTAGTTTGTGAAATTTGGTGCTGTATGGCAGGAAATACATTGTAGTTCGTTCATAAAAAGCCGCATTCCTCTTTTTTCACTTTTCGATAGGATAGTTTTATTTCCTTTTTTATATTGGTCGTAACGACTATTTAATGAGAGTAAACTTCTTTCGAAGGAGGCAATACTTCGTGTTAAAACATAGGCATCAAAGTCACGGTTAAAAATTTCTTTAGCAGCACGTTGGTATTCAGGAATTGCTCTTAAAATAGGGATTAAGTCTTTCATGTTATGACCCATTTCCGTGGCTTCTTGCAAGGGAACAATGACTTGTAGTTCAAGAGTCTTGAGATGCGCATCAAACATAACGGTGGGAAGAAAGGCAGCGTTTAAAATGCTGGGTGAATTTCTTTCCGTGGCCTGACCCATGATCCCTCGACTTGTAATTAAATTATCACAAAATGCTTTCTGAGGGCTGTGGCAGTTTGCACACGACACCGTACCGTCCTTTGAGAGCCGCTTATCAAAAAACAATTTCTCGCCTAGAGCAATTTTTTTATCGGTTAATGGGTTGTCCGCGGGCGCAGGAATAAAGCCTTTTAACGCAGCTTCATTTTTGTCCTCTGTTTTTAACAAAATCGATTTGCAGGCAAACAAAAAAAGGATTAAACCAACAAAAAGTAAGTTAATTTTCTTCCTTTTTAAGAACATGTCACGGAACAAAGATGGTTTTTAGTAATCGCCCACTTTCACCTTCCGCGGTGACGAAATATAATCCTGCCTCCAGGCCTTTGAGCTCTATTTTTTCGCAATTTTCAATAAGATTTTGCTGATAAATTATTTTTCCTTCGGAAGTAACAACCTGGGCCCCTTTGGGTGGAACTCCGGTTAACCACTGTATTGTCAGTTCTCCTTTGGACACAATACAGAT
>CAMDLY010000064.1 GCA_945902115.1 Lishizhenia tianjinensis | reverse complement strand
CTGATCAACAATTATGTGGAAACAATTCAACTAGCGCAATTACTTTTACAAGTGTTAACAATGTCGCAGGATCCGTTTTCAATTGGACAAATTCAGCCTCAACAATTGGGCAGCCTGTAAATGGTTCTGGTAATATCCCAAGTTTTATTGTACCTGATTCTATTCAAAATACATTAACGGCACAATTTGTTGTCACACCATCTTATAATGGATGTGATGGAACAAATGACACATTTAATATTGTTGTTCTTCCTGTTCCATTAGTTTATCCTTTAGCAAGCCAAGGAGATTGTTCCGGATCAACAACCAATCAAGTTACAATTCTCGGAAGTCATGATCCATCAGCAACCTATGAATGGAATAATGATAATGTTTCCATTGGTATTTCTGGTCCAGTAACAAGTAACACCGTTCCATCATTTACTTTAGTTGGATTACCAAATCAAACAACCGTTTCTACCTTTACAGTCACACCAAGCCTGATTACGAATGGGCAAACGTGTACAGGAATTCCTCAACAATTTACGATAACTGCTGTAGATCCTATACCTGATATTTACCCGACTGCTGATACAGTTTTATGTAGCGGTGAGGTATTCAATCAAATTACTTTTGGTGGGACACTGGTTAATCCTAACGTATCATATCAATGGTCGAACAGTGAAATTGCCTCAGGAATTTTACAAAGCGGAAGTGATGCAATTCCTACGCAGGTTTTAACGAATAATACCCTTTCAAACATAATATCTCAAATCATAGTTTTCCCAACAGATGGAATTTGTGATGGGCCTGCGGATACTTTTAATATTACCGTGAAGCCACTACCTGATTTATTTATTTCGCAAAATGTAGACTCAATTTGCGCAGGAAATCCTTCTGATTTAGTGCAATTTTCGAGCTCGCTTGTCGGAACTCAATTCAGTTGGGTTGGAAATATAAATGTGGGTTTAACACCAAATTCTGGAGTTGGATCTAGTATACCTTCATTTGTTGGAGTAAACTCCGGACTTAATACACTAGTAGATTCTATTATAGTCTCAACCACTAATAATGGCTGTTCTGGACAATCTGATACCTTAACCATTGTAGTAAATCCAGTTGCATTAGTGAGTACGAGTTTCGTGAATTACGAGTATTGTTCTGGTGATAACATAAACATTCCATTTAATGGAAATATCTTGGGGGCAACATTTAATTGGAGTAATTCAAACACTTCTACAGGTATATTATCGAATGGAACAGCTAATGCATTATCCCAAACTGTTAGTAATAACTCACTGATTGATCAAATTTCAACTATTCAAGTAACCCCGATTTATAACGGATGTCCGGGTATTGTTTATTCTTTCACAATCAAAGTGAAACCTTTACCAAATGTGTTTCAATTGAACGACATTGCCTTGTGTGCAAATACCAATACCCCCGTGATCGATTTCCTAGGTGATTACGATGATTCCACAACGTTTAATTGGACTAATAGCAACGTATCTGTTGCTTCTGCAGGTGTTTTAACTGCAGCGGGTAGCGGAGATATTTTATCCTTTGTTACAAACAATACATCGGGTGTAGATCAAATTGACACAGTTATTGTAACACCTGAGTTGAACGGTTGTACTGGCCTAGCAGATACATTCTTAATTACCGTCTATCCTATCACGCAAGTTGTTACGAGTAACATATCAGTTTGTTCGGGAACAACTATTCCAACATATGTTTTCTTTGGTACTACCCCGGGTGTGGATTACATATGGTCTACTGACAATGTAGGTATTGGTATGAATGCGTCAGGAACGGATTCTATTCCATCATTTAATGCTGTAACATCGACAACGATAGAAACAGCAACAATAACTATAATACCAGTTTATAATGGATGCCAAGGAATTCAAGGATCCATGGAAATAGAGGTTCGCCCCGTACCTGTTATCTATCCAAATACTGATTTAGTTTTCTGTCACAATGAGTTTTCAGATTCGGTTATTTTTAGCTCAAATTTGGCTACAACAACTTATTCTTGGACAAATAACAACATCTCGATTGGATTGACAAATCAAGGGAACGGCAATTTGGATTCATTTGATGCGATTAATAATTTTATTTTAACCCAACAAGATCAGCAGGCAACCATTGTGCTGGTTCCAACTGCCTTTAACTGCAATGGTATTTCAGATACCTTTAATATTACTGTACATCCTTTACCAATTGTATATGCAGGTGCAGACACTTCACTATGTTTTGGACAATGTTTAATATTAAGTGCCTCAGGAACAGCAATAACTTACATTTGGGATAACGGCGCTCTTCAGGGGCAACAATTCTGTCCCAATGATACTACGATGTTTTATGTAACAGGAACTGACTTAAATTTCTGTCAAAATGAAGATTCATTGCTTGTAAATTATTCACAAGAGCTCCCTCCTCTCGTAAATGCGGGTCCTGATGATGCTGTTTGTTTTGGAGAAAGTTATACATTGTCAGCTACCGGTGATGCAGATATTTATGTCTGGAATAATAATGTTATTGACGGACAAGCATTTACGCCGTCGCAAACAAATACTTATGTGGTAATTGGAACAGATATTCAAAATGGATGTATTGCCAGTGACACAATGATTTTGGTTGTAAATCCTCTCCCAGTTGTTACTATTTCTACTCCAGATTCTATCTTGTGTGCTGGTGAAACTGCGGTACTGACAGGAAATGGTGCTTTAACCTATCAATGGACTAATGGACCAGCTACTCAAGTTTATTCGTTCATTCCTTCTCAAACTGACCAATATGAAGTTGTTGGATATGATATTAATGGCTGTACTGACACAGCAAATATAACCGTAGTGGTAAATCCATTACCTGAACCCTTATTCTCTTCAAACATCAATTTTGGAGGTTGTTTACCATTTAGTCCAATTTTTACCGATCAGACGGGTGTGAATGGTAACGATCCCGTTGCTGCTTCTGTGGTTTGGGATTTTGGAAACGGGGCAATATCAAATCAGATGGGATCAGTGGTGAATATTTATGATAATTATGGTTGTTATGATATCTCGTTAACTGTAACAACCGCAGAGGGTTGTTCATCCACATTAACCCAAGAAAATTATGTCTGCGTGAATGAAATTATAGCTGCATTTGTTCCAAACGTATACGAGCAGCCTATTACCAATCCAGTATTTGAATTTGATAATAATTCATTGAATGCTACATCATACGAATGGAATTTTGGCGATAATACGACCTCAGATTTTACCAATACGACCCACAACTACGATATTGCGGGTGTATATACAGTTATGTTAGTTGCTTCTGCGCAAGACGGTTGCACTGATACGGCTTATCAGGTTATTACAGTCAAGGATATTGTAATTTTATATATTCCAAATACGTTCACACCCGATGGAGACGGAATGAATGAAGTTTTTATCCCACAACTTACTGCTGGGTATGATCGTGATAAAGGCTATGAATTTTTGATTTACAATCGTTGGGGAGAAGTTATTTTTCAAAGTAATCAAGCGCTAGAGGGCTGGGATGGCACATTCAATGGGGTCCCGGTTCAAAATGGTACTTACACGTGGTATATTCAATTTAAAGACTCGATGTCCAACCAAATTTATAACTATCAGGGACATGTTAACTTAATTCGTTGATGAAGTTATTTCCTATTTTTTTTCTTCTAACGAATATTTCTGCCGCACAAATTTCACTTCAAGAAAATGATTTTTCGAGCGCAGGTGATACAGTTAGAATTAGTAATTCTGTGCAGGTGGATTTTGATCCTACACAAACTGGCGAGGGGCTTACTTGGGATTATTCAAGCTTGTCTGCCAATAGCCAGTTTTTAAGAGAATTTACATCAATTGGTTTTAGTCCGGTGCAATTTACTTTCGGTATCCTGGCTCCGACTGCTTACCAAGCGACCTATTTTATTCCGGAGAATACTATTCCGCTAGATCAATTGAATGGATTTTTGCCTGTTGAATTGTCAGATGTGCGATCATATTTAAAATCTTCTCAAGATTCGATCACAAGAGTTGGATTCTCGGTGAAAGTAAGTGGGATCGATGTGGCATTTAAGTCTGATACTATTGAGACTAAGTATAAGTTTCCAATCGATTATCAGCAACAATTTACGACAAGGGGATATACCTTCATTGATTTGAATCCCGCTGCGGATTTTAAAATTAAGCAACACCGCTACGTAACAAGCATTATTGATGGTTATGGGCAACTGGTTTTGCCTTTAGGTACTTTTGAAGTTTTACGATTAAAAAGGGAAATTAATGAGATTGATTCGGTCTATCAAACATTCTTTGGTACAGGTGAATGGTTTGGTGCTCCTCCTATATCGACAACTGAATATGAGTGGCTTGGAGAGAATGCTAAGGATGTCTTGCTTAAAATTGTGGTGAATAATCAAAATGGTGTCAGTCAGATTCAACGAATAGAATACCAAGATACATACCTAGGATTGGATGCCGGACTAGAAGATACTACCTCTTCGGTTGAAATATTTCCCAACCCAACAAGTGATGAATTCACTCTGATCACAACGAAAGAGGTTTTGAGTTTTAGATTAGTTGATCCGATGGGAAAAATATTAATTCAGCACAAAAACTCTCAGTCCAATACAGTCAAGATAGATTTATCCTCCTACTCAACAGGAATTTATACGGTTATTCTTGAAACAACAGGTAGTCCTAGAACATTTAGGGTAACTAAGAACTAAATTCACTAACTTTACCACGGCAAATCAGGCTATCGCTTCCGAAAGGAAGAGGAAAGTCCGGGCAGCAAGGAGCATCGTACTTCCTAACAGGAAGGTCCCATCATTTGGGAACAGAAAGTGCCGCAGAAAGGAAAACTACCTTGACAAGTTTACTTCGTCGGGGAAAAGGTGAAAAGGTGAGGTAAGAGCTCACCGCGTAGTTGGTGACAATTACGGCTAGGTAAACCTTACGAGCTGAAAGACCAAATATACCGGGGTTTGAGGGTTGCTCGCCTGACTCGGAGGGTAGGTTGATTGACGTTGATGGCGACATCAATGCTAGAGAAATGATGGCTGACCAATGGCGTTTTTCGCCAATTGGGAAACAGAACCCGGCTTATGATTTGCCTTTTTTTTGTTTAAGATTTTCGATACCAAAGCCAATCCTACATTTTTTTTGTAAAAACACAGGGATTAACAAATCTCTTAAGTGGTAAAGACTTAAAAGAAATTCGCTGGCATTAAAGGATGAGCCAAAAGATTAGCTTTGAAATATCTAACGAATTAAGGTAATGTGCCCTTGATACACTCCATTTTCAAGTTCATCACCGTAATAATCAAAGGTGACTTTGTAAAAATAGACCCCATCATTAGCTTTGCTCCCATCCATTGTTGTCCCATCCCAACCTTCGGTCAATTGGTCAAATTCGTAGATTTTATTACCCCATCTATTGAAAATTTCACAATTAACGTTCTCCACACAAGAGGCAATAATTTTCCAAATATCATTTGTGACATCATCATTTCCTGTAAGTACATTAGGGATAAAAATCTCTGGGCTTCCTGCTTCCATCAAAAGCTCTGCTGTCTGGGTTAGGGTGCATCCGTTGTCATCGGTTACAGTGATTTGATAAGCGCCTTCACCAAGATTGTCAATAACACTATTAACCAAGAGATTATTTTCTGCTATTGACATTCCTATTACATCAAATAGATAGGGTGGAGCCCCACTTACTGCACCATTTATGATTAAACTACCATTTGATAAACCACAATATGGATTTATGAGTTCTGTTTGAATAAATGATGGGCCGCCCACCACAGGAACAGAAACATTTTCCGTATAAAAACAATTATTTGAGTCAATAACAGTTATTGTATATACGCCCTCACCTAAATTTTCGAATACTGGATTCACTGAACCTGAAGAATTATCTATAGCAAATAAATACGGGGCAGCACCGCCAACGACATTATTTATAAGAATTTCACCTGTTTCAGAAGCGCATTGTGTTGCCGTTATAAGTGAAGTCAGATCATTTGGCCCTTCAGCAGTTGGTAGGAGTAATACGGTATCTCCAGAGCACGTGCCATCAGTGAAAGAGATGGTATAGCTGCCAGGGGCTAAATTTGAAATACTATCTGTATTCCCGACGTTTGGAACCCAATTAAATGTATATGTACTCGGCGGAGAAATAAAATTTGCGATGGCTCCATTAGAATATCCACACGTTGAACCATAGATTGTCGAGGTGCTGCTAAGGACAATTGAAGGTAAAATGGTAAGTACTGTATCAAATGCACAGGTATTATCAGAAATGCTTACTTGGTAATCACCAGGCGCTAAATTTGTGGCACTGTTTGTTATTGAAATGGCAGGTGTCCACGTGTAAGAATAGATAGCACTGTTAGGTGTATTGTCAACTAGAATCGACCCATTATTTTCTCCACATGTGGTTTGAGTAAGCTGAAAAATGGTTTCAAAAGGAACAGGATTTTGAAGAACGATAGTTGTATCATAGGTGCAATTCAACTGTGTAATTGTAATTTGATAGGATCCTTGAGCTAAATTACTTGCACTATTTGTTGTCGATACATTTGGGGACCAAGTATAGGTGTAAGAGGCGTCAAATGGATCTATAGAAATGGATCCGTTAGATAGAAGACATCCCGGTTGAACTATATTGGCAGATAAATCAAATGGATTTGTAACCACGTTGACTGTATAAGTTTCTTGACAGTTATTGGCATCTGTTACGGTAACATGATATGTTCCTTCGCATAAATTGGTTGCAGTTTGTGTCGTTTGGTTTAAATCATCGTCCCATTGAAAGTTGAAAGGTGCCGTTCCTCCTGTTACATCTGCGGTACCTTGGCCATTGCAATAACCAATCAAAGAACCTGTCAGACAATTCAATGGATCGTTACAAATGGCATAGGTCGGTGGACCAACTCCTGACCACGCTCCACCGTCGGGAAAACGGCGAATGGTCTGACCAAAATGCGTCCCACCATCTGCAGGACTCGCATAAAATTTCAGATCATTGGGGATTGAATTATAGCTGAGTAAACTGGAAGTATTTGAACATCCTCCGATTGAAGATACGCATGGTTGACCATTTAATGAAGCGGTATTCCCTGGGCCCCAACGCACAGCGTCAACCGGATTTCCAGTCGCATCATAAAATGCAAACCAACCACCTGCATTAGGAAACCATACCCTTGTACCGCTGCAACAAATACCTGCTAAGTTTATCTCACTTGGAACTATTACTTCCATAACGTTTCCTCCATTCTGAAGGAGAAGATTGCTCGGCACAGGTGCAGCATTGAACCCTCTTACCATACAAAATCCATTTGGCGGTATAATTGTTCCGGTAGGCAGTCTAAATCCTCCGGTACCTTCAGCGGTGTAGTTACCAAGGTAATAGCAAGAGATATCAACACTGTCGCACAAATCTGGGTTGTATAGTTCTATCCATTCCCCTCTTCCGCCATTTGGTCCAGGTCCTGATATCGACCCATCATTTACAGTAGGAGATATCATCAATTCGTTAATTAAAATGGGTGGTCCGCTGTAAAAACATGGTTCACATACAGAATTTGGAACCACACTTACGCTTCCTGCTAAAGAACAACCAGGATTGGATGTTGGAGGTAGTATGCAGCAATTGCCTCCTGCTGAGATATCGAGTGTTTCATTAATCCAACAATTGTACTGCGTTTTGTGAAATATCAAAGTGCCTCCCGTTTGCTGAAGAAAATAATAAACTATTTCATCGGGAGTATTTACACCACCTGAATTTGTTGTTGTATCACACAGACCTGCAGCCCCAATCATCGCACTACCCCAAGGTCCTGCACCATTTCCATGCGCCGGCGTATACCCAACCGGAGGAGGGCTCATAGGTGGATTAATCGTAACTATTCCCAGCGGCACGCCTGTTATAGAGGTCGGGAAATTTCCTAAACCACAATTATCATTGTTTTGGTTAGAATTCATTCCAGCGTAAATAACCTGTGTTATATTTCCAACGAATGCACCAGTAAAAGAAACCTGAATAGGCTCATAAGTACAAATTCCAATTTTAAGATTCGGAATATTTTGATCTACATTAATCGTGAGAATACCACCGTCGTAATTAGAGAAAACTGCTAGATTCCCTATTGGATTGCAAATAGATTGAGCATTTAGTTGGAAACCAAAAAATAGAAGAAGAATAACAAAATGTAATTTCATATTTCAATCATAATAATTATTCAGACTAATCTTTTTGAGTATACGTTGCATATGACTAAAACGAAAATACATCATTTATTGCTAAAGTAACACGTGCTGAATTAGTCAAAAGCGCTGCTTCTAGTTCAGAGTTCAATGGAATAGCTGGCGTATCAACCGATCCAACAATTGCTATTGGAGCATCTAAGGAAGAAAAATTATCGCGCTGGAGTCTTCCTGCCAACCCAAGAGAAAAAGAACACTCAACAGATTCTTCTGTAACGATAATAATTCTGCCGTGTTTTTGGCATAACGAATTCATGGCCTCATGATCCAATGGATTGATACTTCTTAGATCTAGTATTTCAACTTGTCCATCAAAGTTTTTTTCAGCCTCCAATGACCAATAAACACCTCGGCCATAAGTGATAATTCCAACTGATCGTCCTGATAATACAAATACCTCATCAGATTTCAGAACAGTTCGTGCTTTTCCTATCGGGATGATATAGTCTTCATCTGGTTCAATGGACATAGCCCCTTCAGTCCCTGGAATTTTAGACCAATACAACCCTTTGTGTTCTAAGATAACCACTGGATTTGGATCGTAATACGCGGCTTTTAGCAACCCTTTTAAATCAGCTCCTGTTGATGGATAAACCACTTTAATACCTCTGATATTTGCAAGTACTGATTCTACACTAGAGGAATGGTAAGGTCCGCCAGATCCATATGCCCCAATGGGTACGCGAATCACACAACTTACTGGCCACTTGCCATTTGACAAGTAGTAGGATCTTGAAACCTCTGTGAAAAGTTGGTTTAGTCCGGGCCATATGTAATCTGCAAATTGTACTTCAACAATTGGCTTCAATCCTACAGCGGACATTCCTACTGTCGAACCAATGATAAAGGCTTCTTGAATTGGGGTATTGAATACGCGATCATCACCAAAGGTTTGTGCCAATGTTGCCGCCTCTCTAAATACTCCGCCTAATCTTCCTCCTACATCCTGCCCATATACTAATGATTCGGGATGTTTCTGCATTATTTCTCGCACTGCGAAGAGTGCTGAGTCTACCATTACAGTTTTCTTTTTTCCTTTTGGTTCTCTTTCTCCTTTTTCTTCAGTTATAGGGGTAGGAGCAAAGATGAAATCGGTAATACTCGAAAGGTCTGGATCTTCAGCCGTTATTGCTTTTTCATAGGAAGCGTCTACGAGTTTTCTCACCTCAGCTTCCACATTAATAAACTCAGCCAGAGATGTTTTTTCATTCTCTAGCAAGGTTTTTAATTTCGGATACGGGTCGTTTTTTGAAGCTTCCTCTAAATCATCGCGGTACCATTCCTTTCGAACCCCAGAAGTGTGGTGTCCAAGTAAAGGAACTTTTGCATGAATAATAAAAGGTCTCCTTTCTTTTCTAACGAGCTCAAAAACTTCTTGAATGCAAGTGTATGACTCAACAAAATCGCTTCCATCAATACTCCTTAATTCAATTCCTTTGAAGCCTTTAGCATAATGAGAAATATCTTGCGCTCTAATTTCCTCGGCATTTGCCGATATATCCCATTCATTGTCTTGAACTAAATAAACGATTGGAAATTGCTTTAAGGCAGCCATTTGAAAAGCTTCAGAAACTTCTCCTTCGGTACAAGAGGCATCGCCGAGAGAACATACCACTACCGGTGCATCCTTCCAATCAGCATATGTATTAAGCCCTTGTTTTTCTTTGTATTGTATACCCATCGCTATTCCTGTCGTGGGTATAGCCTGCATTCCTGTTGCGGAGGATTGGTGAATGATTTTAGGTTTGTCTTCACGATTTAAGGAAGGGTGAGCATAATATGTTCTACCACCAGAAAAAGGATCATCTTTCTTTGCAAAAACCTGCAACATGAGTTCATACGGCGAGATACCAATACCTAGAAGAATGCTGTCGTCGCGGTAATAAGGTGAAACCCAATCTTGAGGTTTTAATTGCATTCCAACCGCTAATTGAATTGCTTCATGTCCGCGGGAGGTTGCATGCACATATTTTGCCGTGACCTCCTTATTTGCCTCGTATTTTTCAGCCATCGTCTTGGCAGTAAACATGAGTTCATAGGCTCTCTTGAGTAGGGTTTTATCCACTTGTTTGATTCCTTCTTTTTGTTCTGCTTTTTGCATTAAATTCAATGAGTCCCAAAGATACAAAAGTTGAACTAAATCTGCGAATTTTCTATTTTTGTTAAAAGTATTACCTTATGTTAGGCTATAAAAAAGATTGCGTACCTTATATGGTTAAAATATTAGGCGGCGATCTTAAAACTAGGCTTTCTGTTTTTGAAAAAAAATAATAGAACGCTGAATATACCGTTGAATCCGTACCTTTATATTAAATAGATTATGAAAACCAAAGAAGAAATTGTACGGAATTGGCTTCCACGTTATACGGGTAAGAAATTAGAGGAATTCGGCAAATATATTTTATTGACCAACTTCATTGGATATGTAAATCAGTTTGCTGAGTGGCACAATATCGAGATTGAGGGTTTGAACCATCCGATGCAAACGGCTACGAGCGATGGAATAACCATCATAAATTTTAGTATGGGAAGCCCCATGGCTGCGACTATTATGGATTTATTAACGGCAATCGAACCGAAAGCCGCTTTATTTTTGGGAAAGTGCGGAGGTTTAAAGAAGAAAAATGAAATAGGTGACCTCATATTACCTATTGCCGCTATTCGTGGCGAAGGAACTTCAAATGATTATTTTCCTGAGGAAGTTCCAGCCTTGCCTTCTTTTAATTTGCAAAAAGCCATTTCGGACACGATTCGATTGAAGGGACTCGATTATTGGACAGGAACAGTATATTCAACCAATCGAAGAGTTTGGGAGCACGATGATCAATTCAAAGAGTATTTAAGAAAAATACGAGTTATGGCTATCGACATGGAAACGGCAACCATATTTAGCGTAGCATTTTATAATGAAATCCCAGTGGGAGCGTTGCTTCTTGTCAGCGACCAGCCTATGATTCCCGATGGTGTAAAAACTGAAATTAGTGATCAAAAAGTGACAGCCGAATTTTTATCAGACCACCTTCGTATCGGAATAGATTCATTAAAGGAACTTCAAAATACAGGGATCTCCGTAAAGCATTTAAAATTTTAATAGTAATATTTTATAATCTAATTCTACAAATTTCCTGATTCGAGACCCATGAATATTAGTATTAGGAGGATTGCGCTTAACAGTTGCAGGAATTTCAATGGCACTTTTTTAAAAAGTTTACAATAAAATCCACCGGTAAGTTAAAAAGGAATTTCATTAAAAGTAAAATCATTCTGACTTAAGTTCTAATATACTGCAGATTCTAGAAGGACCAAAGTTCCTGTTTCCGCATCCATTTCGACATCAATTCCGATTGGCAAGGTCCATTTATTGGCAACATGACCAATGGGAGATCCATAACTTACAGGGATTTTCAAAGATGAAAAATGCTCTCGAATGACATCAATTGTTGGCATGGATTGTTCTGGATTCTCAGCCAAACATCTCGAACAATGTCCGAAAATAACGCCATTTAGTTTCTCATATATACCTGCCAATTTAAGATGTGTAAGAAGTCGATCAACAACATAAGGTTCTTCATTGGCTTCTTCTAAAAACAGAATAGAATTTTCAGGCAATTCGAAATAAGGAGTCCCAAGGATGCTGCTAATGACTGATAAATTTCCGCCAAATAGTTTGCCTTTTCCCTGACCTCCATTTATGGTTATAAAATCTTTTTTTAAGGAGTTTTCAATTGAGAACGAACATTTTTCGCCATCGCATACAACACGGTTAAAAATGGAAGTAGAAAATTCATTCCAAGTATTAAGACCAACCAGGCCATGAAAAGTTACCAATCCTGACTTGATATATACAGCATTAAGCAAGCTAGAAATATCACTGAATCCCATTAAAACTTTTGGATTAGATTGTATTACAGAGTAGTCTAGTTTTTCTAGTAAACGTGCACAGCCCCACCCTCCGCGCATGGCTATGATTCCATCGATGGTTTTATCGGTGAAAAAGGACATTAGTTCACGTGATCTTTCCTCATCCGTTCCGGCTAAATACCCATGTTTTTTTGATAAGGTTTCACCGAGAACGACGGAATAACCCATATTTCGAAGAAGTTGTTCAAATTGCAAAACATCTTTTGGATCCCAAATAGCTCCTCCAGGTGCTGTGACTGCAATTTTATCTCCCTTTTCGAGTTTTTTTGGTTTTATTAAATTTTTTTGTTCTCGAAAGTCAAAACTGTTTAAATTGGCTTTAGGAAAAATCAAGGCTGCAGCTCCTAAGAATGAACCAGATTTTAAAAAATGTCTTCTGGAGAAAATTCCCATGTATCAAAGATACAAAATGAAAATTTGTAATTTAAATTTGTCAAATAATTAAAAAACAATGCTAGGCTTAAAAATGACTACTGACCCTCGATGGGTAAATATTGTGGAAAGAAACATAGAGGAAATATTGGTCGATCATGCATTTTGTGAGCAGAAGGCCGCTAGTAATGCAATTTCTATAATCGTTCAGTACCCCTTCTACGCTGATCTTGTACAAGCTATGTCAGAGATTTGCAGGGAGGAAATGTTTCACTTTCAAATGGTTCACGAGAAACTTTTAGAGAGAGGACTGTCCTTAGGGCTTGAACGAAA